>JBGSIZ010000247.1:0-46064 GCA_041742255.1 Marivivens sp. | reverse complement strand
TGCCGGAAACGGTGGCGGATGACGCCCCCAAGAAGCCCGCCCCGCGCAGCCGCAGCCGTGCCAAACCCGCCCCGGTGGTTGCTGATCCGGTAATCGAGGATGCCCCCGCCGCCGTTGTGGCCGAGGCGGCCCCAGTTGTGTCGCAGCCGGAACCCGTGGCCCCTGTGGCCGCGCCGGAGGTGGCGAAAGAGGATGCATCGGACAGCGCCACCGATGGGGCCGACGATGATGCAAAGCCCAAGCGCCGGGGCTGGTGGTCTTTGGGCCGCTAAGAGTTGGGACAGGTTGCGCCGCCCCGGACCACCGGGGCGGCGTTTTCATGTTTCAAGGTGCTGCCCAAGTTGTGACATTGCCGCGCGTGACCCCGCCCGGTTCCTGCGGTAGGCGTTGCCAAAGCGAGGTCCGATGTTTGAAATAGAAGCGTTCTCTACCGCCGCCCTGTTGCCCGGCATGGTGATCGCCATGATCGCGGGCTTCTTGTCGTTCCTGAGCCCCTGTGTGCTGCCTATCGTGCCCCCCTATCTGGCCTATATGGGCGGCGTCAGCGTTACCCAGATGGATGAAACTCGCGCCGCGCGGGGCCGCGTGTTGCTGGCCGCTGCGTTTTTTGTGCTGGGTCTGTCCACCGTTTTCCTGCTGCTGGGCTATGCGTTTTCCACCTTTGGCCGGATGTTGTTGTCGGTGCAGGGATGGACCACGGCGATTGCTGCCGTGTTGATCATGATCTTTGGCGCGCATTTCATCGGGGTGTTCCGCATCCCGTTTCTGGACCGCGAGGTGCGGCTGCAAACTGGCGACAACGGCGGGTCGGCGTTTGGGGCCTATGTTCTGGGACTGGCCTTCGCGTTTGGCTGGACCCCTTGTCTGGGTCCGATTTTGGGGGCCATTCTGGGCATTGCCGCGTCCGAGGCGGATGTGCTGCGTGGCACCGCGTTGCTGGGTGCCTATGCGTTTGGTCTGGGTATTCCATTCTTGTTGGTCGCTGCGTTTTTCCCCCGGATGAAGGGGCCGATGGCGTGGATGAAACGGCACATGGGCCGGATCGAGAAGATTTCTGGGCTGTTGCTGTGGACCGTTGGCCTGATGATCCTGACCGGACAGCTGACCATTTTCAGTTATTGGCTGATCGAGATTTTTCCGTTTTTGGGCGCTATCGGCTAAGGCTTAATTCCGCCGAAATTTTCGGTTAGGGTGCCCGCGATGAATGATCCGGACCCCATAGACGCGACAGTGCCCAAGCGGCAGGTGCGACAGCGCCGGGTGTTTTACATCCCCGGTTATGACCCCATCCATCCCCGCCGTTACCGCGAATTATACCGCACCGAGGGTGCCGCCCAAGCCGGGATCAGCGGCTATGACCTAAGCCTGCGCCCTAAGGCCAAGGGGGCCGGACCCTATGGATGGCATGTCCGTGCCACCATCGACGGGCACGCCGTTGAGGCCGAGGTCGAGGTGCTGGTGTGGTCCGACATCGTCCGCCACAGCATGTCGAACTCGATCGCGGCGACCTATCTGCAACTGGTCCGGACCGCGTGGACCTATATTGCCAGTGGCGCGCTGCGCCGCCTGATGTGGTTGCGCAAGGGTCCGGTGATTGCGGCCTTGTATCCGGTGGGCATGTTGCTGTTGCAACTGATGCTGGCCGGTGTGGCCGGGCTGATGGCGGGCCGCGTTGTTATCTGGGCTGCGGGCCAGATTGCTGCGTTTGTGGGGTCGTTGCCGGGGTGGGTCGCCCCGTTCCTGTTCTGGCCTGTGTTTGTGGTCGTTTTGGTCAGCGTCCTGCGATGGTTCAAGGCAAGGGATGGCCGGTTTTTCGCCTATTACCTGATGCAAGATTATGCGTTTTCGGCGCAATGGGGCGGGGCAAATCCCCCCGAACTGGACGCCCGGATTGACGCCTTTGCCGATGTGATCGGGGCCGCACTATCGGGCGACGCGGACGAGGTGTTGGTGGTGGGCCATTCATCGGGCGCGCATCTGGCGGTGTCCATTCTGGCGCGTCTGATCCGGGCGGGCAGGGTGCCGCCCCAAGGCCCCGCACTGGCATTTCTGAGCCTTGGGCAGGTGGTGCCGATGGTGTCGTTCCTGCCCCGCGCCTATGACCTGCGCCGCGATCTGGCGTATCTGAGCGCGCGGGATGAATTGGTGTGGGTCGATGTGACCGCCCCCGGCGACGGCTGCGCTTTTGCCTTGTGTGACCCGGTGGCGGTGTCGGGTGTGGCCCCGGTATCCAAGCGGTGGCCGCTGGTGATGTCGGCCGCGTTCACCCAGTCACTGGCCCCCGAGACGTGGAAGGCGTTGCGGTGGCGCTTTTTCAGGCTGCATTTTCAATATCTTTGCGCGTTTGATCGCCCCCGCGACTATGACTATTTCCAGATTACGGCGGGGCCTGTCACACTTGCCGACCGGTATCGTGACCGCCCCCCATCCCGTAGCCGGATTGACGTGCCTGCGTCGAAATACACCGCGACCGTAGCCCCATGACCCCGCCCAAACCCGCCAGCCGCCCGGACAAGGTCACGTTGTGGCGATATCTGCGGTTGTTTCGGGCCGATATCCTGTCGGCCCAACCCGCCCGGTTGTATCGCGCGTGGATGGCAGAGTTCAAAACCCCGTTTTTCCGCAGCTATCTGATCAATGACCCAGCGCTGGTGCGTGAGGTGTTGAAAACCCGTCCGGATGATTTCCCGAAATCCGACCGGGTCGGCGCGGGGTTGCGTCCGTTGCTGGGCAATTCGGTGTTCCTGACCAATGGTGCCGTGTGGAAGCGACAGCGCCGGATCATTGATCCCGCGTTCGAGGGGGGGCGCCTGCGCGACACGTTTCCAGCGATGTGGGCCGCGGGCGAGGCTGCCGTGGCCCGGTTGGCCCCGTTGGCTACCGATGCCCCGGTCGAGATCGAGGCCGAGACCAGCCATGCCGCCGCTGATGTGATTTTTCGTACTCTGTTTTCTATTCCCATCGAAAATGACGTGGCCACAGCGGTGTTCAACGAATTTCGCGCCCATCAGCGCAGTCAGCCCATTCTGAACCTTGCCGCGTTTGTGCCCGGTCCACGGTGGATGCCCCGGTTTTTCAGTGGCGAAACCCGGCGCACCGCCCGGCGCATTCGCGATCTGATTGCCGCGTTGACCCGCACCCGGTTGGCCGAGATCGCCGCAGGCACCGCCCCTGACGATCTGGCGACCAAGATCATGACCACGACTGACCCCCAGACCGGCGACCGGTTTGATGCGGCGGAAATGACCGATCAGGTCGCGATCTTCTTTTTGGCCGGACATGAAACGAGCGCGTCGGCGTTGGCCTGGACGTTGTATCTGCTCGCCACGCATCCCGAATGGCAGGACAAGCTGGCCACCGAGGCCGCGACGTTGGTTCCGGAGTTTTCTGGCCTGTCCCGGTTGCGCCTGACCCGCGATGTATTTCGCGAGGCGTTGCGCCTGTATCCGCCGGTACCGATGATGGTGCGCGAGACCAGCAAGCCAGAGATGTTTCGGGGCAGGGCGGTGCCGAAGGGGGCCCAAGTGGTGTTGTCACCGTGGCATTTGCATCGGCAGGAACGGCTGTGGGACAATCCCGATGGGTTTGATCCGGCCCGGTGGGCGACCGAGAATGGCAAGACCTGCAGCCGCGAGGCCTATATTCCGTTTTCTGCTGGGCCGCGCGTCTGCACAGGGGCCGGGTTTGCCATGGCCGAAGGGTGTTTGTTGATTGCGATGTTGCTGCGCGCGTATCGATTTGAACCCGTGGAGGGCAAAGTGCCGGTGCCGGTGGCCCATCTGACAGTGCGGTCCCGCGATGGCATCTGGTTGCGAATCACGCCACGGGATACGGGCAACGGTGTTTCCTGAGCCGCGATAGTCATTGGATTTGAGGGCATTGCGATGCAGCGCCGGAACAATGGGTTTGGTGCGTCAACCCAGGTAGAGTTAACCAAAACCTAATCATTTCAAAGCAGTGTCTGATCGAGCCTTGGTTGCTTGCGGGCGGGTCACGACTTTGTGGCTCAAATGCGGCGATTGTTTGCTATGTCTGGGCCTTCGGTGGGGGCCGATGCCGGAGTGCTGCGATGTTTTCGATGATTGCTGAAAAGTTGGAAATGCCGATGATGCTGGCAAAGGATGCGTTTCGCATGGTGTCCGGTCGTGGACAGGCCGATACGGATATGCATTACGACTATGCCTCGCCCGAGCGGGCGGCACAGGAAACTGTCGCCAAAACCCCGTATGCCTACAATGCGCTGGAGCGTGACGACCATGACATGCTGGCCCGCGTCCGTGCCGCCCTTTATGCCGACAACGACGCCTGAAGCCGGTTGAGAACGTAGACCCGGATAGCCGAAGCTAGGCCGACATCGCCCCGACCTGCGTCGATTTCCGCCGCGACCACATTGATCGGTTTCGCGTCGGTATCGCAGAGGTGTCGGAACGCGGCCCAGAATTCGGCCTCGAGCGAGACTGAGGTGCGGTGCCCCCGCAAGGTGAGCGAATGTTTAACGGGGCGGCCGCGCGGGGCTGTCATTCATCCTCGAACTTTTGTTGATCGAGCCGGGTGCGGGATTGATCCTCGCGCGCGGCATTCAACAGCCGTTGCGCCTTGGTCAGGCCGAACCGGATCGCGTTGGTGTCTGCGCGCGCCTTTTCCTCGGACCGGGTGCGGTCCTTGCGGATCTTGTTCAGATTGATCGGCGTGTCGATCATTCCTTTGGGCCGATCATGTCTTCGGGGCGCACGACGCGATCAAAGGTTTCCCCGTCCACAAGGCCCAGCGCAATCGCTTCTTCGCGCAAGGTGGTGCCGTTTTTATGCGCGGTCTTGGCGACCTTGGTGGCGTTGTCATAGCCGATGGTGGGTGCCAGAGCGGTGACCAGCATCAACGATTCCTTCATCAGTTTGTCGATGCGCGGCAGATTGGCTTGCGTGCCCACAACCATGTTGTCGGTAAAGCTGGCGGCGGCGTCTCCCAGAAGTTGCATGGATTGCAACACGTTATAGGACATCATCGGGTTGTAGACGTTAAGTTCGAAGTGACCCTGAGACCCGGCAAAGCCGACGGCGGCGTCGTTGCCCATGACCTGCGCGCAGACCATCGTCAATGCCTCGGCCTGGGTTGGGTTGACCTTGCCCGGCATGATTGATGACCCCGGTTCATTTTCCGGCAGGATCAGTTCGCCCAGACCGGAGCGGGGGCCAGACCCCAGAAGCCGCATGTCGTTGGCGATTTTGAACAGCGACGCCGCGACCGTTTTCAGCGCACCCGAGAACATCACCATGGCGTCGTGTGCTGCCAGCGCCTCGAATTTGTTGGGCGCGGTGACGAAGGGCAGGCCGGTGATCGCCGCGATTTCGGCGGCCACCTTTTCCGCGAAACCCTTGCGGGTGTTCAGGCCGGTGCCGACCGCCGTGCCGCCTTGAGCCAGTTCATAGATGTCGGGCAGACAGGCCTGCACCCGCTCGATCCCTTTGGCGACCTGATGGGCGTAGCCGCCGAATTCCTGACCAAGAGTCAGCGGCGTGGCGTCCTGTGTGTGGGTCCGCCCGATCTTGATGATGTCCTTGAACGCGACGGATTTGTCCGCCAGCGCCGTGTGCAATTTGTGCAGACCCGGCAACAACACGTCCCGTGCCACCATACCGATGGCCACATGCATGGCGGTCGGGAAGGTGTCGTTGGACGATTGCCCCATGTTGCAATGGTCGTTGGGATGCACCGGTTTTTTCGACCCCATGACGCCGCCAAGCATTTCGATGGCCCGGTTCGAGATCACCTCGTTGGCGTTCATGTTCGACTGCGTGCCCGACCCTGTTTGCCAGACCACCAGCGGGAAATTGTCGTCCAACCGCCCGTCGATCACTTCTTGGGCCGCTGTCTGGATCACTTGCGACAAAGCCGGATCGAGGTCTCCGAATCCTTGGTTGACGACCGCTGCGGCCTTTTTGATGACACCAAGTGCCCGCACGATGGCGATGGGCTGCCGTTCCCAGCCGATCGGGAAATTCTGGATCGAGCGTTGGGTCTGCGCGCCCCAGTACTTGTCGGCGGGGACCTCAAGCGGGCCAAAGCTGTCGGTTTCTGTGCGGGTTGCAGTCATCGGATCATCCTTTGGTATGCCGTTGCATGCCGTTTATCCCGGCACCGCCGTGGTCGCAACGATTAGTCCGCTAAAATCTTATTTTCGGAAGCTGTCGAGACTGACCACTTCGGCCTTGGCGGCTGGTTTTTGGTCTGGACCGGGTTCTGCCATTTCGATCATCGGGGCCTCGTCCGCGTCGTCTTTTGGTTCGCCCGCGTCCCGGTCTTCTTGCGTTTCGAACCGCAGGCCAAATTCAACCGACGGATCCACGAAGGTCTTGATCGCGTCGTAGGGGACATAAAGCGGTTCGGGTTTGTTGCCGAAATTGAGCGTGATTGCAAAGCCTTCGTCGGTCACATCGAGGTTGTCGAACCAGTGCTGCATCACAACCGTCATTTCCCCCGGATAGCGATCCGATAACCAATCCGCCATTTCCACATCGGGATGCATGGTGTCGAAGGTGATGAAGAAGTGGTGGTTTCCGGGGAGGCCGGTTTTTGCCACGCCTGTTAACACTTCCTGAATGAGACCGCGCATGGCGCGGTGCATCAGATTGCCATAGTCGATGGAACGGCTCACGGGGGCACCTCCGGCTGTTGGGATCAGCATAAGGGATTCTTGCCGGGATGAAAGAGGGTGCGCGCCCGATCAGCCCGCAAACACGCCCAACCCCAACCCGGCCGCCCCCATGATGCACAGCACCCACAAAAGCGGCGGTTTGCGCCACAAAAGCAAGACCCCAGCCAGAACCGTCAACCCAAGCGCCACCAGATCAAGGCTGGTCCAGACTGGCCAAAGCACCGAAATTGGACCCGCAGTGGCCGTGCCGATTTGCCCGAACAGGAGGTGCGCCGCGAACCAGACCGAGATATTGGCGATGACCCCCACGACCGCCGCCGTGATCCCCGCGAGTGCCGCCGACAGGCCGGGCCGCCCCCCCAGCCAATCCATCAAGGGCGCCCCCGCAAATATCCAGATAAAGCAGGGCACGAACGTCACCCAAAGCGCCATGCCCCCCGCCAACACTCCTAGACCCGTGCCCCCTTGGCCGATCCCAGCAAGGATCGCCACGAACTGTGTCACGAGGATCAATGGCCCCGGCGTGGTTTCCGCAAGCCCCAGTGCGTCCAGCATCGTGGCCGTGTCGATCCAGCCGTAGGTCTGCACCACCTCTTGGGTCATGTAGGACAGAACCGCGTAGGCCCCACCGAATGTCACGACTGCCAGTTTTGAAAAGAATAATCCCACATCCAGCAGGAAGGTTTGTCCGCTGAGCACTGCAAATACGAGTGGTGCCGCCCAGAGTGCTCCGCCGATCCCGATGATCCGCAGGCTGGGCCCAAAGGTGAGTGTTCCGGTGGTGTGGGCCGCCGACCGGGGCAGCACCAACGCCCCCGCGATGCCCGCGCAGACCACCACAAACGGGAAGGGCAGGTGCAGCGCGAATAGTGCGACGAACCCTGCCACTGCGATAGCCCAATGTGCCCGCCCCTTGAGCGCGCGTTTGCCGACCTTGAGGATCGCCTCGATCACGATGATGACCACTGCCGCCTTGATCCCCAGAAATGCCGCCTGGACAAGCGGGAGTGTTCCGAAGGACGCATAGAGAAGTGCAAGCCCGAAGATGACGCAGGCCCCCGGCAGGACGAACAGGCCCCCGCCGATCAACCCGCCCCGCAGCCCGCGCAATTTCCAGCCTGCATAGGTCGCTAGCTGCATCGCCTCGGGTCCGGGGAGGAGCATGCAGAACGACAGGGCGCGCAGAAATTCAGCCTCGGTCAGCCATTTACGGTCATCCACAAGAACCCGGTGCATCAGCGCGATTTGCGCCGCTGGCCCCCCGAACGACATCAGCCCGATATAGCCGAAGGTGCGCAATAAATCCGGCCAAGGGGTCATTGCGGCGCCCCCGGCACCCAATCGTGCCCTTCGTCCGATCCGTCCCGCGCCCATCGGTAGAGCGCGTCATAGAGCGGAAGTCCGGCGGCGAGTTGTTCGATATCATCCCGATACATCCGCGACAGACCGACCGAGATCGCCAGAAGCCCCGCCGCGGCCGGGTGCAGGTCGTGCCGGTCCGTGTCCGCCCCCCGGATCACTGTCGCCAATCGGTTCAGCCCGTCCGACTGCAGCCCGAAGACGTCCAGCAGCGTGTCAAAGGTGCAAGCGTCGCCCCGGTGGGAGTAGGGCACGCCGTCGATGTCAAAGGGGATTGCCCCGAATTTATCCGCCACATCCACGACATCCACCGCTGGCACATAGAGAAACTGTGCCTGTGGATCGACGAACCGCCGGATCAACCATGGGCAAGCGATCCGGTCAATCTTGGGCCGCGACCGGGTGACCCAGCGCGTTCCGGGGGCGGGCCGCGCCGCGAGGGCGGTGCGCGGAAGGTTCGCCGCCGCCCATTCCACCATCCCACCCGCAAGGGATTCCGCCGCGATGCCGTGCGCCCGCAACAGGGCCGCCACACCATGCGACAGTTTGCGGCCACGGTGGCAGATCACGACAACCCGGCACCCAATCAATTCGGGGATCAGGCCCCCGATGTCGGTGTGCGCCACTTGGCGTGCGCAGGGAAGGGTGAACGGGTCTGCGGTAATGTCGTCGGCGATCCGCACGTCCAACAGGACAGGTGCGGCTGGCGTTCCGATCAGGCGGAACAATTGGGCGCAGGTAATTTCTGAAAATCCGGGCATGGGGCATCCTCTGGACGTGTTGCAGGGATGCGATGCGCGGCCGGGGCCTCTTGGGGTGATCGCCGACCCCTTGGGCCGTGTCATAGCGGGGCAATGTTGGCCCGGTCAATCCCGTCAGAACAGCGAAACAGAGATTTCCCGCAGGATTTTTGCCCGGATCGCCGCCGGATATTCCCGGTGACCGCGTGCCGTAATGACAAAGCCGTCCCGCGTGATGACGGAGCGTTGGAAAAACGTGGAGATCGCCACGCCAAGGCTTTCGATTGCGATAGCGTTGATCGTGACGCCTGCGGTTTGGGCGGCGTTGCGGGCCAGCCGCACGTCGGTGCCCGCATTGGCGGTGCCGTCGCCGGATATGTCGATAACCTTTCTTTTACAGTCGTTTACCGCGCTGAATTGATCCAAGGAAAACTGGATTGCTTGCGCCGGAGCGGTGTCCGAAAGGGTGAATGCGCGCGGCATCAACCGGGCCTGAAGTTCGAGGGTTTCCGCATCTAACGCACTGAGAATTCGGGTCCACGGCAGCGACAGTTCCTGTTTGTCGGCCCCAGACCATTGCACCACGGCGACCGCGATTTGTCCGGCGACCAGCGCGTCTACGATTTTGGGATCGGACAGCGCGTCGGCTATGCCATCGGTTTGCACCCGGTATTCCGCCACGTCGATGGAGTTAGACACGTCGATGGTCAATAGAAGGGCCGTTTCACAGGCGGGTGCCGATGAGCCGCAAAGGGCAAGACAAAGGATCGCCGGAAGTGTCAGGTTTCGGATCATGTGGTCCACACTGAAGGGGGTAAGAGGACCTGTCAAACGCCAGTCGCATTTTGAATGAGAAGGAAAGTGCAGGCTTCTGTTGCCAGGTGCCTGCGAACCCCGCCTTACGCTGCTAGGCGCAAGGGCTTAGTTTCGGCGACTCGAACTGCTTACGCAGCCAAAGCCATTGCCGGAGCACGGTTGTCATTGGCAACTGTACAATTTGCACCGATAACGGTGGTGGCTCACCGAGACAAAGCTGGCCTTTTTAGACGTTCGTCGATCCTGTTTCGACCCCATCGGCCCCCAATGAGGGAGGTTTGGTGGAGTCGCCGGGTACCGCCCCCGGGTCCGATCCGCTTATTATAGGTGCGTTTATGTCCATAGTCCCGAGGGACTGTCGAGACATAGGCGCATGTGCCCGGTTACTCAAGACCGTCCAAGGGGCTTGCCATGAAATATCCCGCCCCCGTAGCATTCCGGTCGCGGGCTGCGGCGTTCGCGGCCTGCCATATTTTGGAGAGGGCTATGGATAAATTTGTTTTTGCGATTGGTGTCATGTTCTTTTCCGCGGCGGGGTCTGCCGCCGTGGCGCAATCCGCGCCGATGTGCGGGCGGTATCCGACGGGCACGCCGAGTTTGACCTGCACCTGCGCCCCCGGCGCGGTTGGGTCGTCGGTTTGGGGTGTTGGCCCCTATACAGGCGACAGTGATCTGTGCGCCGCCGCCCGCCATTCCGGCGTTATCGGCACCGAGGGCGGCGAAATTGTCGTGGAAGCCGTCGACGGGCTGGCCCGCTATGACGGGTCCGAACAGAACGGCGTGACAACCCGCAGTTGGGGGTCTTATCCGTTTTCGGTGCAGTTTGTCGTGCCTGCGATGGATGTCGCTGAATGTCGGGGATTTTCCGCCAAGGAAAGCCCGTTGACCTGCGCCTGTCCCGCAAACCCGGCCCGGTCCGGGTCGGTTTGGGGCAGCAGCCCGTTCACCGGGGATAGCGATATCTGCACCGCCGCCCAGTTCGAGGGCGTATTGGGCACGGGTGCCGGCGTTGTCCGGTTGTTGGCAACGGCTGGTCTGGATGAGTATGTCGAAAACAGCCGGAACGGCATTTCGACCCGCAGTTGGGGCAAATATGGCGAAAGTTTTGTGTTCGACTGGAACCTGAAGTAACCGATCAGAGATTGACCCAGAGTGCGGCGGTGGCCACCGCCGCCTCGACCCCGAAGAACCCCCATTTTTTGGTGGACTGCCCGTCAAGAGCCAGTGATGTGGCCCGACCGACCGCCGCCCCCGCCCAGCAGAACCCGAGCATCGCGTAGGCCGAGGCCCCGCCAAGGATCAGCGCCCCGACCCCCATACCGATGAACAGCGCCCCAGCCGAGGCCCGGATTTCTGATGGGCCCATCCCCGATGGTCCTGCCGTCAGGTCCAGCGTTTCGAGGGTGTAGCGGGGGGCGAGCCAGCCAAACGCTCCCAGACCGATGGAGACGAGCGCAAACAGGATGTTGAGGATGTCCATGGTGGGGCTTTCTGATTTTGAAGTGCGAAGGTAGATCGCCCCGTGAACTTGTCACGTCGTGGGCGGCTGTTTGGCCCGCGCCCGCATGACCGTTTCGGCCAGTTCCATGGTGTAAAGGGCCAGATCGGCGAGGAGGGTATCGCAGGTCGCGGCATCCTGTGCCTCAACCGCCGTAGCAATCGCCCCGTGAATCGCGGTGATCCGTTCCCGCGACCGTGCCCCAAAGGTGACCATATTCATCAACGGTTGCATCGCCTCGACCGCCCCGGCGAGTTGATACGACAGGACCGGATTTTGTGCCGCGTCCACAAGTGCCCGATGAAAGGCCACGTCGGAGGCGCAAAAGCTTTCATCCGTCAGCCCCGGTTGCGATTGCCGAAATGCCTCGGCCCGCATGGTGGCCAGATGATCCGGGGTGCGCCGGGCGCAGGCGAGGGGGGCACAGGCCCGTTCAAGGGCGAACCGCGCCTCGCATGCCGTGCTGAAACTGACCGCGTTCATCGAGAGTAGGAGCGTGGAAGTGGTGATATGCTGCCCATAGGCGTCCGCATAGGACAGGCGATTCACAAAGGCCCCACCCGTCGCCCCGCGCTGTGTCCGGATCAGCGATTGCGCCGCCAGCCGTTTGAGCGCCTCGCGCACGGTGGGGCGGGAGACGCCAAAGGTTTCCGATAGGTCCGCCTCGGACGGAAGCCGTTCGTCGATCGGCAATGCCCCCGACATGATCGCATCCCGGATCGCCGTGGCGATTTGCGCGGAAAGGTCGGCGGTGGAGGTGGCGGGATCGATTTTCATTTGTCAGACATTTAAAAGTCTGACATTTGTTTGGCAAGAGGAACGAAAGGCGGGGCGCAATGTTCGTGGCGGGAATCAGACAGTGGTCAGGGGCGCATTGGATCGCGTTGTTTGCCGGTGTTCTGGTGTCATGGGGCGCGCTGTGGGCGATGGCCGTTCCATCCGATATCCGCGCCTTGTCAGTTATTTACGGGCCGGAGTTCTGGCAATCGTTGTGTGCCGTGGGCGCGGATGGCACCGGATATTTCCGGCTATGGGCGATGTGGGCGTTGATGGCGGGTGCGATGATGGCCCCGACCGCATTCCCGGCCTTTGCCACCTATGACAACCTGCCGCGAGGTGCCGCCCCACGGGGGGGATTCGCCGCATTGGTGGCCGGATACATGGCCGTCTGGATCGGCGCGGCCGGGGTTTTTGCCGGGGCGCAGATGGCGCTGGCGCGATTGGGTCTGGCGGACCCGTTTGGTGCCAGCCTGTCCGTCTGGTTGGCGTCCGGGCTGTTGATTGGCGCGGGCGTCTATCAGTTTTCCCCGCTCAAGGCCGCGTGTCTGGCAAAATGCCGGATGCCCCTGACGTTTTTCATGGCCCATTGGGCGGAGGGCCCGTGGCGCATGGGCCTGCGGTTGGGTGCCGTGTGTCTGGGATGCTGTTGGGCGTTGATGGCGTTGGCGTTTGTGGGCGGAGTTCAAAGCCTTGGGTTCATGGGGCTGGCCACCGTTTTGATGGTGTTTGAGAAATTGCCCGATGTGGGGCGTTATCTGACCCGGCCTATGGGTGCCGCCCTGATCGGGGCTGGTATCGTGCTGCCGTTTATCTGAAGGAGAAACCGATGGCGACCGACCGACTGCCTGCAACCATATCGAGCCGCCACCCGGCGGCGGCCCCTGTGTCCCCCCAATTGGTCCCATGGGAGATCAAGGGCGAATTGATCCTGAACTGCAATTGCACCGTGTTTTGCCCCTGCGTTGTCAGTTTGGGCAAGCATCCCCCGACCGAAGGCTATTGTCAGGCTTGGGTGGGGGTCCGGATTGACCGGGGGCATTACAACGGCGAAGATCTGGGCGGGCTGAATGTTGGTCTGCTGATGGATATTCCCGGCAATATGGGGCGCGGCAACTGGAAAGCCGCCGCTTATATCGACGAACGGGCCAGCGATGCCGCCTATCAAGGCCTGATCCAGATTTTTTCGGGCAAGGCGCGGGGCACCACGGGGTTGTTTGCCGTCATGGTCAGTGAGTTTCTGGGCGCAGAACGCGCCCCGGTCAGTTACGAAACCGAAGGCCGCACCCGGCGTCTGATGGTGGGCAAGAAGATCCAGGGCGAGGTCACCCCGATCACCGGCAAGGATGCAGACCAAGAGGTTGTGGTGTCCAACACCGGATATTGGATGGGCCCCGACATCACCATCGCCCAGGCGGGCAAGGGTCGCGTGCGCGCCTATGGCCGCGTGTGGGACTTCGATGGTCGCAGCGCCGAGATTTGTCAGATCGATTGGAAAGGTCCGCAGGCATGACAGCCCTGTCCGGCGCGGTTATCGCCCCGTCGCGCCGCGTCCGCCGCACCCCGTTTTCTGACGGTGTGGAGGCTGCGGGCGTCAAGGGATACACTGTTTACAACCGGATGCTGTTGCCGACCGTGTTTGAGAGTGTCACCGCCGATTATCACCACCTGAAACAGCATGTGCAGGTCTGGGACGTTGCCTGTGAACGTCAGGTCGAGATCAGAGGACCGGATGCCGCCCGCCTGATGCAGATGCTGACGCCCCGGGATTTGCGCAGGATGGTCCCCGGTCAATGTTGCTATGTCCCGATTGTGGATGAGACGGGCGGCATGTTGAACGATCCGGTGGCTGTCAAGTTGGCCGAGGATCATTGGTGGATTTCCATTGCCGACAGCGATTTGCTGTTGTGGGTCAAGGCCGTCGCACTTGGGTATCGGTTGGATGTGCTGGTGGAGGAACCTGATGTGTCGCCTTTGGCTGTGCAGGGCCCCAAAGCGGACGATCTGATGGCGCGGGTTTTTGGCGACGACGTGCGCGCCGTTCGGTTTTTCCGGTTCGGGTGGTTTTCGTTTGCCGGACGCGAGTTGGTGATTGCCCGGTCCGGATACTCCAAACAAGGCGGATACGAGATTTATGTGCAAGGCAGCGATATCGGCATGCCCTTGTGGGAGGCCTTGTTTGCAGCGGGTGCCGATTTGCAGGTCCGTGCCGGGTGCCCCAATCTGATCGAGCGGATCGAAGGTGGTTTGTTGTCGTATGGCAACGACATGACCCGCGACAACACCCCCCACGAATGTGGCTTGGGCCGGTTTTGCGATACGCAGGCCGCCATTGGTTGTATTGGCCGCGATGCCTTATTGCGCGTGGCCAAAGAAGGCCCGACCCAACAAATCCGCCCTATTTCCATCAGCGGCCCCGTGCCCCCTTGCGACCGGGCTTGGCCGTTGTTTGCGGACGATGTGCGGGTGGGCCAAGTGACATCGGCCGCGATGTCCCCGGATTTTCGGACTGTTGTGGCCATTGGAATGGTCCGTATGACCCATTGGTCGGCGGGCACGCGGGTGGAGGTTGAAACCCCCGAAGGCAGGCGGGCCGCCACGGTTGAGCCGAAGTTCTGGATCTGAAACGGTGTTGGGGGCGCTGCCCCCCGGCCTTGCGGCCTCCCCCCGAGGTATTTGAAACGAAATGAATTAAGGAGAGACCCGATGAAAGCCCTGATCGTGCGCAAGGACGACGAGACCGGCAAGACGAGTGCGGCGATCGAGGAGATCGGGATAGAGGCGTTGCCGGCGGGCGATGTGACGGTGGCCGTCGAATACTCGACCTTGAACTACAAGGATGGGTTGTGCCTTGGCCCCGGGGGCGGGTTGGTCCGCACCTATCCGCATGTGCCGGGTATTGACTTTGCGGGCACGGTCGAGGTGTCCGATGACCCCCGCTATGCCCCCGGGGACAAGGTCGTATTGACCGGGTGGCGCGTTGGTGAAGCGTGGTGGGGCGGGTATGCCCAAAAGGCCCGCGTCAAGGCCGATTGGCTGGTGCCGCTGCCCGACGGATTAACCACCCGCGCCGCGATGGCCGTTGGCACCGCTGGTTTTACCGCAATGCTGGCGGTGATGGCGCTTGAGGATCATGGGATCAAGGCGGGTCCGGTGCTGGTGACGGGGGCCGCTGGCGGGGTCGGATCGGTGGCTGTCGCATTGCTGGCCGCCCTTGGTCACGAGGTTGCCGCCGTCACCGGCAGGCCGGAAACCGAGGCGTATTTGCGCGACCTTGGCGCGACCCGGATTGTGCCCCGCGCTGAGATCAATGAAACCGTCAAGCGGCCGCTGGAGGCCGAAACGTGGGGTGGTTGCGTGGATGCGGTGGGGGGCGCCATGTTGGCCCGCGTGTTGGGCCAGATGTCTTATGGTGCCAGTGTCGCGGCCGTGGGGCTTGCCGGGGGGGCCACGTTGCCCGCAACCGTCATCCCGTTCCTGCTGCGCGGTGTGAACCTGTTGGGCATCGACAGCGTCATGGCCCCTTATGACACCCGCGTCCGGGCCTGGGCGCGGATTGCCCGGGACTTGCCGATGGACAAGCTGGAGGCGATGGTGCGTCCCGCCACGTTGGCCGATCTTCCTGCCTTGGGCGCCGATATTCTGGCGGGTCGTGTGCAGGGCCGCGTTGTGGTTGAGGTGGGCGCATGACGCTGGATCTGGCATGGGTGCGGCCACAGTTCCCCGCGTTTTCCGAACCGTCCCTGACAGGGCAGGCGTTTTTCGAGAATGCGGGCGGGTCTTATGCTTGCGCCCCCGTCATTGATCGTCTGACCCGGTTTTACTGCACACGCAAGGTGCAGCCATATGGCCCCTATGCCGCCGCACAAGCGGGCGGTGCCGAGATGGACGAAGCCCGCGCCCGGTTGGCCGGGTTGCTGGGGGTCGCGCCCGACGAAGTGTCGTTTGGCCCATCGACCAGCGCGAACACCTTTGTTCTGGCCAGTGCCGTGCGCCAATGGTTGCAACCGGGTGACGCCATTGTCGTGACCAATCAGGACCACGAGGCAAATTCCGGCGTCTGGCGCAGGTTGGCCCAAGACGGGATCGAGGTGCGCGAATGGCAGGTGGATCCCGATACCGGGCATCTGGAAATTGCGCTGCTGCCCCGTCTGCTGGACGGTGCCCGGTTGGTGTGTTTTCCGCATTGTTCCAATGTGGTGGCCGAGATTAATGATGTCGCGGCCATCACGGCGATGGCCCATGCCGCTGGTGCCAGGGTTGTTGTGGATGGCGTGAGTTACGCCCCGCACGGGTTGCCCGATGTCGCGGCGCTTGGGTGCGATGTGTATATGTTCAGCGCCTACAAGACCTATGGGCCGCACCAAGGGATCATGGTGATCCGCGCCCCATTCGGGTTTGAACTGCCCAATCAGGGGCATCATTTCAATGGCGAAACCCTCTATAAGCGGTTCACACCTGCGGGGCCGGACCATGCCCAGATAGCCGCCTGTGCCGGGATGGCCGATTATTTCGACCAGTTGGCCGCCCATCACGGGTTGGCAGGCGGGCGGGCCGCCCATGATCTGATGCGCGGGCACGAGGTCACGTTGATGGCGCCGTTGTTGGACTATCTGGATCAGAAGAATTCCGTCCGGTTGCTGGGGCCAAAGGATGCTGCGCGTCGTGCGCCCACGTTTGCCCTTGAACTGTCGGAGCCGGGCGAGGCGGCGTCCGAACGGTTGGCCCCCCTTGGGATCAATTGCTGGGGCGGGGATTTTTATGCCGGGCGGCCGTTGCAGGCCATGGGGATTGATCCGGCCAAGGGTGTTTTACGCCTGTCGTTTGTCCATTACACCTCGCCAGACGAGGTTGACGCGCTGATTGCCGCCCTAGATCAGGTGGTGTAGAAAGCCGTCTTGGCTTGTTTGGAAAGAACCGCAACAATGACTGATAACTTACCGATATTGTTGTGGTTTCGGCGTGATCTGCGGTTGGCCGATCATCCCGCGTTGACAGCCGCAGTGCAATCCGGCCGCCCGGTTATCCCGGTGTTCATCCATGACGAAGTGGTCGAACGGCACGGGGCCGCCCCAAAATTCCGGTTGGGATTGTCGGTGGCGTCTCTGGCGCAAGATCTGGCCGATGTGGGGAGCCGGTTGGTGCTGCGTCGCGGACAGGCGAGTGACGTGCTGCGCGAGTTGGTCGCGCAGACCGGGGCGGGTGCCGTGTGGTGGAGCAGGCTATATGATCCGGAGGCCAAGGTGCGTGATACCGCAGTCAAGGCCAGTCTGAAGGCGGACGGCATGGATGCCCGCAGTTTTGCCGGGCACTTGTTGTTTGAGCCGTGGGAGGTTCAGACCGGAACTGGCGGATTTTACAAGGTTTTCACCCCGATGTGGAAATCAGTGCGCGACCGCGATGTGGCCCCATTGACCGCTGCCCCCGGTCGTATTCCTGCGCCGGATGTCTGGCCCGAAAGCGATGATTTGACGGGATGGCGCATGGATGCCGCGATGCGCAGGGGACGCGACGTTCTGGCCGCGCATGTCACCGTGGGCGAGGCCGCCGCCCGCGACCGGTTGGGGCGGTTTATCGGGGACCGTGTTGCCGGATATGATCTTGCCCGCGACCGTCCAGCGGAAAAGGGCACATCCGGGTTGTCCGAAAACCTGACATATGGCGAGATTTCCCCGCATCGGTGCTGGTTCGCTGGCCGGGCCGCGTTGGAGGCTGGCCACGCGGCGGCAGAGACGTTTGTCAAAGAGCTGGTGTGGCGCGAGTTTGCCTATCATCTGGTACATCACACCCCCCACATCACGACCGGAAATTGGCGTGAGGAATGGGATGCATTCCCTTGGAGTAACGATGAAAATCGCCCGGAGGTGGTCGCGTGGAAACAGGGTCGCACGGGTATTCCGTTCGTCGATGCGGGCATGCGCGAGATGTATGTGACGGGCGTCATGCACAACCGCGCCCGGATGATTGTGGCGTCCTATCTGACCAAGAACCTGATGACACATTGGCGGATCGGGCAGCAGTGGTTCGCGGACTGTCTGATTGATTGGGACCCCGCCAGCAACGCCATGGGGTGGCAATGGGCGGCGGGGTCTGGTCCGGATGCGGCCCCGTATTTCCGGGTGTTCAACCCGGTGACCCAATTGGAAAAATTCGACAAGGCAGGCGGTTACGCGGCGAGGTTCATTGCAGAGGGCCGCCCGCGTCCGTCCGCGACGGCGCTGTCGTATTTTGACGCGATCCCCGTTTCGTGGGGTTTGTCGGCGACGGCCCACTATCCTGACCCTGTGGTCACGCCCGAGGACGGGCGCAAAATCGCGCTGGCCGCGTACCAGGCCCGAAAAATTGAGGCTTGACCGCGCGGGCACTGAAACCTTACCGACCGCACGCTCGTGACTTTGTCATGAAGCGACCTAGGATCGGTTGCGTCGGTGGGGTGACCGACGGTGCCAACGGGCCAAGAAGAAAAAACGGGGAGACGACATGATCTTGACGACCACCAAAGGCGCGCATGACCTGCCGCGATATTTCACGGCTGTGTTTGACGTGCTGAGCCAGATCCGGAAAGGACGGCTGGACGTCGTGTTGCCCGATGGCCGGGTGTTTCGTGCCGAGGGGCCGGAGCCGGGTTACATCGCCGAATTGCGGATTCACCACAAAGATTGCTTTGCCCGGTTGGTGCGCGAAGGCGATCTGGGGTTTTCCGAAGCCTATCTGGAAGAATGGTGGTCCACCCCCGACTTGATGGCCCTTATGGACTTCATTCATGACGAGGCCGATCATGTGTATGACGGGTTCCCCGGTCAGACATTCGTTCGGGCCTATGAACGGTTGCGTTTCTGGTTGCAGTCCAACAGCAAGCGGCAGGCCCGTAAGAACATCAGTTACCACTATGATCTGGGCAACACGTTTTATGGCCTGTGGCTGGATGAAACGATGACCTATTCCAGTGCCAAATTCGAGACCGGTCAAGAAAGCCTTGAGACAGCCCAAACCCAGAAATACGCCAGTATGGTGGATCAAATGGGTGTGCAGCCGGGTGATCATGTGCTTGAGATTGGCTGTGGTTGGGGCGGTTTTGCCGAATATGCCGCCAAGGAACGTGGTCTGCGCCTGACCTGTCTGACCATCTCGCAGGAACAATACAAATACGCCGTGGACCGGATTGCAAAGGCCGGATTGTCCGACCGCGTAACGTTCAAGTTGCAGGATTACCGCGACGAAACAGGCGTATATGACGGCATTGCCAGCATCGAGATGTTCGAGGCCGTGGGCGAACGATATTGGCCGGTGTATTTCAACACCGTCAAAAACCGGCTCAAACCCGGCAAGAATGCCACGTTGCAGATTATCACGGTGCAGGACCGTCGCTGGGAAACCTATCGTAAGGGTGTTGATTTTATTCAGAAATACATCTTTCCGGGGGGTATGTTGCCCAGCCCCAAGGCGTTGCGCGCCGAGGTTGAGAAATCCGGCCTGCGCGTGGCCCGGTCGATCGAGTTTGGCGAAAGCTACAACATCACGCTGCGCCGTTGGCACGACACGTTCAACGCCAAATGGGACGAGGTGCAGGCGCTGGGGTTTGATGACCGGTTCCGCCTGATGTGGAATTTTTACCTGTGTGCTTGTGCTGCGACGTTCCATAGCCGAAACTGTGACGTAACGCAGATTACCGTGACCCGCCCGGCCTGACCGCCGCGCATCCCGGTTCGAAAGGCAAGGAGTTCGATCATGCCCACCGCAGGCAAACTGGTGGCTGCCATTTTGTGGGGCGCAATGGCATGGTATGTGTCCGAATTGGTCAAACCTGCCTTTCCCGAGGGCACCAGTTTTGGCCGGTTTTCCGAATATAACATCCTGATCGGCCTTGTCGTCGGATGGGTGGTTGCCGGCAGCCGCGTGGGCAAGGGATATGTGTCCGCTGTTGGATATGGCGTGACCGCGACTGTCGCGTTGATGTTCTGGGGCCTGTTTATTTATTCATTCGTGCAGATGATCAAACGGTCATTGCGCAAGCTTTATGACGGGGCCACCGAGGCCGTCATCAGCGTGTTCGAACTGAGTATCGAATATGCCAAATTGGTGTTCACGTCCGACGTGCTGGTCACCTTGGCTGTCGGGGCCGTGATTGCCGGGATCACAACGGAGTATTTTGGCCGCAGGTTCCCGTGACCGACCTGTTTGTCTATGGCACCTTGCGCCACGACGCCCTGATGGCATTGATTGCCGGGCAGGGGCAGGCGGTTTGTTCCCCCGCGCAATTGCCCGGTTATGCGGTAGATCGACAGCCTGATGCGCCTTTGCCGATGTTAGTGGACCGTGCCGATACGGTGGCTGTTGGTGTTCTTTGGCGCGGGATGTCCGACGCACAGATGGCCCGGTTGGATGCCTATGAAACCCCGTTTGGCTATGCTCGTGTTCCAATAGTGCTGTCTGATGGGACCCCGGCCCAGACCTATTTCCCCCCACCCGGTTTGCCCCTCACGGGCCGCCCGTGGTCAATGGCCGAGTGGGAGGCCGAAGAGGCCCCGATTACCTTGTCTGCTGCCAGCGAGATTGCCTCCCATGTTCCCCCGTTGTCCGGGCCAGCCTTGGCCGCCCAGTGGGGGATGATCCGCCACCGCGCATATTCCCGCGCGCGCGCAGAGACGGGTGCGCCCGCCACGGTTCGGTCCCAACCCATGCCCGCCGAAACGGTTGATGTGGCCCCATTGTCGGGGTCGTTTTTCAAGTTTCGAAAATTCCGCCTGCACCACACCCGTTTTGACGGTCGGTGGTCCGATGTGTTGGACCGCGAGGTGTTTCAGGGCGTCGATGCCGCACTTGTTCTGCCCTATGACCCCCGCGCCGGGTTGGTGTTGATGGTGGAGCAGTTCCGCACCGGGCCGTTTGTGCGCGGGGATGCGAACCCGTGGACGTTGGAACCCGTCGCGGGGATCGTGGATGCCGGCGAAACCCCGCAGGATGCCGCCCGCCGCGAAGCCATGGAGGAGGCAGGATTGCCCGATCTGACCCTGCTGCCGATGTTTGAGTTTTATCCCAGCCCCGGCGCGTCCACCGACCATTTCTATTGCTATGCCGGGTTGGCCGATCTGGTGGGCCATGCCCCCCGCAGCGGTGGTCTGGAGGAAGAACACGAAGATTTGCGCTTGCATGTTCTGCCGTTGGCAGAGACCCTGAACCTGATTGATACGGGCGAGATTACTGCTGGGCCGTTGATCACCATGCTCTATTGGATTGACCGTAACCGCGCCCGTTTGGCGGCCTGATTGCCCGTCTGTTTTCCCGCATCGGCTTGAGTTTCGCAGGCGCGGCCCCTAGACAGGAGGGACGCAAGTAAAGGGGACCCCCATGCAGATCCGTTCCGACCTCGCCGATGCTGTTGGCAACACGCCGTTGATACGGCTGCGGGCCGCGTCCGAGGCGACAGGGTGCACCATTCTGGGCAAGGCCGAGTTCATGAACCCCGGCCAGTCGGTCAAGGACCGCGCCGCCTTGTATATCATTCGCGATGCAGTTGCCCGAGGTCTGTTGAAGCCCGGTGGCACCATTGTCGAGGGCACGGCGGGCAACACCGGCATTGGGTTGGCGTTGGTGGGTGCCTCGATGGGGTTCAAGACTGTCATCGTCATCCCCGAGACCCAAAGTCAGGAAAAAAAGGATATGCTGCGTCTGGCCGGTGCCGAATTGGTTCAGGTGCCTGCTGCCCCTTACAAGAACCCCAACAACTATGTCCGCTATTCTGGCCGTCTGGCCGAGGAATTGGCCCGCACCACCAATGAAGGTGTCATCTGGGCCAATCAGTTTGACAATGTCGCCAACCGTCAGGCCCATATCGAAACCACTGGTCCCGAGATCTGGGATCAGACGGGTGGCACCGTGGACGGGTTCGTTTGTGCCGTGGGATCGGGTGGCACGTTGGCGGGTGTCGCCATGGCATTGCAGCCTAAAGGGGTCAAGATCGGCCTTGCCGACCCGGACGGCGCAGCCTTGCACAGCTATTATACCACCGGCACGCTTGCGTCGTCGGGCGGGTCGATCACCGAAGGCATCGGTCAGGGACGGATCACCGCCAATCTGGAGGGGTTCACCCCCGATTTCAGCTATAACATTTCAGATGCCGAGGCGTTGCCGATCGTGTTTGATCTGTTGCAACACGAAGGCCTGTGTCTGGGCGGGTCGTCCGGTATCAACATTGCCGGCGCGATGCGGATGGCCCGTGACATGGGGCCGGGCAAAACCATCGTGACCATTCTGTGCGATTACGGCACCCGGTATCAGTCCAAGCTGTTCAATCCGGAGTTTTTGCGTGGTCAGAACTTGCCGGTGCCCGCATGGATGACTGCCGCCCCGCAGTCCATTCCCGGCGTGTTCGAGGACTGATGCGCCTGTTGATCCGAAATCTGGCCGCCATTCTGCTGTCCCTCATGTTGGTGGGCATGGTGGTGCCGATGGCCACAGCCCAGGGGATTGGCCCTGTGTTGCCCGGACAGGGGCAGACCGCCGGGTTGCCAGACTATGCGGCGTGGGACCGTGTCGCAACCCGTGCAGAACGCGCCGTTGAAGGCGGCACCGTGTCCACTTTTGCGATGGAGCGGTTGCGGGCCGAATTGGTCGTCTGGCGCGATCAGTTCTTACAGGCCCAATCCACCAACGCCGCCCGTATCGCGACGGTCCGGTCACAGATTGCGGCCCTTGGTGTGGCCCCCGCCGAAGGCGAAACCGAGGACCCTACGATTGCCGCCCGCCGCACCACGTTGGCCGATCAACTCGCCCGGTTGCGCGCGCCAGTCATTCTGGCCGAAGAAGCCTATGCGCAGGCCAACGGATTGGTCAGCGAGATTGACGGCATGGCCCGTGAACGGCAGGCCAGCCAGTTGTCCGAACGCGGTCCATCCCCGCTTAACCCGCAAAGCTGGCCCCGCGCGGTCGCGACCCTTTGGGAGGGTATCCGTCTGATCGGGACCGAAACCACGGCGGCCTTTTCGGCCGACATGAAAAACGGCGATCTTTATACCGCGCTGCCGCGATCTGGTCTGTTCTTGATCCTTGCCGCGTTCTTGCTGATGCGCGGTCGCCGCTGGATGATGTGGCTCGACGGGTATGTCATGACCTATAGCCAGCGAGGGCGGGGTGTGTGGCGGTTCCTGTTGTCGTTGGGTCAGATTTTCTTGCCGCTGTTGGGAGTTGTAGCCTTGCAAGAGGCATTGCAGGCCAGCGGCCTGTTGGGATTTCGCAGCGCCATTATCGTGTCGGCCTTGCCTGATGCGGCGCTGTTCCTGATCGTTGCCCGCTGGTTGAATGGTCATTTTTTCACGGCACGCGCGGAACCGGATGCCGTTCATCCACTGGGCGAGCCGCTAAGTTTTGATGCCGAAACTCGTGAACGCGGGCAGCGCATTCTGACGGGTCTTGGCTGGACCCTGTCGCTGGGCGCGTTGGTGCTGGCGATTGTGTCGGC
Source organism: Marivivens sp. (assembly GCA_041742255.1). Lineage (GTDB taxonomy): Bacteria > Pseudomonadota > Alphaproteobacteria > Rhodobacterales > Rhodobacteraceae > JBGSIZ01. Next base: position 22,764 of record JBGSIZ010000247.1, on the reverse strand, counting down.
GGGCGACAGTTCGGGCGAAACTGCGGCGGTTCTGGTGTTGCCCATCGAAATGCTGGTGGGCGTGTTCCTGTATCGGTTGGGTCGGTTGCTGAGCCGGGCGGGGCGCGTGGGGGCCACCGCTGCGGCGTATCGCGGGCGGTTGTTGCGGCTGGTGGGGCAGGGGTGCCAGATCATCGCTGTAGCTGGTCCGGCACTTGCCGTTGCAGGGTATGCCACCGCCGCCGAGGCGCTGTTGTATCCTGCCGTCATGACCCTTGCCCTGTTGGCCGTCGTCATCTTGTTGCAGCGGTTCGTGCAGGATCTGTATGGATTGCTGACCCGCGCCCCTGATGGGTCGAGCGAGGCGTTGATTCCGGTTCTGATCGGAATTTTTCTGTTTCTTGCGTCGATCCCGGTTTTGGCCCTGATCTGGGGTGCCAGACAGCAGGACCTGTTCGAGATCTGGAGCCGGTTTCGCGAAGGGTTTTCGCTCGGCGATACCCGGATTTCCCCGACCGATTTCATGACAGTCGTCATTCTGTTTACCGGCGGATACATGTTGACCCGGCTGGTGCAGGGCACGTTGCGCAGCACCGTTTTGCCCAAGACGCGGATGGATATCGGCGGCCAGAATGCGATTGTATCCGGTGTCGGGTATGTCGGCATCTTTGCCGCCGCGATTGTGTCGATCACCGCCGCAGGCATTGATTTGTCATCGCTTGCGATTGTTGCCGGGGCTTTGTCCGTTGGCATTGGTTTCGGCCTCCAGAATATCGTGTCCAATTTTGTGTCCGGGATCATCCTGTTGATCGAGCGCCCGATCAGCGAAGGCGACTGGATCGAGGTTGCGGGCCAGATGGGATATGTGCGCGACATCTCGGTTCGGTCCACCCGGATCGAGACATTTGACCGCACCGATGTCATTATCCCGAATGCCGATCTGGTCAGCGGGCAGGTCACCAACTGGACCCGGGGCAATTCCGTAGGCCGCATCATCGTGCCTGTGGGCGTGGCCTATGGCACCGATACCGATGTGGTGACGGGCATCCTGCGCAAGATTGCCGAGGATCACCCGATGGTCCTGCTACAGCCCCCGCCGAATATCTTTTTCATGGCGTTTGGTGCGGATTCCCTGAACTTTGAAATTCGCGCCATCCTGCGGGATGTGAATTTCAGCCTGACCGTCAAATCCGAGATGAACCATGCCATTTCCAAGGCCTTTGCCGCTGCAGGCATCGAAATTCCGTTCGCCCAGCGCGACATCTGGTTGCGCAACCCCGAAGTGTTGCGGTCGTCGCCTGCCGTCCCCGCAAACCCAGAACCCGAGGAGCCCGCCGCATGACCGACTTGCTGTTTCGCAGTGACCCCTATCTGCGGGATGCCCCGGCCCGTGTTGTTGGCCTGACCGAAGAAGGCGGGATCGTGCTGGATCGGTCGATTTTCTATCCCACGTCTGGTGGCCAGCCGGGCGACAGCGGCAAACTTGTCTGGGCCGGGGGCGCAATCGAAATTGCGACGGCCGTCAAAGGTCCCGGCGACGCGGTGGTGTTGGTCCCTGCTGAACCTGTGCCGTTGCCAGGCGTCGGCACGGATGTGGTGCAGCACCTGCATTGGGAACGCCGCCACCGCCATATGCGGGTCCACACGGCGCTGCATCTGCTGTCTGTGGTCATTCCCCGGCCCGTGACAGGTGGGTCGATTGCCGCTGACAAGGGCAGGCTGGATTTCGACATGGCCGACCCGCTGGAGGACAAGGACGGGTTGGAGGCGTTGCTAAACAAGCTGATCACCTGTGATTTTCCCGTGACCGAGGAATGGATCACCGAGGCCGAACTGGATGCCAACCCCGGTCTGGTTAAAACGTTGTCCGTGCATCCGCCGCGCGGGTCCGGCCAGATCCGGCTGATCCGGATCGGGCAGGGCGACACCACCGCCGATTTGCAGCCATGTGGCGGCACCCATGTGGCCACCACCCATGAAATTGGCCGCGTCCGGTTGGGCAAGGTCGAGAAAAAGGGCAGCCAGAACCGCCGCGTTTATCTGCATCTGGAGGACTGAGCATGTTTCGATATGTAGCCACGTTTGTTGCGGTCGTGTGTCTCGTTCTGTTCGGTCTGCTGATGGGATGGCCGGGCAGCTATACTGGCACCTACGGCGTTGCCGGAGATGCTGGCGCCACGTTCATGGCCCGGCGCGCGTCACCGATGTTTCTGGGGCTGGCTGTGATGTTGTGGATGGTGCGCGATGCCGGGGCTGGCCCGTCGCGGCGCGCCATCGGGTTGGGCATCGCCGTCATGTTTGCCGGGATCGCGGCGACCGGTTTGTTTGAATACGCCCGCGGTGTGGCAAACCACGCCATTGTGGTGGCCGCAGTGGCCGAAATCGCCATTGCTGCCGCGTTCTGGCGGACAGCCTGACGCAGGTTCGCCCGTCCTGTGGCGGCTTGTTCACAGCGCCCCGGTGCTACAATTTGCGTGATTTGCGATCCGTCTGAAAACTCTTGCGCACATCGGCCTTTGCCCCCCTTGCAATCCTCCCCCTGATCCGGCTAAACGCACGGCCACGGACAGTTGGCCGAGTGGTCGAAGGCGCACGCCTGGAAAGTGTGTAGGCGGGAGACCGTCTCGAGGGTTCGAATCCCTCACTGTCCGCCAAAAACTCCATAAAAGCATAAACTAATGGCGATTTCTGCAATTCGTTCCTCGAATGGTCACCAAATTCGCTAGAGATGGAGCGCACGCCGTTCCACATCGCGCGCAACAAGATGGCCGTGGCCGAGGAGCGACTGTCGGAATGGCGCCTGTTCCTGCTCTGGAATTACTTATGTGAGCCGAACGCGTTCGAACTGCATCCGCCGCTGGACGCGCATGTCTCGCTGACTGCCACGACGTTGCAGGCGCAGTTTAAATGACTCCCAATGATCCAATGGGAGCGGCTTTTTGTGCCAGGGGAAAGGTGGGATAACTATCCTATGCAAAAAGGGACGCACTGGGCACCTTGCGGTTTCCAACCCGGCGCCCGAGAACTGCACAAGCGGATATTTGAGACCGGGAAAAACCGGCCATGGGCCGAAGTTCGAACGTTCATGGTGCCTTGCGACAATATAGCTCCAGCCGATGCCATTCGATATCGTAGCCAAGCTCGGCGGCGATTTCTGCTTGCAACTGTTCGATGCGAGCCGAATGAAATTCCACCACCGCCCCGGTATCGAGGTCGATCAGGTGATCGTGGTGCTGGCGGTCGGCCAGTTCGAAACGCGCGCCTGCGCCGTCAAAGTCATTGCGCTGCACCGTCCCCGCCTTTTCCAGCATGGCGAGGGTGCGATAAACGGTTGCCTGTGACACCGACGGATCCTGCTGGCGGGCGCGGGTCAGAATGTCTTCGGCGCGGGGATGGTCCGACGCCTCGCGCAGCACATGCAGGATCGCCAGCCGTTGGCGGGTCACACGGACCCCTTCGGCGCGCAGGTCGGTTTCGGGGGTGGGGTCCGCTTTGGTCATTCTCGGAGCCTAGCACGCACGCGGGCCAGCAATCAAGATTGAGAAGCATTTGCATCTGACTTGACAATTTGCGAATAATTCGCATTATCAAATTATTCCCGCAGGAGGAGTCCGCCATGCGTCGATTGTCTGTTATCGCCCTGTTAACCGCCTGTGCCGCTGCCCCGGCGTTTGCCGATGAATTCAAGGTCGTCACCACCTTTACCGTGATTGCCGACATGGCCCGCAATGTGGCGGGGCCGCATGCCACCGTGGTTTCAGTGACCAAACCGGGGGCCGAAATCCACGGTTATGAACCGACCCCGCGCGATCTGGTGGCGGCGCAGGATGCCGATCTGATCCTGTGGAACGGTATGAACCTTGAACGGTGGTTCGAACAGTTTCTGGGCAATCTGGGGGATGTTCCCTCGGCCACATTATCCGACGGCGTTGTGCCCATGCCGATCCGCGAAGGTGCCTATGAAGGCAATCCGAACCCGCATGCGTGGATGTCGTCGGTATCGGCGCAGATTTATGTGGACAACATTGCCACGGCCATGGCCGCCGCAGACCCCGACCATGCGGCCGACTATTTGGCGAATGCCGCAGCATATAAGGCGCAGATCGCGGCGGCGTTGGAACCGTTACAGGCAGAGATTGCCACGGTCCCCGACGACAAACGCTGGTTGGTCAGTTGCGAAGGCGCGTTCAGCTATCTGGCCCGCGATCTGGGTCTGCGCGAAGCTTATATGTGGCCGATCAACGCCGATGCCACCGGAACCCCGCAACAGGTGCGCGGCGTGATTGATCTGATCCGCGACAATGCCATTCCGGTGGTATTTTGTGAAAGCACGGTCAATACCGACCCCGCCCAACAGGTGGCCCGCGAAACTGGCGCGGCCTATGGCGGTGTTCTATATGTGGACAGCCTGTCGGCGGCGGACGGCCCGGTGCCCACCTATCTGGACCTGCTGCGAGTGACAACGCAGACGATTGTGACCGGCCTGACCGCGAACGTGGAGAACTGACATTTGACGCAACGCATCGCAATGACCGATACGGCCACAGCCGGGCTATGGGCGCGCGGGGTCAGCGTGACCTACCGGACCGGGTTGACCGCCCTGCGCGATGCCAGTTTTGCCATTCCGCGCGGGTCGATTGCCGCACTGGTTGGCGTGAACGGGGCCGGAAAATCCACCCTGTTCAAAGCAATCATGGGGTTTTTGCCCGTCCGTGACGGCGAAATTGGCATCCTCGGCCAGTCTGTCCAATCGGCGCTCAAGGCCGGGATTGTCGCCTATGTCCCCCAGGCCGAGGAGGTCGATTGGACCTTTCCGGTGCTGGTCGAGGACGTGGTGATGATGGGCCGCTATGGCCATATGGGATTTCTGCGCATCCCCAATGCCGCCGACCATGCGGCGGTGGCACAGGCGCTGGCCCGCGTTGGCATGACCGATTTCCGCAAGCGCCAGATTGGCGAATTGTCCGGCGGTCAGCGCAAACGGGTGTTTCTGGCCCGCGCATTGGCGCAGGACGGTCAGGTGATCCTGCTGGACGAACCGTTTACCGGCGTCGATGTGCAAACCGAAGAAGCGATCATTCGGCTGCTGCGCGAATTGCGCGACGAAGGCCGGGTGATGCTGGTGTCGACCCACAATCTGGGATCGGTGCCCGAATTCTGCGATCAGGTGGTGTTGGTCAAGGGCACCGTCCTGAACTACGGGCCGACCGAGGACACGTTCACCCGTGACAACCTCGAGGCCGCATTTGGCGGGGTTCTGCGGCATTTTGTGTTGGGCGGGGCGGACCTGCATGATGATGACGATGGCCGTCATGTAACCATCCTGACAGACGACGAACGCCCGATGGTGATCTATGATGACCGCACCCGAAAGGCCGCCCCATGACCGTCCTGCTGGACCCGTTCAGCTATGGTTATATGACCAACGCGATGTGGGTGTCTGCATTGGTCGGGGGCGTCTGTGCGTTTTTGTCGGCCTATCTGATGCTCAAGGGGTGGTCGCTGATTGGTGACGCGCTGTCTCATGCGATCGTGCCGGGGGTGGCGGGGGCCTATATGCTAGGCCTGCCATTTGCGGTGGGGGCGTTTTTGTCCGGCGGATTGGCGGCGGCGGCGATGCTGTTTCTGAACGCGCGGACAGGTCTCAAGGAAGATACCATCATCGGGATCATCTTTACCTCTTTCTTCGGGCTTGGGTTGTTCATGATTTCCGTGTCGCCCACACCGGTGGACGTCAAGACGATCATTCTGGGCAATATCCTTGCCATATCGCCGTCCGACACGCTTCAACTGGCGATCATCGGGTTTGTGTCGCTGGCCGTGCTGCTGGCAAAATGGAAAGATCTGATGGTGGCGTTCTTTGACGAAAATCACGCCCGGTCCATCGGGCTGCGCCCCGACCGGTTGAAATTCATGTTCTTTGTGCTGCTGTCGGCGTGTTGTGTGGCCGCGTTGCAGACGGTGGGCGCGTTTCTGGTGGTTGCGATGGTGGTAACACCGGGGGCCACCGCGTATTTGTTGACCGATCGGTTTCCCCGCCTGATTGTGCTGTCGGTTCTTATCGGGTCCGTGACCAGTTTCATCGGCGCCTATGCCAGCTTTTTCCTCGATGGGGCGACAGGCGGCGTGATCATCTGTTTGCAAACCGGATTGTTCCTCGCCGCGTTTGTGTTTGCCCCCAAACATGGGATGCTGGCCGCCCGCCGCCGCGCCGCCGCCGAATTACGGGGTGCTGCGTGATGGACTGGCTGTCCCCGTTCCAGTTTCCGTTCATGCAGAACGCGTTTTGGGTGGCATTGTTCATTGCGCCGCCGACCGCCCTTTTATCCTGTTTTCTGGTGCTCAAGGGGTGGTCATTGATGGGCGACGCCATCAGCCACGCGACCCTGCCGGGTATCGTCATCGCCTATATCCTGAACATTCCGTTGATTGTCGGGGCCTTTGCCGCTGGCATGTTCTGCGCGCTGGCCGTCGGATTTCTGGGCGACAACAGCCGGGTGAAACGTGACACGGTGATGGGCGTGGTGTTTTCGGGTATGTTCGGGTTCGGCATGGTTTTATACACCAAGGTGGAGACGAACGTGCATCTGGATCACATCCTGTTTGGCAACATGCTCGGCGTTGGGGCACAGGATTTGTGGACGGCGGGATTGGTTGCACTTGGCGTGTCGGTGGTCCTGCTGGCCAAGTGGAAGGACCTGCTGATGCACGCCTTTGACCCCGCCCATGCCCGCGCGATTGGGTTGCGGGTGGCGGTGATGCATTATGGCCTACTCGCGGTGATTTCGCTGACCATCGTCGCCACGCTCAAGGCTGTCGGGCTGATCCTTGCCATCGGGTTGCTGATCGCGCCGGGGGCCATTGCATTCTTGCTGGTCCGCGAATTTCGCACCATGCTGGTTGTGGCGGTGTCGGTGACGGTCGCGGCCATGTTGGGGGGGGTGTATGTGTCATTCTGGCTGGATTCCGCCCCTGCGCCCACGATCATCCTTTTGCTGTCGGCGGCGTTCGTGACGGCGTTCGCGTGGCGGCAGGTCAAAGGGCGGTCAAAGGCGGCGTTTGTCTGATCATCCAAGGCCGCGACTAGCTGCGCGGTCGTGAGCAGATTGCATACCTGTCATCAGAAACAATACATAGACATATTAGATTTTCTTGTTATATGGAGATCAGAGGTCGTCCAGTGCAGTTTCCTGCGCCGTGCACCACCCCTATGTCCGCGGGGATGCGGGCGCGCCATGCACGACTGGAGGATCACAATGGACATCAAGGCTATCACATCTGACCTTTCGGTCAGCCCGCAGATTGTCCCGGCCGATCTGGCTGCGCTCAAGGCTGCCGGGTTTCGATCCGTCATTTGCAATCGTCCCGATGGTGAAGGCGCCGATCAGCCCAATTTCGAGGAAATCGAAGTGGCGGCCCGTGCCCTTGGGATGGAAGCCCAGTATCTGCCGGTTCAGTCCGGACTGGTCACCGATGACACCGCCGCCGCCTTTGGTCAGGCGTTGCAAGCGTTGCCGGGTCCGGTTTTTGCCTATTGCCGCACGGGCACGCGGTCCGCGACATTGTGGGCCCTGTCCCAATCCAAACTGCGCCCGATGGCAAGGATACTGGCGGCGACCAAGGCCGCTGGCTATGACATGAACGGCGTGGCCCGCCGGATCGCCAATGGGGGCAAGACCCCCACAGACACTGCCGATGCGACGTTTGACGTCGTGATTGTGGGCGCCGGGGCAGGGGGTATTTCTGTGGCCGCCAGTCTCAAGGCCCGCAAACCCGACCTGAACATTGCCATCATCGACCCCGCCGATGTGCATTATTATCAACCCGGTTGGACGATGGTTGGCGGCGGTATTTTCGAACCCGGTCAAACTGCTAAAACCATGGCCTCGCTTATCCCCCGGGGCGTTCATTGGATCAAGGCCGCAGTGGCCGCGTTTGAACCGCAAAACGATGCCCTGATCCTTGATGGGTGCCGGGTGGTCAAATACGGTCGCCTCATTGTTACTCCCGGTCTCAAGCTGGATTGGGCCGCTGTCGAGGGGCTGGAGGATACGCTGGGCCGCAACGGTGTGACCTCGAACTATCGCTATGATCTTGCCCCCTATACGTGGGAATTGGTCAGCACCATGAACGAGGGCCGCGCGATATTCACGCAGCCCCCGATGCCGATAAAATGTGCCGGTGCCCCGCAAAAGGCGATGTATCTGTCTGGTGACGCCTGGCACCGCCGGGGCGTTCTGAAGGACATTGATATTCAGTTCAACAACGCGGGCGGCGTCCTGTTTGGCGTCAAGGATTACGTTCCCGCCTTGATGAAATATGTCGAGAAATACGACGCGACCTTGAATTTCTTTCACACGCTGGTGTCTGTTGACGGTCCTACCAAGACGGCCGTGTTCAAGGTGGCCAAGCCAGACACAGCCCCGGAAATGGTGACCATATCGTTTGAAATGATGCATGTTTGCCCGCCCCAGACCGCCCCTGATTTCATCAAAGTGTCCCCGTTGGCAGATGCCGCCGGGTGGGTGGACGTGGACCCCGCCACGCTGCGCCACAAGACATTCACCAATATCTGGTCACTGGGAGACGTGATGAATGCGCCCAATGCCAAGACGGCCGCCGCTGCCCGGATGCAAGCCCCCGTGGTCGCCGAAAATGTGGTGGCCGATATCGCGGGCCGGTCTGCTGTGGCCCAATACGACGGCTATGGGTCCTGTCCGCTGACGGTTGAGCGGGGCAAGATCGTTCTGGCCGAGTTTGGCTATGGTGGCGTTCTTAAGCCTTCGTTTCCGAAATTCTTGTTGGATGGCACCAAACCGACCCGTGCCGCGTGGATTTTGAAGGAAAAGATCCTGCCGCCGATTTATTGGAAGGCCATGTTGCGCGGCAAGGAATGGATGGCCAAGCCCGAAGCCTTGACCGTGACCCCGAAATGACTGTGACATTGAAATAATCCTGATGTGACGGGGGCCGCTGTGCCCCCGCGCCTCCCTGAAAGCCGGACCCAATGATACTCTTGCGTCGCTACATCCCCATTCTGACATGGGGTGCCACCTATTCCCGTAATGCGCTGTCCAATGATCTGATTGCGGCGGTGATCGTCACGATCATGCTGATCCCACAATCGTTGGCCTATGCGCTGTTGGCCGGATTGCCGCCCGAGGCGGGGATTTATGCCTCGATTGCGCCGATCATCTTGTATGCCATTTTTGGCACCAGCCGCGCGCTGGCTGTGGGGCCGGTGGCGGTCGTGTCGTTGATGACGGCGGCCGCAGTGGGGCAGGTCGCCGAGACGGGCACGATGGGGTATGCGTTGGCCGCGTTGACCCTTGCGTTTCTGTCGGGCGTCATCCTTTTGTTGATGGGCCTGTTGCGTCTTGGGTTTCTGGCGAATTTTCTGAGCCATCCGGTGATTGCCGGGTTCATCACGGCGTCCGGTATTCTTATTGCCGCGAGCCAGTTGAAATACATCCTTGGGATACCCGCCCATGGCGAAACCTTGATCGAGGTGTTGGGGTCACTTGCGCAACATCTGACAGATGTGAAGCCCGTGACGATGGTTATTGGCGTTGCCGCGACTGCGTTCCTGTTCTGGGTGCGCAAGGGGTTGAAGCCCGTTCTGGCGCTCTTCGGGGTGACGGGTCGTCTGGCGGACATTATCCAAAAGGCCGGACCCGTGGCCGCCGTTGTGGTCACAACGCTGTCGGTGTGGCTGTTTGGGCTGGCGGACCGGGGTGTTGATATCGTGGGTGCCGTGCCCCAGAGCCTGCCACCGTTGACGATGCCATCCTTGTCCCCCGATCTGCTGGGCGCCCTGTTTGTGCCAGCCTTGTTGATTTCCGTCATCGGGTTCGTCGAGAGTATTTCCGTGGCGCAAACCCTTGCCGCCAAGAAACGTCAGCATATCGACCCTGATCAGGAATTGATCGGTTTGGGTGCAGCCAATCTGGGTGCCGCGTTTACCGGCGGGTATCCGGTGACGGGGGGCTTTGCCCGGTCCGTGGTGAATTTTGATGCCGGGGCTGAAACGCCTGCAGCAGGGGCCTTTACCGCCGTCGGGTTGGCGATTGCGGCGGTCGCGCTGACCCCGCTGGTGTTCTTCCTGCCCAAGGCCACATTGGCCGCAACGATCATCGTGGCCGTGCTGAGCCTTGTAGATTTTTCGATCCTGAAAAAGACATGGGTCTATTCCCGCGCGGATTTCGTGGCCGTGTTGGCCACCATCCTGTTGACCCTTGGTCTGGGCGTGGAAACGGGTGTGTCGGCGGGCGTGATCCTGTCGATCTTTTTGCACCTTTACAAAACGTCCCGCCCCCATGTGGCTGAGGTCGGATTGGTGCCCGGCACCCAGCATTTCCGCAACGTGCGGCGCCACAAGGTCCAAACCCGCCGCGATGTTCTGACCCTGCGGGTGGATGAAAGCCTGTATTTCGTCAACGCCCGGTTTCTAGAGGATCTGGTGCGCGAACGGGTCGCCGCCGATGCCGCAATCCGCCATGTCGTGCTGATGTGTCCGGCGGTAAACGAGATTGATTATTCCGCGTTGGAAAGCCTTGAGGCGATCAACCTGCGTCTGCGTGATCTGGGCATCGGGTTCCACCTGAGCGAGGTCAAAGGCCCGGTCATGGACCGCCTTAAGGCCACTCATTTTCTGGACGCCCTGAATGGTCGCGTGTTCCTGTCCCAATATCAGGCATGGCGCGAACTGGGTCAGATCCCGCCCACTGCGACGGCCGTCTGATTGTCAGGCCTGCCCCATGTCCCAGACGGTGAATTCATCGGGGCATTTGCGCCGAAGTTTCGCCTCGGCCTGTGGCGACAGTGTCAGGTCAACGCGCGGGGACACGTTGAGCCGGGGCAGGTCGATTGTAGTGTCCAGCCGGGTTTCCAGAAAGGTAATCAGGCGTGGTTGTGCCTCGTATCGGAACAGGTGCGTGACGGCCAATGTGTTGTCCGCGTTCAAGAGGAACCGCGCCTGACTGCCCACCGCCGCAAAGGGCGCTGGTTTTCCTTTGGTATATTCAGTGACGAAATCGTCAAACGGGATGCCCCGCGTGCTGTTTGGATGGCCCACAAGGTCATCGCGGTGCCGATACCGATACCAGCTCGACAACCAGTCCACGGGATGGCGCACGACCGCCAGCGTTTCAAGGTCGGTTTCCCCGCCTTTGTGCAGGAATGGTTCCAGAAATCGTTTGTAGCGATAAACGGGCGTATGTTTGAGAATCGGTGGATCGCGCAGCACGAGGGACGCGCGCGGGGCCAGTGCCCCCTCTAACGCAGTGGTGCCGGTTTTGGGCACGGCCAGAAAGACCAGCTTTTCCTTCCAGAAAACAAGCATATGGCACGGCCCCTGATGATTTTCCGCTGTTGGGGGCGGTTGTAAACCAGTCTTTAACCACTCGCACACAAAAGTTGATGCAGACGATTTAACTTGAAATGTTCTAGTTTTGTCCTCATACAGATGAGAACAAGAGGCGAACATAAGCAGCAATTGCCGCCCCTCACGGGGTGTGGAATAAGGACTGGAAACATGGCTATGGCAGATATCCTCACAATGACCGACAAGAAAACCGCCGAAAAACAAAAGGCGCTTGAAAGCGCGCTGGCCCAGATCGAACGTCAGTTCGGCAAGGGGTCCATAATGACGCTGGGCGGTCAGAACCAGATGGCCGAGATCGAGGCCACCTCGACCGGGTCGCTGGGTCTGGACATTGCGCTGGGGATTGGCGGCCTGCCCAAGGGCCGCATCATCGAGATTTACGGGCCTGAATCGTCGGGCAAAACCACCCTGACCCTGCATTCCATCGCGGAAGAACAGAAAAAGGGCGGCATTTGTGCGTTTGTCGATGCCGAACATGCGTTCGACCCGCAGTATGCCAAGAAATTGGGCGTCAATCTGGATGAATTGCTGATTTCGCAACCCGATACGGGCGAACAGGCGTTGGAGATTGTCGATACTCTGGTTCGGTCCGGCGCGGTCAGCATGATCGTGGTGGACAGCGTGGCCGCGTTGATCCCGAAATCCGAACTTGAAGGCGATATGGGCGACAGCAGCGTGGGCGTCCATGCCCGCCTGATGAGCCAGGCGATGCGCAAACTGACCGGGTCGATCAGCAAATCCAAATGCATGGTGATTTTCATCAACCAGATCCGCATGAAGATTGGCGTGATGTTCGGCAGCCCCGAAACCACGACCGGCGGCAACGCATTGAAATTCTATGCGTCTGTCCGGTTGGATATCCGCCGCATCGGCGCGATCAAGGACCGGGACGAGGTTGTGGGCAATTCCACCCGCGTCAAGGTCGTCAAGAACAAGGTTGCCCCGCCGTTCAAGCAGGTTGAATTCGACATCATGTATGGCGAAGGCATTTCGAAGATGGGCGAAGTTCTCGACCTTGGGGTCAAGGCCGGGGTCGTTGAAAAATCCGGTGCGTGGTTTTCCTATGGCGACGAACGGATCGGTCAGGGTCGCGAGAATGCCAAGCAGTTCCTCAAGGACAATCCCGTGATGGCTGCCGAGATCGAAGCCAAGATCCGGGCCAGCCATGGTCTTGACCTGACGGCGTCCGGGGACAGCGATAGCATGGACGATCTTGTCGATATGTGACGATTGGGAGGACCGGGCCCGTTTGGGGTCCGGACATCGGTAAAATTGAAAAGGGGGTGGCACGGTGCCGCCCCCTGTTTTTTCGTCTGCACGGTGATGTGGTCGCTGAATAGTGCATTGTGCTGGACGGGGCAGGGGTGGCGGTTTATTTCAACAAAGCCCATGATTTGGCCCCAACCGAAAGTCCGCCATGACCAGCTTGTCCGATATCCGCACCACGTTTCTTGATTTCTTTGGCCGCAATGGCCACGAGATTGTGGCGTCTTCGCCATTGGTGCCGCGCAATGATCCCACGTTGATGTTCACCAATTCGGGCATGGTGCAGTTCAAGAACCGGTTCACCGGGGTCGAAAGCGGCCCGTATCAGCGCGCCACCACCGCCCAGAAATGCGTGCGCGCGGGCGGCAAGCACAACGATCTGGACAATGTGGGTTACACGGCGCGCCACCATACATTCTTTGAAATGTTGGGAAACTTTTCGTTTGGCGACTACTTCAAGACCGAAGCGATCCCGTTTGCATGGGACCTTCTGACCCGGGATTTCGGGATCAACAAGGACCGCCTGTCGGTCACGGTGTATCACACGGACGACGAGGCCGCGGCGATCTGGAAGAAAATCGGCGTGCCAGACAGCCGGATCATCCGAATCCCCACCGACGACAATTTCTGGCGCATGGGGCCGACCGGCCCCTGTGGTCCCTGCACCGAGATTTTCTATGACCACGGTGACCACATCTGGGGCGGCCCGCCCGGAAGCGCGCAAGAAGACGGCGACCGGTTCATCGAGATCTGGAACGTGGTGTTCATGCAGAATGAACAGTTCGAGGATGGCACGATGCGTCCCCTTGATATGCAGTCGATCGACACCGGCATGGGGCTGGAACGGATTGGCGCACTACTGCAAGGCAAGCACGACAACTACGACACCGATGTGATGCGCGCCTTGATTGAGGCATCCGCCCATGCCACCAGCGTTGACCCGGACGGTGATGGCAACGTGCATCACCGCGTGATTGCCGACCATTTGCGGTCTACCTCATTCTTGATTGCCGAAGGCGTTCTGCCGTCGAACGAGGGCCGGGGGTATGTTCTGCGCCGGATCATGCGGCGCGCCATGCGGCACGCCCATTTGCTGGGGGCCAAGGACCCTGTGATGCACCGTCTGGTCCCCGAACTGGTCCGCCAGATGGGCGATGCCTATCCCGAACTGGGACAGGCCCGCGCCTTGATCGAGGAAACGCTGCGTGCCGAAGAGGCCCGGTTCAAGCAGACGCTGGATCGTGGCTTGCGCCTGTTGGAGGATGAATTGGGGGGCTTGCCCGATGGAGCCGAATTGCCTGGCGCCGCCGCGTTCAAGCTCTATGACACCTATGGCTTCCCGCTTGACCTGACGCAGGATGCGTTGCGTGAAAAAGGCCGGTCGGTGGATGTGCGCGGTTTTGATGCCGCCATGGCCGAGCAAAAGGCAAAAGCCCGTGCGGCATGGTCCGGGTCGGGGGACGCCGCCGACGCCACCATCTGGTATGATATCGTTGATAAATCCGGCACAACCGAATTTCTGGGCTATGAAACCGAAGGGGCCGAAGGGCAGATTTTGGCGTTGGTTCTGGAGGGTGTGCAAACCGGGCAGGCCGATATCGGCCATGCCGTCCAGATCGTCGTCAACCAAAGCCCGTTTTATGCGGAAAGCGGCGGGCAAGTGGGCGATGCGGGCACAATCCGCACCGATACCGGGTTGGCCCGTGTGACCGACACCCGCAAGGTGGCCGGTGTGTTCCTGCATGTGGCCGAGGTGGTGGAGGGCACCATCCTGCGCGGCCAACCGGCCAAGCTGGTGGTGGATCATGCCCGCCGCGCCGCGATCCGGGCGAACCATTCCGCCACCCACCTGCTGAACGAGGCCTTGCGCAACGCGCTTGGCGACCATGTCGCCCAGCGTGGGTCGTTGAATGCCCCGGATCGGTTGCGGTTCGATTTTTCCCATGGCACCGCGTTGTCGCCCATTGAAATGGCGAAGGTCGAGGCCGAGGTGAACACCTATGTCCGCCAAAACACGAGCGTTGAAACCCGGATCATGACCCCGGATGATGCCCGCGCGATGGGTGCGCAGGCCCTGTTTGGCGAGAAATACGGCGATGAGGTGCGCGTGGTGTCGATGGGCCGCGCGTCCACCGGCAAGGGGCAGGACGGTCAGACCTACAGTCTGGAACTGTGTGGTGGCACCCATGTTCGCCAAACGGGCGACATCGGGGCCTTTGTCTTGTTGGGCGACAGCGCGTCGAGTGCGGGGGTTCGTCGGATCGAAGCCTTGACCGGGCAGGCCGCGATTGACCACCTCAAGTCACAGGAACAGCGGTTGATGACGGTGGCCGCCACGCTCAAGGCTTCGGTGGCCGAAGTGGCGGACCGCGTGCGCGCCTTGGTCGACGAACGCCGCGCGCTTGCCAATGAGGTGGCCCAATTGCGCCGCGATCTGGCGATGTCGGGCGGGGCCAAGGCCGAGCAACCTGCAGTGACGATCAACGGGATTGCGTTTCGGGCGCAGGTTCTGACGGGTGTGACGGGCAAGGATTTGCCGGGCCTTGTAGATGGGATCAAGGCGCAGATGGGGTCTGGTGCGGTGTTGTTGATCGCCGAGGCCGATGGCAAGGCAGCGGTGGCGGCTGGTGTCACAGCAGACTTGACCGGGCGTTTATCTGCCGTGGACCTGTTGCGGGCGGCGGTTGCCGAAATGGGTGGCAAAGGTGGCGGTGGCCGCCCGGATATGGCGCAAGGTGGGGCCGCGAGTGCCGAGAATTCTGCAGCGGCCATAGCCGCCGCCCAATCCGTGATTGCGGGGGTCTGATATGCCGACAGCCTTGTGGATTGCCCATGTGACCGTCACCGATGACGCCGCCTATGGCGAATATGCCAAACGCGCGACCGGGGCGATTGCCGCGCATGGCGGTGTGTTTCTGGCGCGGGGTGGGGCCTATGAACAACTGGAAGGGCGCGACCGACCGCGCAATGTCGTGGCCCGGTTTCCCAGCCTTCAGGCCGCGCATGATTGTTATTTTTCAGACGCTTACCAAGAGGCGCTGTCGTTTGCCCGTGGTGCGTCGGAACGCGATCTGATGATTGTTGAAGAAATCGGATAAGGTCCGATCTCTGTATTATTGAGAAAAAAGGCGACCCGTAGGTCGCCTTTTTGTTGTCGCTCTCAGCTCGCCTTGGCGTGCCGTTTGCGTTCATGGGGGTCAAGGTAGCGTTTGCGCAACCGGATCGCGAGAGGGGTCACTTCGACCAGTTCATCGTCGTCAATGTAGGCAATCGCCTGTTCCAGCGACAAAGTGACAGGTGTGGTCAACCGCACGGCTTCGTCAGTGCCGGATGCGCGCACGTTGGTCAGTTGTTTGCCCTTGAGCGGGTTCACTTCGAGGTCGTTATCGCGGCTGTGTTCGCCGATGATCATGCCGGTATAAACCGCCTCTTGGGCACCGATGAAAAACTTGCCGCGATCTTCGAGCTTCCACAGCGCGTAGGCAACCGAGGTGCCGTTGTCCATCGAGATCAGAACGCCTTGACGCCGCCCTTGGATCGGACCCTTGTAGGGGGCCCAGCCGTGGAACAAGCGGTTCAGAACGCCGGAACCGCGCGTGTCGGTCAGAAATTCGCCGTGATACCCGATCAGCCCACGCGACGGCACATGGGCGATGATGCGGGTTTTGCCCGCCCCCGCCGGTTTCATCTCGACAAGTTCGCCCTTGCGCGGACCGGTGAGTTTTTCGACCACGGAGCCTGTGTATTCGTCATCCACGTCGATTGTGGCTTCTTCGATGGGTTCCATCCGGACGCCATTCTCGGTCTTGAAAATGACCTGCGGGCGGGAAATCGACAGTTCGAACCCCTCGCGTCGCATGTTTTCGATCAGCACACCCATCTGAAGTTCGCCACGGCCTGACACCTCGAAGGCGTCGCCGTTGGGGGTGTCGGCGACCTTGATCGCGACGTTCACTTCGGATTCGCGCATCAGCCGTTCGCGGATGACCCGCGACTGGACCTTTTTCCCGTCGCGCCCGGCGAGCGGGCTGTCGTTGATCCCGAACGTGACCGTAATCGTTGGCGGATCAATGGGTTGCGCAGGGATCGCCGTGTCAATGGTCAGATCGCAGATGGTGTCGGCAACGGTCGCCTTGGACATACCGGCAAGGGTCACGATGTCGCCGGCTTCGGCCACATCAATGGCGGTTTGCGACAGACCCCGGAACGCGAGGATTTTTGACACACGAAACTGTTCCAGCTTGTCGCCGTTGCGCGACAGGGCCTTGACGGTTTCGCCTGCACGCAGCGTGCCTGCCTCGACTCGTCCGGTCAGGATGCGGCCGATAAAGGGGTCGGCGGACAGGGTGGTTGCGAGCATCTGAAAGGGTTCTTCGCGCCGCGAGATTTGCGCGGGCATGGGCACATGCCGCAGCACGAGGTCGAACAGCGCGTCCAGATTTTCCCGAGGACCGTCCAGTTGTTCGTCACACCAGCCGGACCGACCGGAGGCATAAAGATGTGGAAAATCAAGCTGATGATCGTCCGCGCCAAGGTTGGCAAAGAGGTCGAAACATTCATCCAGCGCGCGGTCGGGTTCGGCGTCGTGTTTGTCGACCTTGTTCAGGACCACGATGGGGCGCAGGCCAAGTGCCAGCGCCTTGGCGGTCACGAATTTGGTTTGCGGCATTGGACCTTCGGCGGCGTCAACGAGCAGCACAACACCGTCCACCATGGACAAGATCCGCTCTACCTCGCCGCCGAAATCGGCGTGGCCGGGGGTGTCCACGATGTTGATCCGCGTGCCCTTCCATTCGACACTTGTGCATTTCGCAAGGATCGTGATCCCGCGTTCGCGTTCGATGTCGTTGGAATCCATGGCCCTTTCGGTCACGGCTTCGTTTGCGCGGTAGACGCCCGATTGTTTGAGGAGTTCGTCCACAAGCGTGGTTTTGCCGTGGTCGACGTGGGCGATGATCGCGATATTGCGGATGTCCATGATGCAGCCTTTTGGAGGAGTTGCGCGGCCCATACCGTGCCATGCCAGCAAAAGCCAGCCCGAAACGGGTGCGGTGCGGCGCCGTGATTGGCGTTGTGGTTTTGCGTCGTTATCCCGTCGTTATCACAACGGTATTAAAAACGAAAAAGGGCCGGGGTGTCCCGGCCCTTTTGCCCGATGTGGCGCGGTCGATTACATCGCCTTGTTCAGATACTCGTTTACCTTTTCGAGGTAGCCCATGGTGGTGAGCCACTTCTGATCGGGGCCGACCAGCAAGGCGAGGTCTTTGGTCATGTGCCCGTCTTCGACGGTTTCCACGCAGACCCGTTCCAGCGTTGCCGCGAATTTGGCGAGCTGTTCGTTGACGTCCAGTTTTGCGCGGTGCCGCAGCCCGCCCGTCCATGCAAAGATCGACGCGATGGAGTTGGTCGAGGTTTCCTTGCCCGCCTGATGCTGGCGGTAATGGCGGGTGACTGTGCCGTGCGCCGCCTCGGCCTCGACCGTTTTGCCATCGGGGGTCATCAGGACCGAGGTCATCAGGCCAAGCGACCCGAACCCTTGGGCCACGGTATCCGACTGCACGTCGCCATCGTAGTTTTTGCAGGCCCAGACATAGCCGCCCGACCATTTGAGCGCGGAGGCCACCATGTCGTCGATCAGACGGTGTTCGTAGGTGATCCCCGCGGCCTTGAATTTGTCCGCGAATTCCGCTTCGAACACTTGTTGGAACAGGTCTTTGAACCGGCCGTCATAGGCCTTGAGGATCGTGTTCTTGGTGGACAGGTAGACCGGCCAGCCCTTGACCAGACCATAGTTGAGCGAGGCCCGCGCGAAATCCATGATGGATTGGTCGAGGTTATACATGCCCATGAACACGCCCGAATCCGGGGCCTGGAACACTTCGCGTTCGATCACGGTGCCGTCCTGGCCCACGAATTTCATCGACAGCGTGCCTGCACCCGGAAAATGAAAGTCCGTGGCGCGGTATTGGTCGCCGTAGGCGTGCCGCCCGATCACGATCGGTTTGGTCCAGCCGGGCACAAGGCGCGGCACGTTTTTGCAGATGATCGGTTCGCGGAAGATCACACCGCCAAGGATGTTGCGGATCGTCCCGTTGGGCGATTTCCACATCTGTTTGAGGTTGAATTCCTGCACCCGCTGTTCGTCCGGGGTGATGGTTGCGCATTTCACCGCCACGCCGACCTCGCGTGTTTTCATCGCGCTGTCGATGGTGATCTGGTCGTTGGTGCGATCCCGTTCTTCGATGCCCAGATCGTAATAGAGAAGGTCCACATCAAGGTAGGGCAAGATCAGTTTTTGTTTGATGAAATCCCAGATGATCCGGGTCATTTCGTCGCCGTCCATCTCTACGATGGGGTTGTCTACCTTGATCTTGGTCATGGGGGGTCCTTTGGCTGGAATCGCGGTTACCGCGCGGGATACCGGAAATGGCTGCGTTTGGGAAGATGGTATACGGTGGTATACTAAATTGCGCCTTGATGGCGGGCCTTAGTTCCGGGCCTGCATCCAGAGCCAAGGTGTGGGTCCCGCCCGCCATTCCCACAGCACCAGAAGCCGGTCCATGTCTGACCAATCGTCCATCACCGGGGGCAGGGTGGCCCCGTCCAGCCCCCGGTCGATCCGGGTGATGGTGTGGCTGGTGGCAAACCGATCGCAGATCCGGTCCATAAGTCCCTCCGGCCGGGCCGTCGGGTGACATTCCACCAGAATATCCGCGTGCCGCAGGCCGGGGGCCGCCACCGGGTCCAGCAGATCGTCTTCTGCCCCTTCGATGTCGCAGATGATCGCGGTGCGCTGTTGCGCGCAGATGTCGAAATCGTCGTGGGACAGGGGCCCACCGGTTTGCACCCGTTCGCCGACCCCGTTCGCCTGAGCCAGTGTCGTGCAAAGCGTCAGCGCCGCCCCGTTGGCGTCCCGCGCCCAGATTGTCGCCAGCGGCAAACGCCGTGCCATGCCCACTGCATAATACCCCTCGGCCGCACCGATATCGATGACCAGCGCCGGGGATCGGTCGATGATGGTTTCAAGGATGGGTGCGAGCGTAGATTCGTATATCCCCAGAAGCCGGGGCAGCCGCGCCCCTTCGGCAGATTTTACCGGGTAGTCCATACCCGCAAAGGGACCGTGCCCGATGACCGTGCCGCAGTGTTTGACAAGGTGCTGTTCCAGCAACATCGCCCGGTGTTTGGCCAAAAGCCGCAACGCCGCGTTCAGGCTGCGATTGTTGGCCTGAGGCCCGAGAAGCCCCTGCACCCGGTTCAGGAAGGCCGGATCAAGCGCCATGGGTCGCGAACCAATCGTCGATCCGAGACTTAAGGCCGGCCCAGACCGCAGGTGCCCCCCGTTGCACCTTGGCCCCGACCCGCGTTTGCAGTTGGTCCGCTGTGACGTTGTATTGGGGCCATGTGCCCCCGTCTGTTGCCAGATTGGCCATCACCGGCTGCACCCGGTCGATGGATTTGGCAAAGATGGCATCGGGTGTTTCCGCCGCCTCGAATTCATCCCAGAGCGCCCGCAGGGTTGCCGATTGATCGGGGGGAAGCAGCCCGAAGATCCGGGCCGCTGCCGCCTGTTCCGCCACCAGCACATCCGCCCCGCCATGCGCCGTGCCACCCGCCGAATGGATCGGCACATCGCCTACGTCAATCTCAACAAGGTCATGGATCAGGAGCATCCGGATGACCCGGTCGATGTTCACGCCGGGGTGGCTGTGTTCCCCCAGCACCAGTGCATAAAGTGCGATGTGCCACGAATGTTCGCCCGAGTTTTCGGAACGTGATCCGTCACACAGCGTCGTCGCCCGCAGCACGGATTTGAGCCGGTCCGCCTCGTTCAGAAAGGCCAGTTGTTGATCCAACCGGCCCAGTGTCATTTGCCTGACCGTGCGGTGGCTGGCCGTTTTGTGTTGGGAAAGAGCATGCTGTCGAACAGGTCCCGGTCCGGAAAGCTGTGCCAGCCCAAGAGCCCGTGGCAGGCGTTCAGAAACGCCTCGACGATCGCCGGATCGTGGGTGATGTCCGGGATATTGAGCGGCGACAGGCTGTCGCGGGGATGCGGCAAGGCCTCGAACCCCGGAACGGTCCAGAGCCCGTCGCGCAGGGCGGCGTCGGTGGTGCGCAGGTGGCTGACCACCTCGGCCAGACTGATGGGCGAGATTGGCGCGTCCGCCGTGGCCGTCCGCCGCAAGGTCAGCAAAAGCGTGGGATTGCCCCCGTCGGACCCGGTGATTTGACCGGTCCCGTAAGAGCCATCCAGCAGAGGGATGCGGATGTGGTCGGCGTCGTCCCAAATCCCCATGGTTCAGTGCCCACCGGGAGTGTCATCTTCGGCGTTGAGAATCTTGCGTCCGGACAGGTCGATCCGGTCCCGTTTGATCCCGCTTGCCCGCGCCTTGGCCAGTTTGTCCGCGAGTGCCTGCCGCGCCCGCCGTTCGGACAGCCGGACCCGGATGGCTGTCATGAACGCCTCTTGGGTGGTTTGCGAGGCCATCCCGATCACCTTGGCGATTTCGTCGATCAGGTTGGGGTCACCGAGTTCTTCGGCCGCGTCGATGACGTCGCGGGCCAAGGCATCGGCAAGGTCTTCTGTGATCTGGCTCATGTCTGTTTACCGCGTGTTTTCCGTGAGCCGCCGACGGACGTAATCTTTGACCGAGCCGATCATCGGGTCCATGTAGGGGTCTTCAAAGAAGTGACCGGCCCCTTCGAGCACCTGATGGGTGATCGTTATGCCCTTTTGATCGTGCAGTTTGTTCACGAGGTTGACCGTATCGGCGGGCGGTGCGACCCGGTCGACCGATCCATTGATCACGAGGCCGGAGGCGGGGCAGGGCGCCAAGAACGAAAAGTCATACATATTCGCAGGTGGTGACACCGAAATGAACCCGGTGATTTCTGGCCGCCGCATCAAAAGCTGCATGCCGATCCATGCCCCGAACGAAAACCCCGCCACCCAGCAATGTTTGGAATTGGTGTTCATGGATTGCAGGTAGTCGAGTGCCGACGCGGCATCGCTGAGTTCGCCGATCCCTTGATCGTATTCCCCCTGGCTGCGACCGACGCCGCGGAAATTGAACCGCAACACCGTGAATCCCATTTCGTAGAACGCATAGTGCAGCCGATACGGCACCTTGTGGTTCATCGTTCCGCCAAACTGCGGATGCGGGTGCAGGATGATGGCGATGGGGGCGTCGCGGTCCTTTTGCGGGTGATAACGGCCTTCAAGCCGGCCTTCGGGGCCGGGAAAGATCACTTCGGGCATGAACGTCCCTGTTCTTGTTGCTGGTCCGGGTATTCTTGACGAAAACCATAGGACACTTTAGAAGGATTCTAAACCCGTGGACATGAAGCCCCGAGCAGACGCACCGGAGTTAATGGCCCTGTCGGGTCACGTCAATGGAAATGCCCCGAAACCCACCCCGAATTCCGGTGGAAACGCAAGGTCTGCACGATGAAACTGAGCACCAAGGGACGATATGCGATGGTGGCGCTGGCCGATCTGGCGTTGCAGCCGCCCGGTTCGCTGGTCACGTTGGGAGAGATTTCCCGCCGTCAGGATATATCGTTGCCGTATCTGGAGCAGTTGTTCGTCAAATTGCGCCGCGACAATCTGGTGGAGTCGGTGCGAGGACCGGGCGGCGGATACAAGCTCGCCCGCGCCCCGAGCGATATTCGGGTGTCCGAAATTCTGGGCGCTGTAGATGAAACCGTGAGTGCCATGCACAAAGGCGCCGGCGTGTCCGGAGCCGCGTCTGGAAGCCGCGCCCAATCCCTGACCAATCGGTTGTGGGAGGGGTTGTCCGCACAGGTGTATGTGTTTTTGCATCAGGCACGATTGTCGGATGTCGTGAGCAATGGATTGGCCCCGTGCCCTGCTGTTCCTGCCCTGCTTGTGGTGGTGGACGAATGACGCGCGCGGGCTTGTCGGAGATCATGGGGCGCTGCCCCTTACCCCGGTGTTGTCATGGCACGGTGAACCGATGAGCCGGGTCTATCTGGATCATGCAGCCACCACCCCGCTGCGGCCCGAAGCCCGTGCGGCGATGATCGCCGCGATGGAATTGCCGGGCAATCCATCGTCCGTTCATGCCGAGGGCCGTGCCGCCAAGGCCGTGGTGGAGGCCGCCCGCGTGGCGGTC
>JBGSIZ010000246.1:0-8979 GCA_041742255.1 Marivivens sp. | reverse complement strand
GGCCCGTGCGGCGGCGGAACTGCTCGCCCGGGCGTTTGCCGTGCCGCAATGACCGGGTTCGATTGGCCCGGATTGTTGCGCGCGGGCTTGCACGGTCTGGGCCTTAAACCTGCCGAGTTTTGGGCCCTGACCCCTGCCGAACTGATGCTGATGCTGGGCGTGGACGAAGCCAGCGCCCCCATGGGCCGCGCCCGGTTGGAAGAACTGACCCGCACGTTCCCGGACCGCGAGAAAGGAGCACGACATGAGAGAGATTGACCGATTGGATGATCTGGAGGCCGATGTGGGCGCATTGGAGCGCACGCTGGGGGATACCAGCGCCATGACCGCCGCCTTTGCCGATCAGTTGCACGAGATGGGCCAGACCATGGGCGAGACCGTTCGCGATCTGGGCAATCTGGAGCGCGGGTTTTCCGGTGGATTGCGTCGCGCGTTTGACGGATTGGTGTTTGACGGTTTGAAACTGTCCGATGCCTTGGGCGTTGTGGCCAAGGCGATGGTCGATACCGCCTATTCTGCCGCCATCCGCCCGGTGACGGATCATTTCGGCGGGTTGCTTGCCAGTGGTCTGAATTCCGTTGTGTCGGGTCTGATGCCATTCGAACGGGGCGGGTCGTTTTCCCAAGGCCGCGTGATGCCCTTTGCCCGGGGTGGCGTTGTCAGCAGCGCCACGACGTTTCCCATGCGCGGTGGCATGGGGTTGATGGGCGAGGCAGGCCCGGAGGCCATTATGCCGTTGTCGCGCGGGGCCGATGGCCGGTTGGGTGTCCGCACCCAAGGCGGCGGGTCCGTCAACATCACCATGAACATCACGACCCCGGATGTGCAGGGGTTCCAACGCAGCCAGAGCCAGATCGCCGCCCAGATGGGCCGCGTTTTGGCCCAAGGCCAACGCAACCGATAGGGAGGGAGGCGCATGAGCTTTCACGATGTCAGATTTCCCGCCTCGCTCAGTTTCGGGTCGGTGGGTGGCCCCGAGCGGCGCACCGAGATTGTCACCCTCGCCAATGGGTTTGAGGAGCGCAACACGCCGTGGGCCCATTCCCGCCGCCACTATGACGCCGGGCTTGGGCTACGGTCGCTGGATGACGTGGAGGTGTTGATTGCGTTTTTCGAGGCGCGTCAGGGCCAGATGTTCGGCTTTCGCTGGAAAGACTGGGGCGATTTCAAATCCGGGCTGCCGTCGCGCCCCCCCACCGATGCCGATCAGTTGATTGGCCGGGGCGACGAAGGCCGGACCGAGTTTCAATTGGTCAAAACCTATGTATCGGGTGCGCAGTCCTATACCCGGCCCGTGAAAAAGCCCGTTGTCGGCACGGTTCTGATTTCGGTTAGTGGCGACCCGGTGCAGGAGAGCATTGATTATGTTCTGGATGCAAACACCGGCCTGATCACCTTTGCCCAGCCGCCCGACAATGCCGCCGAAATTCGCGCCGGGTTTGAATTTGATGTGCCTGTCCGGTTTGACACCGACCGCATCCAGACAAGCGTGTCGAGTTTCCGCGCAGGCGATGTGCCAAATGTGCCTGTGATCGAGGTGCGGATATGACCCCGCTGGAGGCCCATCTGGCCGGTGGTTTGACGACCGTGTGCCGCGCGTGGGAAATTGCCCGGCGGGACGGTGTCACGTTGGGGTTCACAGACCACGATTTGCCGCTGTCGTTTGCTGGGCAAACCTTTCGGGCCGATGCTGGCATGACCGCTGGTGCCTTGGACCAAAGCACGGGCCTGTCTGTGGACAACATGGAGGCCGTGGGCGTTCTGAGTGATCCGAGCGTCACCGAGGCCGATATTGTTGCCGGTCGATATGATGGGGCCGTCGTCACGTCATGGTTGGTCAATTGGGCCAACCCGGACGAGCGCAAGATCAGGTTTCGGGGCACCATCGGCGAAATCCGGACCGGCAATGGTGCGTTTGAGGCCGAATTGCGCGGGTTGGCCGAGGTTCTCAACCAGCCGCAAGGCCGTGCCTATCATCGCCAATGTTCGGCCGTTCTGGGCGATGCTCAATGTCGGTTTGACCTGAGTGCAGACGGATACCGTTCCGAGCGTCCGATTGAGACCGTGGAGGACGCCCGTCGGTTTACCTTTGCCGGGTTCGCCACGTTTGAACCGGGTTGGTTTGCCCGTGGCAAGGTGACCGTGTTGTCGGGCGTTGCTGCGGGGTTGACCGGTGTCATCAAGACGGACGTCTTTGACCCCGAAGGCCGCCGCGTTGTCGAATTGTGGCAATCGCTGGGGTTGGCCCCGGCGCCGGGTGACCTGATCCGAATTGACGCGGGGTGCGACAAGCGGTCTGCGACCTGCCTGTTCAAATTCGACAACTTTCTGAATTTTCGCGGCTTTCCGGATATTCCGGGTGAGGATTGGTTGGTCAGCGTTCCTGTCAGCAGTGGCACCAATGATGGCGGGAGCCGCCGTTGATGGCCGACCGTGTAGTTCAGGTGGCCCGGACATGGATCGGCACCCCCTATGTCCATCAAGCCAGTTGCAAGGGTGCCGGGGCGGATTGTCTGGGGCTGGTGCGCGGCATTTGGCGCGATCTGTTGGGTGCCGAACCTTGTCCGATACCTGCCTATACGCAGGACTGGGCTGAGCCGGGGCGGCATGAAGTTTTGTTGGAGGCCGCGCAGCGGTTGTTGATCGCCGCCCCGATTGACGCACTCGGTTGCGGCGATGTGATCGTGTTCCGGATGCGCGCCGGGGCCGTGGCCAAGCATCTGGGCGTGCAAGCCAGCGTGGGCCCCGGAGCCACGTTCATCCACGCCTATTCCGGGCACGGCGTTGTCGAGAGCCCGCTGTCCACCCCATGGGCCCGCCGTATCGTGGCCCGGTTCAGATTTCCAGAAGGAGCCTAGCAATGGCGACGATCATACTTTCTGCGGCGGGCATGGCGCTGGGCGGGTCAGTGGGCGGGTCAGTCCTTGGGTTGTCGATGGCGGTTGTGGGCCGTGCTGCGGGTGCGACGCTGGGCCGGACGTTGGACCAGAGGTTGCTGGGACAAGGCAGCGATCCGGTCGAGACCGGCCGCATTGACCGGTTCCGCCTGATGGGTGCCAGTGAAGGCAGCGCCGTGCAGCAGGTTTATGGCCGGATGCGCGTGGCAGGGCAGGTGATCTGGGCCAGCCGGTTTCGCGAGGAAACCGAGACATCCGGGGGAGGCAAGGGGCGGTCCCGTCCGACGACGGTCGCTTATTCCTATTCCGTCAGTCTGGCCGTTGCATTGTGCGAGGGACAGATCAGCAGTGTCGGCCGGATCTGGGCCGATGGTGTGGAAATTGCTGCCGATCAGTTGTCCATCAACATCTATCAGGGGTCCGAGGACCAACTGCCCGATCCGGTGATCGAAGCTGTGGAAGGGGCGGGTGCTGCCCCCGCCTATCGCGGGATTGCCTATGTTGTGTTCGAGGACCTGTCGCTGGCGCAGTTCGGGAACCGTATTCCGCAGTTTTCGTTTGAGGTGACCCGCCCGTCGCCTGCGGGTATGGCCCCGGATCTGGCGGATTTGCCCCATCTGTTGCGTGGTGTCGCATTGGTTCCCGGGACCGGGGAATATTCGCTGG
The DNA here is from genome assembly GCA_041742255.1 of Marivivens sp. GTDB lineage: Bacteria > Pseudomonadota > Alphaproteobacteria > Rhodobacterales > Rhodobacteraceae > JBGSIZ01. Next base: position 5,416 of record JBGSIZ010000246.1, on the reverse strand, counting down.
CGACAACGCAGGTGACGCTCGACAAGGGCTATGGAGAGACGTTGCCGATCAACTCCAATACCCCATCAGGTAAAGCGGATTTGCCAACATCGTTGGATGCATTGCAGCAGGATTTGCCGCTGTGCGGGTCGGTGTCGTTGGTTGTGAGCTGGTTTGGCACCGATTTGCGCTGTGCCGATTGCACCATTCATCCCCGCGTCGAGGCGAACGGGTCCGATCCGTCCGTGATGCCATGGCGGGTGTCCGGATTGACGCGGGCGGCGGCGGGGCTGGTCGCGCAGGACGGGGGCGTCCCTGTGTATGGGGGCACCCCGGCGGATGCCGCCGTGATCGAGGCGATTGCCGAGTTGAACGCCCGAGGGCTGCGCCCGGTGTTTTATCCCTTTATCCTTATGGAGCAGGTCGCGGCCAATGGGTTGCCCGATCCGTGGTCAGATGCCGTAGACCAGCCCCCGTTGCCATGGCGCGGGCGGATCACGTTGAGTGCCGCCCCCGGTCGTCCATCTTCCCCCGACATGACTGCCGGTGCCGCCGCACAAGTCGCTGCATTTTTCGGCGCTGCCGCCCCGGAGCATTTTTCAGTGGTGCAGGGCCGTGTTGCCTATGTCGGTCCGGATGAATGGTCCTATCGCCGGTTCATTTTGCATTATGCCCATTTGTGCGCCCTTGCCGGTGGCGTTTCGGCGTTTTGCATCGGATCAGAGATGCGCAGCCTGACCCAGATCCGGGGAGCGGTAGGGTCGTTTCCGGCGGTTGCGCAATTTCGCCAACTGGCCGCCGAGGTGAAGGTGATCCTCGGTCCGCAATGCCAGATTGGCTATGCGGCAGATTGGTCCGAATACAGCGGGTATCAGCCGCCCGGAACAGGCGATAAGATTTTCCACCTTGATGATTTGTGGGCGGATGAGAACATCGGGTTTATCGGCATCGACAACTATATGCCGCTGAGCGATTGGCGCGACGGCGAGGACCACTTGGATGCCGAATGGGGGTCAATCTACAATCTTGACTATCTGCGGGCCAATGTGGCGGGCGGCGAAGGGTTTGATTGGTTTTATCATTCGCCCGAAGCCCGGGCCGCACAAATCCGGACCCCTATTTCGGATTTCTGGGAGGAACCGTGGGTCTGGCGCCCGAAAGACATCAAGGGGTGGTGGCAAAACCCGCATCACAACCGGATTGACGGCACAAGGGACGATGCCCCAACCGATTGGGTGCCACAAAGCAAGCCCATTTGGTTCACCGAATTCGGGTGCCCTGCCGTGGACAAGGGCACCAATGAACCGAACCGGTTTGTGGACCCCAAATCGTCGGAGTCGGGATTGCCCTTTGGGTCGAACGGATTGCGGGACGAGTTGATCCAGCAGCAGTATTTGCGCGCGGTTCAGACGTATTTTGCTGACCCCGAGAACAACCCTGTTTCCGGAGATACCGGCGTCCGGATGGTCGATGTGTCACGGATGCATGTCTGGGCAAGGGATGCGCGGCCTTATCCCTATTTTCCTGCCAATGCAGAGCTTTGGGCGGATGCCCCCAATTATGCCCGGGGTCACTGGATCAATGGGCGGATGGGCGCGCGCAGTCTCGCCAATGTGGTGGCTGAAATCTGTGAGCAGGTGGGCCTCCTGTCCTATGATGTGTCGCGGCTGCATGGTCTTGTTCGCGGATATGCCGTGTCCGACTTGGAAAGTGCGCGCAGCCGAATTCAGCCTCTCATGTTGGCCCACGGATTTGATGCTGCAGCGCGGGACGGGACATTGCATTTTGTGACCCGGACCGGGCGCAGTCTGCAGACCCTGGACGCTGCCCGGTTTGTCGCGGGCGACGGTGACGTGCCGACCTTGGCCCTGTCCCGTGCGCCAGTCGCCGAGACAGTGGGCCGCGTTCAGATCGGTTTTGTCGATGCCGATGGTGACTATGCCGTGCGGTCTGCCGAAGCAGTGTTTGCGGATGAAACCAATTTCACCGCGACGGGCACAGATTTCCCCATGGTTTTGACCCGTGCCGAAGGGCAACGGATTGCTGAGCGGTGGTTGGCCGAGGCGCGCGTTGCCCGTCAATCCGCCCGCTTTGCAGTGCCGCAGTCGGCGGCCATGCTTGGCGCGGGGGATGTGGTATCCCTTGAGCTGTCCGGTCAGGTGGCGCGGTTCCGGATTGACCGGATCGAAGACGGTCTGGCCCGGTCAGTACAAGCTGTACGGGTCGAGGCGGACATTTACCGCGCCCACGATACCGAGGATGATCCGGTCCGGGTTGCCACCTTTGACGCACCGGTTCCCGTGGCCGGATTGTTTCTGGACCTGCCAATGATCCGTGGCGATGAAGTGCCGCATGCCCCCCATTTTGTGGCGACCGGTCAACCGTGGCCGGGATCCGTGGCGTTGTTTTCCGGCGTGGCGGATGCGGGCTATACCCTCAACCTTGTGCAGTCGCGGCGCGGTGTCGTCGGCCGCACGTTGTCCCCTTTGTATCGTGCGCCGTCGGGTTTGTGGGATAACGGGGGGCCGGTGCGCGTCGCCTTTACGGCGGAAAACGTCAGTGCCGCCGCGGAGGATGCCGTGCTGGCGGGCGCAAACATCATCGCGATCGGGGACGGGAGCGACGCCAATTGGGAAGTGTTCCAATTTGCCGATGCTGAATTGGTCGGACCCAATACCTATGACCTGGCGCGACGTCTGCGAGGGCAGGCCGGAACCGATGGGACAATGCCGGAAGATTGGCCGGTTGGGTCCTATGTCGTGCTGTTAAATGGAACGCCCAAGCAGATTGACCTGCCCCTGTCCGCGCGCGGCACCTTACGGGATTACCGCTATGGTCCGGCGCAGCGGCCACTTGATGATCCGTCCTACCGCCTGGAGTCGGAAGCGTTCAGCGGCATCGGATTGCGCCCTTACAGCGTGTGCCATGTGAGGGCAATCACGACGGACGCGAACGATACAACGGTGACATGGATCCGTCGGACCCGGTTGGATGGGGACAATTGGTCCGGTCTGGATGTGCCGTTGTCCGAAGAAAGCGAACGGTATCTTGTTCGGGTGATTGCGAACGGTGCTGTGGTTCGCGATACAGTCGTATCTGCACCCCAGTTCGAATATCTGGCTTGGCAAAAAGCCGTCGATGCGGTCGTGGTCCCCTATCGCATTGATGTGGCGCAGATTTCCACAAGTTTCGGGACGGGGCCGGCACGGGGCATCGTCGTGGGTGGCTGATGCGCCCGGTTTTGCTGACCGATCTTGATTGGGCGGTTCGGGCCATCTTGGCTGCGCCGAAATCCGAATGGTCCGGGGTTGCGCGGTCCCTGATCCGGATGGCGACGACCGCAGAGACCCATGTCCGACGAACTGGTTTCCCGCATCCAGAGTTTGGAACGGGATCAATCATGGCTGCGGCCGCCCGTTGTCCCCGTCAAACAGGCGCGGGGATATCCGAACGGGACTATTGTGAAGCATTGGCCGCCTTTCTTGGTGAATATATCAACCGTGATCGTCGGAAGGATGTCGACCCTCTTTGTTCTTTGCCCAGCGGTCCTAAATAGCGTAGGGTAAGACAAGTCAGACAGGGAGCCGTCATGGGACAAATACGCGTCAAGGTTGCCAGCATAGACCCCGTCTGGTCGCAGATTTGCAACGAGGCAGAGGCCGCGATTGCAAATGAACCCCTGATGGGCAGCCTGCTGCATCAAGGCATCTTGCATCATCGCACCTTTGACGCTGCGCTGGCGTTTCGGATTTCGATGAAGCTGGCGTCGGATGAAATGGCCGGGCAGATCCTGCGTGAAATCGCGGATGAAGCCTTTGTGTCGGATCCGACCATCGTTTCGTCGGCGCGGGCGGATCTGTCCGCTGTTTATGACCGTGACCCGGCCTGCCACCGGCTGATGCAACCGCTCTTGTTTTTCAAGGGATATCAGGCGATCCAAGCCTACCGTCTGGGCCATTGGCTTTGGCAAGAGGGGCGGCTGGACCTTGCCTATTTTGTCCAGATGCGTGTGAGCGAGATCTTCGGTGTGGATATTCACCCCGCTGCCCGAATTGGCAAAGGGATCATGATCGACCATGCCCATTCCATCGTGATCGGCGAAACGGCTGTGGTGGGGGACAACGTGTCCATGCTGCATTCCGTCACGCTGGGCGGGACGGGCAAGGAAGATGGCGACCGTCATCCCAAGATAGGCAACGGCGTCTTAATCGGCGCCGGCGCCAAGGTTTTGGGGAATATCGTGGTAGGACATTGCAGTCGTGTGGCGGCGGGGTCCGTCGTTTTGACAGATGTTCCACCTTGCACAACAGTCGCTGGTGTTCCCGCAAAGATCGTAGGTGAAGCCGGGTGTGACCAACCCTCCATTGCGATGGATCAGCGTCTGATTGGGTGCCGCGACTGCGACTAGTGGGCGTTCTAAGTTCAATCTCTTGAATAACTTAAAAAGGGCCCCCGGATTTCACCGGGGGCCCTTTTTTTTGTGTTTTAGCTATCTGGAAATCAGGCCAGCATCGCCATCGGATTTTCGAGATTGTCCTTGATCGCCTGAAGCAGGTTGGCCCCAAGCGCACCATCAATCACGCGGTGATCAACGGACAGGGTGACCGACATGACGGTCGCAACGGCGACTGCGCCATCTTTGCCAACAACCGGTTTCTGGACACCTGCGCCGACGGCCAGAATGGCCGCATGGGGCGGGTTGATGATGGCATCAAAGTTGTCGATTCCGAACATCCCCAGATTGGAAATGGCGAACGATCCGCCTTGGTATTCCTGGGGCGCCAATTTGCGGTCACGGGCGCGTTTTGCCAGATCCTTCATTTCGGCAGACAGGGCCGACAGGGTCTTGGTCTCGGCATCGCGCAGAACTGGCGTGAACAACCCACCTTCAATCGCCACAGCAACCGCCACGTCCGACTTGCTGAACTGTAAGGTCCGGTCGCCTGCCCAAACGGCATTGGCGGCGGGCACTTGCTGCAAAGCCAACGCACAGGCCTTGATGATGAAGTCGTTGATCGACAGCTTGACGCCCCGCGCCTCCAGATCCTTGTTCAACTGGGTCCGGAATGCCATCAGCGCATCCAGTTGGATGTCACGCCGCAAGTAGAAATGCGGCACGGACTGTTTGGCCTCGGTCAAGCGGGACGCAATGATCTTGCGCATCCCGTCCAATTTTACCTCGGTAAATGGCCGGTCGGCATAGGTTTTCATGACCGCGTCGGCAGACGGGCCCGATGCCATTGCAGGTGCCGGGGCGGGGACCGTGACGGCGGGCGCCGCAGCGGGTGCTGCTGCTTTGACTGGGGTTGTCGCCCCTTCGACGTCGGCCTTGACGATCCGTCCGTGCGGGCCGGTTCCGGTCAACGTGGTCAGGTCCAATCCCTTGTCCGCAGCAATCCGCCGGGCGAGGGGGGACGCGAACACGCGGGTGCCGTCC
>JBGSIZ010000245.1:0-3035 GCA_041742255.1 Marivivens sp. | reverse complement strand
GTGCAGGTGCCGCTCGGGCTTTATGCGGGCTGGCTCACGGCGGCGTCGTTCGTGTCGCTGGGCAGCACGGCGGCAGGCTATGGCATCCTGACGGGCGGCATAGGCTGGGCGGTGATCGGGATCATCGGGGCGCTTTGCGTGGCGGTTGCGGTCCTGCGGGCCAAACCGCAGGCGCCGGAATACGGGCTCACGGTGATCTGGGCGCTGGTGGCGATCATCGTGGCCAACGGGATCACCGCGAACCCCATCAGCCTTCTGGCCGGGGCGGGGGTTCTGGCTATCGGCGGTCTGCTGGTCGCCAACACCCGGCGGGCGGCCCTTATTTAAGGTGCTTTTTTAGCTTTGACGGCTGGGCCTTCTTGCGGCCCTTATAGGGGTTCTTGTCGCCTTGATCGCGCAGGGTCATGCGGATCGGCGTGCCCGGCATGTCAAAATCGGCGCGCAACCCGTTGACCAGATAGCGGGAATAGCTTTCCGGGACCAGATCGGGGTGGGACGTCATGACGACAAATCCGGGGGGGCGGGTCTTGACCTGCGTGATATACCGCATCTTGATCCGCTTGCCGCCGGGGGCGGGCGGCGGGTGCTGTTCCAGCATCCCCACCATCCAGCGGTTCAACTGGCTTGTGGTCACGCGGCGGTTCCACACGTCATAGGCCTTCATGATGGCGGCCTGCAAACGGTCCAATCCCTTGCCAGTTTTGGCGGACACGGTGACCATGGGGGCACCTCGCAACTGCGGCAACAACCGCTCGAACATCTCGCGCAGGGCCTTCAGCTTGTCCTGCTTTTCGTCCTCAAGATCCCATTTGTTGACGGCAACAACCACGGCGCGGCCTTCGCGCTCGGCGAAATCGGCGATCCGCAAATCCTGCTGCTCGAACGGAATATCAACGTCCAGCAACACAACAACGACCTCGGCGAACTTCACCGCGCGCAGGCCGTCAGACACGGACATCTTTTCCAGCTTTTCCTGCACCTTGGCCTTTTTGCGCATTCCGGCGGTGTCAAAAATCCGCATCGGCACGCCGTCCCAGTCGGCCATGACGGAAATGGCGTCACGGGTGATCCCGGCCTCGGGTCCGGTCAGCAACCGCTCCTGACCCAGGATTTTATTGATCAATGTGGATTTGCCCGCATTCGGGCGGCCGATGACGGCAATCTGCAACGGCTTTTCGACGGTGGGAACCGGGGTGGCATAAACGGTTTCTTCGTCGTCAAATTCGGTTTCGGACACGTCCACGTCAATTTCGGGGGCGTCAGCGGCGGCGCGTTCCTCGAACTGGGCGGCGATGGGGCGCAACAGGTGATACAATTCGTCGATGCCTTCGCCATGTTCGGCAGACAGGCGAACAGGTTCACCCAATCCCAGCGAAAACGCCTCCAGATACCCGGACTCGCCCGCGCGGCCTTCGGATTTATTGGCAGCAAGAATGACATTGGCGTTCTTCTTGCGCAAAATCTCGGCGAACACCTGATCGGTCGGGGTGACACCGACGCGGGCGTCGATCACAAACAAACACACATCGGCCAATTCCACGGCGCGCTCAGTGAGGCGGCGCATCCGGCCTTGCAAACTGTCGTCGGTGGCATCCTCCAGGCCCGCACTGTCGATCACGGTAAACCGCAATTCGCCCAGCTTTGCAGCCCCTTCGCGCAGGTCGCGGGTCACGCCGGGCTGGTCATCCACCAGCGCCAGACGCTTGCCCACCAGCCTGTTGAACAGGGTGGATTTGCCCACGTTGGGGCGGCCGACAATGGCAAGTGTAAACGACATGGTGCGTATTCCCGTGGATCAGACCGCGGCGGATACACCATTCCCCAGCAAACGGAAAGGGACGACCGGACCTATGCCGCAAGGGGATCAGCGATAGGCGACCAACTGACCACGGGTATTGACAACATAAAGGGTGCCATTGGCCACAACCGGGTTGGACGCGGCCCCCGATGGCACCGCCACCTGCCCCACCAACGCGCCCGACACCGGGTCAAACTGGCGCAGCATCCCGTCAGACGACGCCACAATCAACCGGCCACCAGCAAGGATGGGGCCATAATGGGCATGGATCGTCTTTTGACGGCGGGCACGACCCTCGACAAAATCAGGCAAGGAGGTGCGCCAGATGGGCGTGCCATCGGCGGCGTCCAGCCGGACCAGCTCGCTCAGATCATTGATGACAAACACGGACCCGCCCACGGGCCAAACCGGGCCAATGGCACCCTCGGACGCGGTCCAGTCGCGGGTGCCGGTGGCCAGATCAATAGCAACCGTGCGACCCGACACGTTGCCCACATACACGCGGCCACCGTCAATGACTGGGTCGCCCGCAATATCGGACACGGTCGCAGCGGCGCGGCCCAACCGCTGGCCGGTCACCACGGAAGACCACCTTTGCAACCCGCCTTGGGGGAATGCGGCCACAACCTCGCCGGACGGAAACGGGAACACGGCAATATCGGGGGTGGCGGCAACACCGGCACCACCGCCGAAATTGGCAGGGGACGGGGTCCCGGCAAGGGTCCACCGGATGCGGCCCGTGGCGGTTTCAATGGCCCATGCGCGGCTGTCGCGGGCCACCAGATACACCAGATCGCCTTGGACCGTGGGGGCAGACCCGCCCGGCGCATCAAGGTCCTGGGTCCAAACCTCGGCACCGGTGGCGGCGTCCAACGCGGTCAACTCGCCAAACCCGGTAGTCACAAACAAACGACCCCCGGCAACAGCCAACCCGCCACTGGACGCAGACCCGGACGAATCGCTTCCGGGGGTCACATCCCGCGTCCACGCGGTCGTGCCATTGGCAGCGGTGGCAGTGACACGGGCGCGGGCGTCAAGGGTATAGATCACGCCACCGGCCACCACAGGGTCGGCGGTGATGCGGGCGCGGCGGCTGTTGCCTTCGCCGATGTTGACGGCAAACACCTGTGTCAGGGTGGCACCTAGGGCGGGATGGGTGATGCGATGGGCCGGACCACCGCTGCGGTGGGTCCAGTCGGCATTGGTGGACTGGGCAGGCAAGGCAATCGGGCGTGCC
>JBGSIZ010000244.1:0-22502 GCA_041742255.1 Marivivens sp. | reverse complement strand
TTGTGCCTTCTTCGCCAAAGGGGAAGGGCGCCGCGATGAACCGGGCGCCGCGCCGCACCAGCGCCGCATGGGTGTCCCCGAGAAACGGCTGCGTCAGGGCAAAGACGGTGTTCGGCCCAACGGCCGTCGTTTCGTCGATCCGGCGGGCGGGCAACAGGCGCACCGGGCCGATGCCCATCCCCGCCAAGAGCGCCATCATCTGATCCTCGACCACGTCGGGGAGCGCGCCCACGACCAGAAGTTCCCGCGCCTGCGTTGTGCCCAGAACCGGGACCATCGCGGCAAGGCACGCATCTTCGCCTTGGGTGAAGGTCGTTTCGATCCCTGATCCGGAGTAGTTCAGCACCCGGACGTGCGGCGCGTGCAGTTGCGTCAGACGTTCGGCGGCGCGGGCGAGATCCAGTTTGATCACCTCGGACGGGCAGGACCCGACAAGGAACAGTTGCCGGATGTCCGGACGACGGGCGAGCAGACGCGCCACTTCGCGGTCGAGTTCGACATTTGCGTCGGCCAGACCGGCCAGATCGGTTTCCTCGAGAATCGCCGTGCCGAATCGCGGCTCGGCAAAGATCATGACGCCCGCCGCCGATTGCAGCAGATGCGCACAGGTGCGCGACCCGACCACCAGAAAGAAGGCATCCTGCATCTTGCGGTGCAACCAGATGATGCCGGTCAGCCCGCAGAACACCTCGCGCTGGCCACGTTCCTTGAGAACGGGTGCCGTGCGGCAACCGCCGCCTGTGGGGAGGGCGGGCGCGTTCATGCGGACACCGCAGCGTCAGGTTGCGCGCTGTCCAGCCGCGCCATGCGCAGTTTCCACAGGAATTGCCCGGCGTTGATGACATAGGTCGCATAGGCCGCAAGCGCGAGCAGCATGAGCCCGGTGGGCGTCATCGTCTGCGCAAAAAGCCCATACAAATAAAGGGTGTGAAGGGCGATTACCGCAAAACTGAACACGTCTTCCCAGAAGAAGGCAGGGGCGAACAGGTATTGCCCGAACACGATCTTTTCCCAGATCGCGCCCGTGATCATGATCAGATACAGCACCCCGGTTTTGACAAGAACCGAGGCCGTCGCCACCGCGTAGCCGTCCCCGGTGACCAGATACCGCAGCACCAAAGCCAGCGAGACAAGGAACACCAGAAACTGCACCGGCGCCAACACGCCCTGCACCAAGGTCCAGCGCGTGCTGTCCCGGCGGACCCTTTGGTCTGGGGTGTAAAGCCGGCGCCGGGTCGGCGGCTGGCTGTTGGCAACGGTCATGTGAAGTTTCCCTGACATCCTCTTGGCCCCAGAGTATGGGTCCGGGCAGGCAAGTGTCAACTTTAACTTACAGATTAAATCCGAGTGTCACGAATGCCGAACAGGTTCTCAAGATCAAGGGTTTAGCCAATATTTATTGGCGTTTCTTGCCGTTGACGTAGGCGCAACCGCGTCAGAAACCGCCTAGCTGTCAATTTACTTTGACATTGGCGGGTCAAAAGACGACTATCGCAGATGTCGGCGGGCGGTGTTGTCACCAAGGCACGTGAAGTTTCGCCGGCGACAACGGAGTCGCGGTTACATGTCGGACAACCCTCACCCCAAAACGTGGCCGGACCAGGGGTCTGGTGACCGGTTGGTGGGTGCGCTGGCCACCCGCGCCCTGTCCGTTGTCGCGGCAAAACCTGACCGGGGGCCGCGTGTGTTGAACAAGGTCTTCAAAAAGGTTCTGGACGATGCCGCGCGGGCCGCGGACCCCAAACTGTGCAACGCCGCGTTGATCCAGATGTTGCGCGCCGGAATTTCCGCCGAAGACATCGCCGATTGCTATATCCCGTCGCTGGCGCGGGACATGGGCGATGCGTGGGGCGCCGACACGATGAGTTTTGCCGAAGTCACCATCGGGGTATCCCGGTTGCAGGGCATGTTGCGGGACCTGGGCCCGGAATGGCAATCGGACAAGGGCGCGCGCCCGAATGCGCCCACCGTCCTGTTGATCGTCCCGCAGGCCGAATTTCACACGCTGGGTGCATCCGTCTTGTGTGGTCAATTGCGCCGACTGGGTGTGTCGGTCCGGCTGTCGCTGGACACCGCCCCCGAGGATGTGTCGATGCGGGTGCGCGCGCACCACTTTGACGCCGTGATGATTTCCGCGACCAAGGGGATCAGCCTGGAAGCCCTGCGCAAGCTGGTCGAGGCCGCCCGCACAGCGCAGGACGCGTCACCCCCGGTTGTGATCGGTGGGACGCTTTTGGAATTGCACGACAATGTCGCAGACCTGACCGGGTCCGATTTCGCGACAAACGATTTGAACGAAGCCATAACGCTGTGCGGTCTCACGATAGCCCAACGTCCCGTCGCGCAAACCGCGCAAGGCAGATAAACCATGCATCAGCGCAGGAAATGGTCCGTGACCCGGTGACAGCCCGTGGCACAAAATACTGGCACAGTGGCGTTATTCCCCTGATTGCCCCTGAAATGCTTGGCAATATCATTGCCGATGTCGGCGACCTGTCGATTGTCATTGCTGAGGATGGTGTGATCCTGTCGGTTCTGGTCAACCCCGATCAACCCGGATTTCAAAAGCTGGAATCCTGGGCCGGGCGGGATGTCCGCGACGCCTTGACCGTGGAAAGCGTGCCCAAGTTCGAGCAGCGGTTGCACGCCTTTTTGACCACCCCCGGCCCTGTCAAGCCGGTGGAGTTGAACCACACTGAAGAATTGGGCCATTGGGAATTTCCGATCCGCTATACGTTCCACCGGATCGGCCCGGAAGGTGCCGTTCTGATGTTGGGTCGCGACCTGCGGGTCGTGGCCGAGATGCAGCAGCAATTGGTCCGCGCACAGCTGACGCTGGAACGCGATTATGAAACCCAGCGCGAGTTTGAGACCCGGTTTCGCGTGCTGATGGAATCGGCCCCCGATCCGGTCGTGTTTCTGGCCGTGCAGACCGGGCGCATCACCGAAGTGAACAGCGCCGCGACTCAGTTGCTGGGCCGCAGCCGCGAGGATCTGATCGGGTCGTCGTTCCTCTCCGAATTTGACAGCAAGACCCGCCCGGATCTGGTCGAGACGCTGACCGACCGCGCCGCCGTCGAACGCGGCGGGTTGGTCGAGGTGACGTTGCGCCGTGGTGGCGAGGTTGTCGGGCTTGCGCCCACGTTGTTCCGGTCATCCGGCGAACGGCTGATTCTGTGTCGGGTGTCGCGCGGCTCCCCGGCCCATGAACAGCATGACCCCCTGACCGATTATTTGCGCAGTCTCTACAAGACTGGCGCGGATGCCATGGTGTTCACCACGCTGGACGGCACTATTTTGTCTGCCAATGACGGATTTCTGGACCTTATCAACGCCGCCGACGATCTGGTGGTCGGTGGTCGCAACCTGACCGATTATCTGCATCGCGGTGCGGTCGATCTGAAGGTGATGACCGAAAACGCATCCCGCAGTGGCCGGATGCGGCTGTATCCCACCAAGATGGTCAGTGAATTTGGCAGCCCCCGCACCGTCGAGGTCGCCGTCAGCCAGTTCAAGGCGGGCGAGATTCAGGTTTTTGCCTTTGTCATTCGCGATGTAAGCCGGATGGAAACCGTCCGTCCCGGCGCCGTCAGCGTGTCGGATGACAACGTCCGGTCCGTGATGGAGTTGGTGGGCAGTGCCACGCTCAAGGAAATCGTCGCCGAAACCACCGATGTCGTGGAAAAGATGTGCATCGAGACGGCGGTAGAGTTGACCATGAACAACCGCGTCGCCGCCGCCGAGATGCTGGGCCTGTCGCGTCAGTCCCTGTATGTCAAACTGCGCAAATACAACCTGCTCAGCAAGACCGGAGAGTAGCCCGCGCGCGCGGCCGTCCTGCGTTTTCGGGATGGCCCCTGCGCGGTGATGCGCAGAGCGCGGAAAGTCATCGTTGCAAGATTGGCCGAAACCGCTAACCTGTCGGCATTATAGCTCCTTTATTTAAGGTTACTGCCATGGCAACGACATTCACGCAGGATACCCGACTCGGCAAACTCCACACCGATCTTGGACAGGACGTTCTGGTTCTGTTGCGATTTTCCGGGACCGATTTTGTCAGCGACCTGTTTTCCTACCGGGTCGAGGCGTTGTCGACCGAGCAAAACATCAATTTTGACGATCTGATCGGCACCCACGCCTGTGTCGAGATCAACACCGTGGCCGATGATCCCCGGTTTTTTGACGGTATCGTCACGCAGGCCGCGTGGTCCGGGGTTGGCGAAAGCGGCAACCGCTACAGCCTGACGTTGCGCCCGTGGCTGTATGTGGCCAGCCGCCGCCGCAATCAGCGGATATTCCACAATATGACCGCCCCCGACATCATCAAGAAGGTGCTGTCGGCCTACTCCGGTCTGGGCCAGCCCGCTGTTCAGGACAAGCTGAAGGGCAGCTATGAGACGCTGGAATATACCGTTCAATACCGCGAGAGCGATCTGAACTTTGTCTGCCGCATGATGGAGCGGTTCGGGATCAGCTATCACTTTGTCCACGAGATGCAGAACCACACGATGGTTCTGGTCGATGCCGCCGAAGAATTGCCCGCGATCCCGGGCGAAAGCCGCAAATACGTTGGCTTTCAGGGCCATCACCAGTCGCAAGTGGAACATTTCTGGGAATGGCACCCCGAGCGGAACTTTACCACTGGCGCTATGCGTCTGATGGATTTCAACTTCAAATCTCCCGATGCCATCATGGAAGTGGACCGCGCGGGCGACGCCCAATATGCCGAGGGCCAGATCGAGAGCTACGATTTTCCCGGTGATTACCTGAATGAAGGTGTTGGCAAAAACGTCGTTTCATTGCGGATGAATCAGGAACGTGGTGCCGATGTCCGGCACCGGGCCGTGGGCGATTGTTTGTCGCTGGCGTCGGGGATGACCGTCGTTCTGGAAGGCGAGCAAGTGCCCGGCGTTAAATCTGCCAAATATGTGTGTCTGTCCGCCACCCATTCCTATGTGTCGGACAGCTACGGGTCCGGCGGCGGCACCAGCGATGGCCATTCTTATACCGGATCTTATGTGTTTGCCTCGGGCACGGCTCCGCTCGCCCCCGAACGCAAGACCAGCCAACCCACGGTCCAAGGCCCCCAAACCGCCATGGTCGTGGGCGAAGGCGAGATCGACGTGGACGAATTCGGCCGCATCCTCGTGCTTTTCCATTGGGATCTGAACAAGGCCAAATCGATGCGCTGCCGGGTCAGCCAGAATTGGGCCCACAAGGGGTGGGGCGGCATGGTCATCCCCCGGATCGGGATGGAGGTCATCGTTGATTTCCTCGAAGGCAACCCCGACCTGCCGATCGTGACGGGCTGCGTGTATAACGGCAAGAATATGCCGAAATACGATCTGCCTGCCAACAAGACCCGGAGCGTGTTCCGCACCGACACCCACGAAGGCAACGGTTTCAACGAACTGCGGTTCGAGGATATCGCGGGCAAGGAAGAGATTTTCTGGCACGCCCAGAAGGACCAGACCACCAAGGTTCTGAACGACAGCACCACCCGTATCGACCATAACGAAGTCACCTCGGTTGGCCGCAACAAGTTCAGCGAGGTTGTCGGCCTTGATAACCATCAGGTCGGCGGCAACATGAACATCACCGTCACCGGTGCCGTCACCGAAGTTTATGCGACCGGCAACAACAAGTCGAACTGGGAAGGCATCCGCGGTTTGGCGACATCACTGGACGCCGAAGCCGAAAAACCGGGGGATTACACCCTGACGGTGGCCAAGGACATCACCGTGTCCGCCGGCCGGGACGAAAAGACGACGATTGGCCGCGACAGCGTTTGGGCGATCGGGAATAACCGGAATACGACAATCGGAGCCGAACACGTCGCAGAAGTTGCAAAAAGCAGCAAGAACAAGATCGGCAAGGATTACCTTCTGGAGGCCGGCGACTCGATCACGCTGAAAACCGGGGAGGCGTCGATCACGATGAAAAAGGATGGAACGATCACCATCAAGGGCAATAACATCACGATTGATGGCGCGGGCAAGATCGTTGCAAAGGCCAGCAGCACCGTGACGGTCAAAGGCTCCAAGATCGATATGAACTAATCCCTACGCGACGCGCGGGACGCCGACGAACCAACGTCGGTGTCCTCGCGCGGTCCATGTATTGTTCTGACGGCAACGCTTTTTCTGATGCTCCGGCCTGGCCGTATGGGACGGGCGCGACAGCGATGCGAATCAACCCGCGACAGGATGAAAAATCTTGCTAAACTGTGCGTGATTGTTCCGAATGGCCTCATCCATTTTATGGGGGCCGCCCGCCCGTTTGCTGCAAAGTCATAACCTGAAAGAACCCGCCGATGGCCGAGGATCACCCGACCGAAAAAACCGATATCGACAAGACCCGCCCGCCCGTGTCGGCCCTGCGATACGAAACCCCGTTCGAGCTGTATGCCGCCCTGCCCGCGATCAAGGACCTGACCCAGCATCGTCCCCGCGAGGGTGAGGACGGCATGGCCTATCTGCGCCGCCTGCGCGCCACGACCACCCCAGAGGAGGCCGTGACCTATGCCGCGTTTGCCGCCCGGCCCAAGATGGCCATCTGGTGGGCCTATGAATGTTTGCGCACCATGCCCGAGGAGTTGACCAACGAAGACCGCGCCTTGCTGGAGTTGGTCGCCGTGTGGACAACCCACCCTGAAACCGAAAACCGCTATGTCGTGATGAAAACCGCCCTGTTCGCCCAGCGCCGCACGCCGTCGGTGTTTCTGGGCCTTGCGGTGGGATGGTCCGGCACCCAGATCGCCCCGAACGATCCTTCCCCTGTGCCCCCTCACCGCACCCCCCGCGCCATCAGTTCCGCGATTTTGTCCTGTCTGGCCAAGGCGCACCTGCAACGGCGCCCCATTCACCTTGCCAAATTCATTGATCTGGCCGAGACGCTGTTCAGGGTTTACTAGAACCTGACGCGCGACCGGGTTATGCAAGGTGGCCATGACACTTACATTGCGAATCGAAAATTTTGACCGGCTGGAAAATGGCGGTCCCACGTTCATCGGTGTCACCGAAAAAGGGTGCCATGTTGGACGGGGTGGTGCCATGGACTGGATCCTGCCCGATCCGGCCCGCCATGTGTCCAGCCATCATTTCGACATCACGTTTTCCCAAGGCGCCTTTTTCCTGACGGATGTGTCCACCAACGGCACGTTTTTGCAGGGGCAGCAGTTCCGGCTAGATGGGCCGCACCGGATCAATAGCGGCGACCGGTTTACCGTTGGCCCCTATATCGTGCGCGCTGACGTGGCCAAACCCGAGATGCCCCGCGCCAATCCAGCGTCGCCGTCGATGTTGCAAACGCCCCCTTATGCCCGTGCGGCGGCCCCCCCACCCGATGACAATGACCCGTGGTCGTCGTTTGGTGCCGCCCCCGAACCGGTCAATCCGCTGCCGGTGCAGTCCAATCCCCGCCATCTGGACGATATCGGTCAGGATTTTGTGCCTGCCGCCGTGCCCATGCCCGCCCCCGAGATGCGGTCGCAGCCCCCTGTTGGTGGGTTTCAACCGTCACCGTTCCAGCAGCCGCCCATGGGCGTCCCGCAAGCCACCCCCATGGCGAATGGCGCGGCCATTATTGCCGCGTTCTGTGAAGGTGCCGGGTTGTCGCCCGATGCCTATGCCAATGCGGACCCTGTCGCGCTGGCCCGCGATCTGGGCAAGGTTGTCCGGTCATCGGCCACCGAAATCATGACCATGTTGCAAGACCGCGCCGCCGTGAAACAGTTCACCAAGGGCGGCGAGCGCACCATGCGCAGCGCGACCGGCAACAACCCGATGAAATTCCTGCCCGATGCCGAGCAGGCGCTGGAGATCATGTTCCTCAAGCACCGCGATGGGTTCATGAAGGGCCCGGATGGGTTTGAAAACGCGCTGCGCGATATTCGACGCCACCAGACCGGAGTGTTCGCCGCGTTGCAGCCCGCGCTTGCCCGGGTTCTGGCCGGGTTGTCCCCCGATGAAATCGAGGACAGCGCCGGCACCGGCCTGTTGGGGGGCGCAAGCAAAAGCAAATCCTGGGACACCTTTGTCGAACGCTGGGATGCCAAGGCAAACGCCGGGGACAACGGGATGCTGGATGCGTTTCTGGACGCGTTTTCCAAGGCCTACGCCGGGGCTGTGGGCAAGGCTGACCCCTGATTTCCCGCGCGCGCCATGGTCACGCCGCTTGACCTGTTGCCCAAACCCCTTAACCATGGGCACGATTTTATCGCATGGGGATTGACCGATGAGCATTGACTGGGCCTTGACCCCGATTTCGGACGCAGCCCCGTGCGGTCCCAATCTGGACACGTCAGACGATCCCGATTTCGTTGAATATTACTTTGACGCGTTGGGCCGGTTGCCCGAACGCTATGTCACCCCCGGTATGGAAACCGAAAAGGGGATGCGCACCGAAGACCGCGTGTTTGACCCTAAAACCATCAAAATCTCGGACGAAAACAAACAAATAGACGGCATGTTGCGCCGCAGCCGCGATATTCGCCTGCTGGCCCTCAAGGCGCAGTTTGAATGTCTGGCGGGCCGGATTGAACCGATGGCCGAAGCGTTCGAAACCGTCGCAGACCTGTTGGAACGCTTTGGCGAGGATGTGCATCCCACCCTCGACAATGGCCCGTCCGACCGCCGCGATGCCTTGCACGAACTGACGCAGCCGATGACCATCGTCACCGCCCTGCAATATATCGGGTTGAGCGGCACGACCGAGGCCACCCTGCGCCGGGTCAAGGTTGCCACGGGTCAGGCCAAACCCAACACCGGCGAAGACGATTTGTCCGAGAGCATGATTCGCGGTGCCATCGGATCGCCCAGCAACAAGCCCAAGGTGGATGCCACCCACGCCGCACTGGTCAAGATGTCCCACTCGCTGGAGCGCATCAGCCGGTCGTGCAAATCCAACCCAAGCGCGTCGTTTACGCCCAATTTCGAGGGCGTCCTGCGGGTGTTGGCCGAGATGCGGGCCGTCATCATCGAATCGCGCCCCGACCTGTATTCCGCCGAGGCCGAGATGGCCTTGCCCGATGTCGAAGAGCCGGTAAGTGCGGCGTCGGACGCCCCGCAGTCAGGGTCGGCAGACGGGCAAACCGCCGCCGCGCCCGCCCTTGTTGACCTGCCCCCCGGTGCCTTCAACAGCCACGCAGAGGTTCGGCAGGCGCTGGTCACATGCGAGGTGTATTTCCGCAGCAAGGAACCGTCGTCGGCCGCTGTTCTCCTTATTACACAGGCCCGTTTGTTGATCGGCAAGCCGTTGATTGAGGCGATGGAGATCCTGTTGCCCGACCACGCCAGCCGCGCGATCGTCAATTTTGGCCCCACGGCGGGCTTTTCCTTGCCCATTGCCCGGCTCAAGGCGTTGTCGAGCGAAGCCCCCGGCAGCGCGGCCCTGCCCCCCGATGCAACCGAGGCCGGACCGCCCCCCGTCGTCAACAACGCCAGCGAAGCCGCATCCGTATTGCGCGGCGTCGAGGAGTTTTTCCGGCGCCACGAACGCAGCAGCCCGGTGCCGATGATCCTGCAACGGGCGCGCACCTACCTTGAGAAGGACTTTCAGGCGCTTATCGACGAACTTATTCCCAAAGCCCCTGCGCAGTCATGAAACCCTCACTTGCAAAGTGCGCGGTTTCGCAACAAGATTGACACACGCGGATATTGTGGTTTTCATCCGCTCAAACATTTTGGAGACCAAAGATGCCCGCTGATTCCGGTTCCAGCTTTATCAAGCGCAATCGCCCGCCGCGGGTGCAGATTTCCTACCAAGACCCCTATGACAGCGAAAAGATGGTCGAACTCCCGTTTGTGATGGGTGTTCTGTCTGACCTGTCCGGGAACAACGCCGGCGTTGAAAAACCCGCGTTCGAAGACCGCAGCTTTACCGATGTCACCAAAGACACCCTTGATGACTACATGGATTCGATCCAGCCCGGCGTGACGTTCAACGCCGAAAATAAACTGGACCCCGAAGGCGGCACCAAACTGGGCATCAACCTGCGGTTTTCCAAGATGGAAGATCTGGAACCCGCACAGATTGCCCGTCAGGTGCCCGCGCTGGCCAAATTGCTGGAAGCCCGCGAACAGCTTGCCAACCTTCAGCGTTACATGAGCAGCAAGCCCAAGGCGCAAGAGCACATCAAGAAGCTGCTCAATGACCCCGATCTGATGGCGGCCCTTGCGGAACGCGCAAAGACCGAAAGCGGCGACGACGAATGATCTGATCCGGGCCCTGCGGGGCTCACGGACCGATGACAGGGAAAGCGAGAGAATGGCAAACGAAGCTCAAACCGAAGCCGCAGGGGGCGCAGTGGCGCTCGACGAGCTGTCCGAATTTTCGGATATGCTCAAACAGACGATCAAGCCGCGCACGGATGTCGCTGCGCGGGAGGTCGACAATGCGGTTGTGGCGCTGGTCCGCGAGGCGCTGAACGACCAGTCTGTCGTGGCCGATGACGTGATCGACACGATTGACGCCATGCTTGCCAAGCTGGATGAAAAGCTGACCGCGCAGATGAACGCGATCATGCACAACGAAGAATTCCAGAAGTTCGAATCGAGCTGGCGCGGTCTTGCCTACACGCTGAACAATTCCGAAACCGACGCTTCGTTGCGGGTTAAGGTTCTGAACGCGTCCAAGGCCGAATTGTCCGCCATGATGCGCCGCTATCCGGGTGCCAAGTGGGACAAGAGCCCGCTGCATGACATGGTCTACGAACAGAACCTCGGCACCTTGGGCGGCAAACCCTTTGGCTGTCTGATCGGCGACTACTTCTTTGACCATTCCAGCCCCGACGTGAACCTGCTGTCGTCGCTGGGCAAGATCGCCGAATCGTCGCTCGCCCCGTTCATCTCTGCCGCCGCCCCAACTCTGCTGGGTCTCGACAGCTGGAACGAAATCAGCGCGCCGCCGGATTTGTCCGAAATCTTTGCAACCCCGGAATATGCCCAGTGGAACAGCCTGCGCGACAGCGACAACGCTCGTTTCATCGCGTTGACCCTGCCCCGCGTTCTGGCACGGGAACCCTATGGCCCGAATTCCAATTCGGTCGTGGAAGAATTCAACTTCGAAGAAGAAACAGACGGCCACGGCGGCCAGATGTATTCCTGGATGAACGCCGCCCACGCGATGGCGTCCAACATCAACCGCGCGTTCAAGGAACATGGCTGGACGGTCAAGATCCGTGGCGTGCAGTCCGGCGGCGAAGTGAAGGGGCTGCCGACCCACACGTTCGACACCGGCGACGGTTCCAAAGATCTGAAGTGCCCGACCGAAGTGTCGATCACCGACCGTCGTGAAGGCGAATTGTCCAAGGCCGGTCTGATCGGTCTGATCCATCGCCAGCACACCGACAAGGCCGCGTTCATCGGGGCACAGTCCCTGTATCGGCCCAAGAAATTTGTGGATGACGCCGCGACCGCGTCCGACAACATGTCGTCGCGCATCCCTTACATGTTTGCCGTGTCCCGGTTCAGCCATTACCTCAAGGTGATGGTGCGGGACAAAATTGGTGAAAGCCCCACTCAAGCGCAGCTTCAAACTCAGCTGCAGTCGTGGATTAACAAGTATGTGACTGCGAACCCGGACAGCGCGACCGAGCTTGAAAAAGCCCGCAAACCGTTGGCCGGTGCCAAGGTCGAGATTATCGAGGACGAACTGAACCCCGGATATTACATGGGCAAGTTCTACCTTAAACCCCACTTCCAACTGGAAGGAATGGACATCGGGATGAGCCTTGTGTCCAAACTGCCGAAGTCAAAGTAACCCAGCCTGTCATTTTAGACACAGACCGGCCAGCCCATTACAAGGAGACTCCAAATGGCTGTCGATATTTTTCTGAAACTTGGAAACGGAATCAAAGGCGAATCGCGCGATGCGGTTCATGCAGAACAGATTGACGTTCTGGCATGGAACTGGGGCATGACCCAGTCCGGCACCACCCACATGGGCGGCGGCGGCGGCGGCGGCAAAGTCAACGTGAACGACATTCACATCACCAAATACGTTGACCTCGCGACCCACGACCTGATCAAGCGCTGCTGCTCGGGCGAGCATATTGCTGACGGCGAACTGATCGTTCGCAAGTCTGGCGGTGCGGCTCCGGTCGAATACCTCAAGATCAAGATGACCGAAATCATGATCACCTCCTACTCCACCGGCGGCTCCAAGGACGGTCTTGACCGGATCCAGGAATCGCTGACCCTGAACTTTGCCAAGTTTCAGGCATTCTATGTGACCCAGGCCGACGACGGTTCCGAAGGCCCCGGCGGCGACGCTGGCTGGGATATCGCCCAGAACGTCGCAGTCTGATTGCGATAACGGTTGCGGCCTGTCCGCAACCAATACGATCACGCCGGGGGCCGTTTTGGCCCCCGGTCCACCAGATCGGGCCGCGCAGGCCCCGACAGCCCGCATCGCCGTCGGGGACATGGGCCCCATAGGCAGAGTGACGGATGACATCCAACCAAGGCGACAGTGGCTCCAGTCAACGCCGATCCTGGAAACGGGGCGACCGGTCCAAGGTGTCTGTCATGCACATCTTTCGGTCCGCCCATTACGAACACGACGCCAAAAAGGACCGCACCAAGTCCGAGGATGGCGCGAGCGAGATCACCCAACGCAGCAAGCAACGCCGTGAAGGCATGACCGAGGATTCGTTGCGCGAACATCTGCGCGCCGATCTGACCGCCCTGCTGAACACCACCCGGCTCGATTCTGCGGAATCGCTGGAGGACGCCCCCTATGTCGCCCGGTCCGTCCTGAATTACGGGTTCCGCGACCTGTCCAGCGTGTCGATGCGCGAACTGCGGGGGCAGTCGATCATCCAGTCGATCAAACAATCCCTGATCGACCACGAACCCCGGATGATCCCCGAAACCATCGAAGTCCGTTTGGGCAAGGACGATCAGGACCTCAAACACCGGATTTCCATTTCCGTGTCCGCCGAATTGATGGGTGACCCCGTTGATGTCCCCATTGATTTCGAAGCCGAGGTTGATCTGGGCGCGGGCAAGCTGCGGCTCGACGATCTGCGGGTCGTGTCATGAGAAAGGCCTTTCGCGACGCCTATAACCGCGAACTGGCCATTCTCAAGGAACGGTCGAGCGAATTTGCCGCCGATTACCCCGGCCTTGCCGACCGTTTGGGCGGGTTGATGCAGGAAAACCTTGACCCAGCGATTGCCGGGTTGATGGAAGGGTCCGCGTTTCTGGCCGCCCGTGTCCAACTGAACATGGAAGAAGAGTTCCGCACCTTTACCCATGAGATGCTGAACCAGTTGTTCCCGGACGCCCTGTTGCCCACGCCCAGCGCGATGTTGGTGCAGGCCAATCCGCCGTTCGCCAATTCCGACCTGTTGCAAGGGTTGCGGTTTGCGCCTGGCGATTATCTGGATGCCCGGTTCACCGATGCCGACAAACGCGTGTCGTGCCGGTTTCGCTTGTCTGGCCCCTTGGTCCTATGGCCGCTCGCATTGACCCGCATCGCCTATCATCCCAGCGCGGGACCGATTGGCGCCTTGGGACAGGACGTTGCCAAAGGCACAAAGGCCGGGTTGGAAATCGAGATCGCCCGCGTCAACACATCCGGCAAGCCCGAGGGCGCGGGGCCGATTGCCGATGTCGCCATTGACGAATTGCCGATCCATTTCACCGGTCCCTTGTCCGAGGCCGTGCCGCTGTATGAACAGGTTCATTGCGATGTGACCCGCGTGTCGATCCGGTATCTGGACCCGCGCGGCGATGCCGTGTTCCTGCGGCTGGACCCGAAATCCATCGAACAGATCGGATTTGACCGCGACGACCGCCTGTATCCTGACGATGGTCAGACGTTCGACGGTTTCGCCACGCTGCGCGAAGCGTTCATCTTTCCACGCAAGTTTCTGGGCTTTCGGCTCCGGGGATTGCGGCAGGCGCTGCGCCGCGTCCGCGCCGACCGTGTTCAGATCGTGCTGGAGTTCGGCAGCCCCGACAGCCGTCTTGCCACCCGGCTGGAGGCCGAACATCTGCGCCTGCACACGGTGCCCGCCGTCAACCTGTTCGAGGAAAGCTCCAATCAGGTCCGCATCGACCGCAAGCATACCGAATTTGTGGTCACACCAGACAGCAGCCCGCTCACCCATTATGAAATCTACAAGATCACCGATGTTTGGGCGCATTATGTCGGCCACCAGAACAAGATCCGCGTGCATCCGTTGTATGGCCTGCCCCCCGATGGGCAGAATCCGCGCCAGACCTTGTATTACACCAACCGCCAAAAGCCCCGCCGCCTGACGCTCAAGGAACGTCGATTCGGCAATTCCCGCTATCGGTATCGCGGCACGGAATCGTTCATTTCCATTTACGAGCCTCCAGAGTCCGAACCGGCGCAGCGGTTACAGATCAAGGCCCTGTGTTCCAACCGGCATCTGACCGAATATCTGCCCATCGCACAGGGCAAGGACGATTTTTACATGTGCGAGGATCAGACCGTCACACTGTCGTGTGTCGCCGGTCCGACCCCGCCCCGCGAATCCCTGACAGAAATCGAATTGCAGGCCGGCCACCGCCAGACCGCGGGCGACAATTACTGGCGCCTGATCAGCTACTTGTCGCTGAATTTCCATGGGCTTCAGAACGGTCCAAAAGGCACCGGGGCCGCCAGCCTGCGCGAGATGCTGTCGCTGTTTGCCAACCTGTCCGAGAATATAACCGAGGCCCAGCTAGAAGGGCTCAAAGAGGTGGAAACCCGCCCCGTCGTCCGCACCATCAAGCGCGAGGATGGCTATCACCCCGCCCGTGGGCTGGAGGTCCGGCTGACGTTTGACGAAGATGAATATGAGGGGTCCGGGATCATCCTGATGGGGGCCATTCTGGACCGGTTCCTGTCCGAATATTCGGCGATCAACAGTTTCACCCAATGCGTGATCGTGTCGATCCAGCGCGGTGTGATCAAGACCTGGCCGCCCCGGTCTGGTAGCGGGCCCCTGCTGTGACCGGGCCCGCGCCCCAGACCGAAAGCTTTGGCTTTCTGGCGCTCTTGCGCCATCTGGAGCGCAAGGCCCGCGACAAACCCCGCATTGGCCGCAGCCAGCGGGTTCGCGACGAATTCGTGCGGCTGGGGCAGGATCCGTTTCTGGCCTTTCCGGACAATGACCTGTCCGAGGTGGACCTGACCGGCAACCGCCCCACGGCGCGCCCCCGGTTTCTGGGGTTTTTCGGACCTCATGGCGCCTTGCCGCTCAACACCACCGAAGAAGTGCTGCGGTGGACAGAAACCGGCGACAAGGCATTCGTCGAATTCACCGACATTTTTGCCACCCGGTTCCTGCAACTGTTCTATCGGTCGTGGGCCGATCCCCGCCCGATCGCCCAGTTTGACCATCCGGTCGATGACCCGTTCCAGACCTATCTTCTGGCGTTTGCCGGGTCCGGCACGCCCAGCTTTCGCGGGCGCGACACGGTCAATGACACCGTGAAACTGCGCCTGATGCCGCTGGTGACGGGCCGGGTCAAAAGCCCGGTGCGGTTGCGGCAAATGCTGGCGCTGCACCTGAAAACCGACGTAGATGTCGAGGAAATGGTGCCCAGCTGGATGGAGTTTGAACCGGACGCCTTGTCCGCCTTGGGCAGTCAGGGCAGCACGCTTGGCCAGAATATCCATCTTGGGTCCCGTATCCGGTCGATTGGCGAGAAAATCTGCATCCACGTCCGGGTGCCCACCCTAGCCGCCTATCGCCGGTTTTTGCCGGGGGGCGTGGACCATGAACATCTGCGCGCCATAACCCAATGGTATCTGGGCAAGACATTCGATGTGGACGTGGCCGTCTGGCTGCCCCAACGTGAACTGGAACCGGCCAAACTGGGCGTAAGTGCCGCGCTTGGCTGGATGGCTTGTATCGCCCCGCCAGCCGGGGGCGACCATTTTGTGCGTGGAACGCTTTACCAACTGTCACAGGATGATCCTGTGACCCATGACGACACCGCCCGACGGGCGGCCTGATTTTATAAATACCTTTGGGGGAAGGACCTGACATGACCGATATCAGCATCGAGAAATACGCCGGCAAGATGAACCGCGCAGGCTATGACGCCTTCTTGCAAGGGATGCGGCATGCCCGCACCGAACGGAACCGGCATGTGGACATTGTCCATTTCCTGTTTCACGCCGTGTCCAACCAAAAGGCCGATATTTCGGTCACGTTGCAGGCGCTGAACCTTGACCGGGGCCGCGTTCTTAAGGATCTGGACAAGGCGATGGCCGCCTTTGACAAGAACGTCACCGAAACCCCCGGCATTTCCGAAAACCTGTCTGACACGCTCAATCATGCGTGGACCTATGCCACGTTGTTCTTTGGCGAGGTGCAGATCCGCACCGGCCACGTTCTGGTGGCCCTTCTGAACGATCAGAACCTGCGCCGCGCCCTGATCCGCGCCTCGGGCGTGTTCGAGGCGATGTCCGCCCAACAGATCGGCCAAGAGGCCCGCAAACTGTGGGCCGACAGCGAAGAAGACGACATGCGCCCGATGGACGGGTCCGGCATGTCATCAGGGGGCGCGGCCGGGTCCGCAGGCAGCGAAGGCCCGCAGGGTGGATCCTCCCCCCTTGGCCGGTTTGCCAAGGACATGACCGCCGCCGCCCATACCATGGACCAGATCAAGGGCCGCGATGACGAGATTCGCCAGATCATCGACGTTCTGCTGCGCCGTCGCCAGAATAACCCGATCCTAACCGGCGAGGCTGGCGTCGGCAAAACCGCCGTCGTCGAAGGGTTCGCGCAACGTCTGGCCAAGGGCGAGGTTCCCCCGAAACTCAAGGGCACACGCCTGTATGAACTGGATATTCAGTCGATGCAGGCGGGTGCCTCGATGAAGGGCGAATTTGAACAGCGCCTGAAATCCGTGATCGACGAGGTCCAATCGTCGCCCACCCCCATCATCCTGTTCATTGACGAAGCGCACACCCTGATCGGGGCGGGCGGGGCTGCGGGGACCGGCGATGCCGCCAACCTGTTGAAACCCGCGCTGGCCCGCGGCACGTTGCGCACCATCGCCGCCACCACATGGTCCGAATACGCCAAGTATTTTGAAAAAGATCCCGCCCTGACCCGCCGGTTCCAGCCGGTGCAGGTGGACGAACCTGATGTGGAAAAATGCTGTTACATGCTGCGCGGCATCCTTGCGCCGATGGAAAAGCATCACAATGTGCGAATCTCTGACGATGCCATCGTTGCCGCCGTCACCCTGTCGGCCCGGTATATCCCTGCCCGCCAGTTGCCCGACAAGGCCGTGTCGTTGCTGGACACTGCCTGCGCCCGCGTGGCCGTCAGCCAATCGTCCATCCCTGCCCGGATACAGGACACCAAGGAAAAGATTGCCGCCCTTGATACCGAAATTGCGGGCAAGATCGGCCAGCGCGATCTGGGCGAAAGCGGCGAGGACCGCATCATCGAGGCCGAGGGTCAAAAGGCCGACCTGATCACCCAATTGGCCGCCATGGAAGCCAGTTACGAGGCCGAGAAAAAGGTCGTGGATGACATTCTGGCCCTGCGCAAAGCCATTGCCGTCGCCGAAGGCCAAACCCCCGACGCCGTGAAGGACGCCCGCCCCGAGGCCGAGGAACAGGCGTCCGATGCCGTTGCCGAAACCGAAGGTAGCCACACAGACCCCGAAGCCGCCCGCGCCGAAATGATGGCCAAGATGGCCGAACTCGAAGGCGGCAACCCGGATGACCGTATGGTCTATGCCCATGTCGATGCCCAAGCCGTCGCCACGATCATCAGCGACTGGACCGGTATCCCCGCGGGCAAGATGGTGCAGGACGAATTGCAATCCATCCTGAACCTTGCCGAAAACCTTCAGGAACGGGTCATCGGGCAGGACCACGGGCTGCGGACCATCGCCAAACGGATCGAAACCAGCCGCGCGGGCCTGTCCAACCCCGAAAAACCCATTGGTGTGTTCATGCTCTGCGGCCCGTCCGGCGTGGGTAAAACCGAAACCGCGCTGGCCCTCGCCGAGAGCCTGTATGGTGGTGAACAGAACATGATCACCATCAACATGTCCGAATACCAAGAGGCCCACACTGTCAGCCTGTTGAAAGGGGCGCCCCCCGGTTATGTCGGATTTGGCGAGGGTGGCCGCCTGACCGAGGCTGTGCGCCGCAAACCCTATTCCGTGGTTCTGCTGGACGAAGTGGAAAAGGCCCACCCGGATGTCCACGAACTGTTCTTTCAGGTGTTCGACAAGGGCATCATGGAAGACGGCAACGGCCGCGCGATCAACTTCCGCAACACGCTCATCCTGTTGACATCGAACGTCGGCACCGAGGTCATCATGAAGATGGCCGAGGCCGGAAACACCACCCCCGATGTCGAAGAACTGAGCGACGCGCTCAAGCCGTCGCTGCTGGAGGTTTTCCCGCCCGCGTTGTTGGGCCGGATCGTCACCATCCCGTATTTCCCGCTGGGGTCCACCGTTCTTGCGGGGATCACCCGCCTGAAACTCGGGTCTGTGGCCCGCAGGCTCAAGGGCGCCCATGGTGCCAAGCTCGAGATCGGCGACGAGGTCATCGCCCACATCGTGGACCAATGCCGCGACCCGGATTCGGGTGGCCGCATGATCGACAACATCATCACCAATTCCATTCTGCCCGACCTGTCCCGTCAGGTTCTGGGCCGGATGGTGTCCGGCGAAGAGATGAAACAGGTCACCGTCCGCGTGGACGAGGGCAAGTTCGTCTACGACTTCGCCTGATCCAACCCCGGTCTGATGGCGTCCCCTTCTTATTTCAGGGGGGGACGCCGCATGGCCCGGACCATGCGCCCACTTTAGTATTGAACAGGAGACAGTAATGCCCATCATGCAAACCATTTTCATTTCCGGCAGTGTCGGCCAAGGCGGCACAAACGCCCCCGCCGATGTGATGGCGGTGCAACGCCAACTGAACGGCCAGATGAACGCGCCGCGCCAGAAACTGACCGTGGATGGCCGTTGCGGCCCCAAGACGATTGCCATGATCACGGATTTTCAAAGCGTTGTGGCAGGCATCCGCACCCGCGATGGCCGGGTCGATCCCGGCGGCAAGACGCTTGCCGCGCTCAACAGTCCCGCATCCGAAGGCAAATGGGCGGGCATGTCCATGGCACCGGGTGGCGGCGGTGGTTACACCCCTGCCCCGGCTGCCCCGGTGTATGGTGGCGGCGGTGGTGGCGGTCAGATGCCGAGCATCCCGGCCAATATCTATACCGCACAGGAAATATCCGTATTGCAGGCGCTTTATGCAAAAATAGCAGAGGTTCACAGCCGCAAACCTGCATCCGACGTTCTGGACGATATGATCAAGAACGAGGTGCAGGCAGCCAAGGCCCTGCTGGCCGTTCAAGGTGTCGCCCAGTATGGCGGCGAACTGCTGGAAGGCATGGCCAACATGAGCCGCGCCGGGTTTTCCGCCCGTGAAATCGGCATGGTTCTGGCCGATGGGGCCAAACGCGGCGGCGGCGGTATCGACAAGGTCATTCAAGGAATGCGCCTTGTCGGGCAGAATGCGCGGCTTGCCGCCACGCTCAAGGGATTGGGCAAGGTCGCGTTTGTGGTGACCGTCATCATCACCGCGTTTGAATGTGCGGACCATTTCCGCGCGGGTCGTCTGGGCCAGGGCATGGCCGAAGCCTATGGCGGGTTCATGAGCGTGGCGATCCCGTGGGCGGGGGCGGTCAATGCCTTGCAAGGGTTGCTGTTCACTTATCAGCCCAACATGCAAAACGATCCAAAGATCAACATGGCGTTCAAGGTTCTGAACTCCATCGACCCCATCGGCGCGGGCAAGGTGGCGGTGGACACCATGTATACCATGCTCAAACTCTTTGGCACGTCGATCTGGAACGGGTCGCTTGACATGAAACAGGTCAACGATCTGGCGGACCGGATGCGCAACAGCCCCCTACGGTTCTGGACCGAAGTGGGGGACAGCATGGGCGACTGGATGGGCGACCAGTTCGGCGACTGGATGTATCAGACGTTCCTGAAATAACGGCGCTCAGATATCCTTGAGAAGGGTATCAATCATGTCCTTGTAGGCCCGGACCTCGGCCGGGATGACGGCGGGGCCTCTGGACACACCCACAGCGGGGGCGGACCCTGCCCCTGCCATCTTGCGGTCTGCCCAGTCTTGCAGATCGGCAATGGTTTTGCCGCGCAGGAACGGGTTGGCGTTGACGACGCCACCCCCCATCACCTCCAGCACGGTCTGGGCGGGGGCGGCGCGCAACGCCGTATTGGCCCCGCCCGGCCCAAGGAAGTGCGCCAGATACAGCCGCCCTGCCGTGATCTGGTGGCCTTTGGACCGCAGGAATGCCTCGTTTTCGCGGGCGAGGTTGGTGACCATTTCGCGCGACAGTTCGGGATTGGTCCGCAGGTTCAGCAATTCCTGCCGGGACATGGAGGACACAAGGTCAGGCCGATAGGCCTCCATCATGCGGATCCATGTGCTTTCGATGAACTGGCCCAGACCAACAGCGGTAGACAGCGGATTGGCGGCGTTGGCGTTGCCCGCACTTTCCACCCGGATGATCTGGTTCACCAATGCCTCGACCGCGTCGGACGCCCCGCCTCCCGTGCTGCCCCCCGGCCCCGGACCTGCCGCAACCGACACCCCAATGGACCCCAGCGGATTGATCGGCGTGCCGTTCAGATACACCTCGAAATGCAAGTGGGGCCCGGTGGACCGCCCTGTGGTCCCGACATAGCCGATCAGGTCACCCGCGTTGACCTGTGCACCCTGAACGCCGAATTCGCCAAACCGGTCAAGGTGGGCATAGCGGGTCTGCAACCCCCCCGCATGGTCGATATAAACGACGTTGCCATACCCGCTGCCATCGCCCGCCTTGATGACGGTTCCGGCGGCGGCGGCATAAATCGGGGTGCCGGTGGGCGCGGCCCAGTCCACGCCGTTGTGGTTGCGCAACTGTCGCAAAATCGGGTGCATCCGTGGTCCGAAATCAGATGTCTTGGTGCCGCTGACCGGCACAATCAAACCCCCGGCCAACGACCCCGACCCGCCGCCGCTGCTGCCTTGGTCAAAGTTGTAACAGGTGAACCCGGCAGGGCCGTTGTCTGGCGTCACATAACAGGCCATCGCCCCGGACGGTCCGTCGATGCCCGCGAACAACAACTGACCCGGCCCTTGCCCCTCCGGCCCCGGCGTCGCGGTATACAGGATGGTCATCTTGTCACCCACCGCAGCGAATCGGTCCAGATCGTGCAATTGGGACATCATCACGATCAGTTCCCCGACCAGCGTGGTGGGCAACCCGTTGCGGATGGCAGCAGAATACAAGGCATCCAGCAGGCGGACATCCTGCGTGGCGACCGCCGTGCTGCGGATGTCGTCGGTGCGGTTCATCAGATCGTCTTCGATCCACGGGTCGGCACCCGTTGAAAACCGCCCGGCCCCTTCCTGAACCAGCGTCCCCAGATACCCATCCGCACCATAAATCGACATCTGCAACAGTTGCGGCCCGGTCAGGGTCGGCTGCACGCGCATCGCCAAAACCCCGCCCACGGGCATTTTTTCGTCGGAAATCAGGGTGCGCAACGCGGCCGTAGTGATCAAGGCAGCAGCATCATCCGGAAACCCGTTCGCGGTCAGGACTTCGGTCAGGGTCCGCTCGGTCTGCAACACGACAATGATGTCGTCGAACAGCGGCTGGCGGGCGTCTTCGCGCAGGGCAAACACCGTGCTGGTCGTGTTTTCGATCTTGGTTTCGACATAGACGGCTTCGTCCGTTTCGGGGGCGTCGGCCAGCCCGGTGTCAATCAGTTCGCCCCAACTGCCGTCATCGCCGCTCACCTCGATGACCTGCCCGGACCCTTCGGCCAGTGCTGGGGCGGTTTCGGGCGCGGCGGTCAATTCGGTGATGCCCCGGCTGCGTTGCGCCTGAAAAAACGCCAGATCTTCGCGGGACGATGGGATGGTGGTAATCAGCCGGGTTTCCTTGATCACCAGATCGTCGGTCAACAGGGTCAACCGTTCGGGAGACGGGACGCCCACGCGCACCACGGGCAAGGTATCGGGGCCGGGCAACGTCCGCCCGACCGAGGTTTCGGATTTCTCAAACCGCAGGATCATTGGGTCTTTGGGCAGGTCCAGAAACGGTGTCGCGGCGGCAAGAATCCCGGCCTCGGCGCTTTGTTCGGTCTGAACCATGGTGAACGCGCCTTCGATCGAGGGGTCGCCTTCGACCGGGGCAGCGTTTGGGTCCCCGCCGTCGGTCAGTGCTGTGGTCAGCACGCCATCGCCCGTAGGCCAAACCAGCCAGATCAGGCCGACAATGGCCAGAACACCGGCGAGACCACCCCCAACAATCGCCACACGCTTGATCCGCCGGTTGGACTGGCGGCGTTTGGACCGCGCCCCGCCTTTTTGAAAACTCGGATCAATTTCGATGCCCAAGGGCCACCCCCAAGGATCAGCGGAACACGCCGCCAAGGTTGGCACCGCTCAAACCACCACTTGGGGCCGGGGCGGGT
>JBGSIZ010000243.1:0-13224 GCA_041742255.1 Marivivens sp. | reverse complement strand
CGCCCGCGTGACGCCACCCGCCCGCGCCGCGCCAACCAGCGGATGCCGATGGCCGCAAGCGCCAAAATGGCAAGCGCCCCAGTGATCCCGCCCGCCGTCCAAAGCGTGAGCCAGGCCGTCCCCGAAAACCACACCGCCGCCGCCAAAAGCGTGATCAGCAGGGCGGCCAAAGTCACCAGATACCGCGGCGCAGGGAGTGTCCGCCCGCTGGCAAAGGCATCGCGAAACAAAGTTGCCGCGCGGATATCGTCCGTCCGGGCCAAGGGCCAAAGCGTAAAGATCAGCGCCGACAACAGGCCATAAATCGCGGCCTCCAACAGCGGTTGGGGGTAAAGGGTAAAGTTGGCAGGGACGGGCAAGGATGCCTCGATCAACGGGGCGAGGGCCAAGGGAATGCCCGCCCCCAACATCAATCCGATGCCGATGCCAACCAGTGTCAGCACCCCGATTTGCAGGAAATAGGTCAGGAAAATTGTGCCCCGGGTGGCCCCAAGTGTCTTGAGGATCGCGATCACCTCGGTCTTGCCGGACAAATAGGATCGGACTGCCGCCGATACGCCGACACCGCCAACCGCGAGCCCAGACAAGCCAACCAGAACCAGAAACGCCCCGATCCGGTCCACGAACCGCGCAGTGCCCCCGGCCCCCTCCCGGCTGTCCCGCCAGCGCAGGCCGTTGTCACGATAGGCGGCTTCGGTCTGGGTTTCCAGCGCGTCAAGGTCGGTGCCGGGTGGCAGGGTCAGACGATAGGCCGTTGAAAACAGGGTCCCTTCGGCCAAAAGCCCAGACGCGGCGAGGTCACGGGTTAACACCAACGTGCGCGGCCCAAGACCAAATCCCGCGCTGGCGTTGTCCGGATACCGGTCCAAAATGGCCATCAGAACAAAGGATTGCGTGC
This sequence comes from Marivivens sp., assembly GCA_041742255.1. Taxonomy (GTDB): domain Bacteria; phylum Pseudomonadota; class Alphaproteobacteria; order Rhodobacterales; family Rhodobacteraceae; genus JBGSIZ01. Next base: position 12,326 of record JBGSIZ010000243.1, on the reverse strand, counting down.
CCAACCGGAACGTATCGCCGGGCGACAGGGCCAACCGATCCGCGAGGATCTTTTCCATGACCCCGCCAGGAAGGCCACCACTGCCGGCAAAGGCATCGGCAAGCGGGATGGCCGGGTCAAGCATCACGTTGCCGACCAAGGGATAGGCGCTGTCCACCGACCGCACTTGTGTCAAGCCACGGTCGGTCACGCCGTCCTGTTCCACTACGACCATGGACCGGAAATCGACCGTTTCGGACAGGGTTGTGGCGATTGAGGCAAGATAGGCGCGCTCGTCCTCGCTGGCAAAGCGATAGGTGAATTCGGCCTCGGCATCGCCGCCGAGTAAGGCCGCCCCTTGGGTCGTCAATCCGTCCTGAATGGCGGACCGCACGCTGCCGACGGCCGCGATGGCCGCCACGCCAAGCGCGAGGCAGGCCAGAAAGATGCGAAAGCCGCGCAAGCCCCCGCGCAATCCCCGGACCGCAAACCGGACCGCGACAGGGAACGTCATTCTGCCGCCCTCGCCTGTGCAGTCGTGTCGATCCGGCCATCGCGCAACCGCACCACCCGGTCACATCGGGCGGCAAGGTCGGCAGAGTGGGTGACCATGATGAGCGTGGCGCCGTGTTTGTCGCGCAGGTCGAACAACAGGTCGATGATCGCGCGGCCATTTGCCTCGTCCAGATTGCCGGTGGGTTCATCGGCCAAGAGGATGCGGGGGCGGGGGGCGGACGCCCGGGCGAGTGCCACCCGTTGTTGTTCGCCGCCCGACATCTGCGACGGATAGTGATCCGCGCGGGACGCGAGCCCGACGGCCGCCAATTCCGCCGCCGCACGGGGGAACGCATCGCGCACGCCCGCCAATTCCAGTGGGGTCGCCACATTTTCCAATGCGGTCATTGTCGGGATGAGGTGGAAGGATTGGAACACAACCCCCATATTGTCCCTGCGGAAGCGGGCCAACCCGTCTTCGTTCATCGCGGTAAGGTCGTGACCAAGCGCCATGACCGTGCCGCCCGTGGCCTGTTCCAGACCGCCCATAAGCATGAGGAGTGACGATTTGCCTGATCCGCTAGGCCCGACCAAACCCAAGGTTTCCCCCGGCATGACATCCAGCGTGATGCCGTGCAGGATATCGACCGTCCCCGCGTTTCCACGCAGCGACAGTTTGGCATTGGTCAGGGACAGGATGGGGGCGGTCATGCGGGCGGCCTTTGGTTGGGGTCGATGGACTGCATATGGGGTGATACGGCAGGCCCGCAACCTCGGATTGATGATCGTGCTGACGGCGGGTGTCGCGCAGGCCGAAACGCTGACCATTGCGGCACTCGGCGACAGCCTTACCCAAGGGTATGGCCTGCCGGTTAACGATGGGTTCGTGCCGCAGTTGCAGGAATGGCTGACAGCCCAAGGCGCCGATGTGACCGTGGTGAACGCAGGCGTGTCCGGGGATACGACAGCGGGCGGATTGAGCCGGGCTGCGTGGACCCTGACGCCGGATGTGGACGCGATGATTGTAGCGCTGGGCGGCAATGATTTCCTGCGCGGGATTGATCCGGCCGTGAGCCGGGAAAACCTGCGCGGTATTCTGGAGGCTGCAAAGGCTGCAGGGGTCGAGGTTCTGTTGGTGGGGTTGGTGGTGTCCAACAACTATGGCCCTGATTACAAATCACAATTTGACGCGATGTATCCCGACCTTGCCGTCGATTTTGGCGCGGATTTGTTCCCGTCCTTCTTTGCCGGGTTGACGGCGGGGGGGGATACCGGCGCGGCCCGCGCCGCCTATATGCAGGCGGACGGCATCCACCCTAATGCGGACGGCGTGACGCAGATTGTGGCGGCCATGGGCCCGGCGGTGTTGGACCTGATTTCAGGCGTCGAGTGAGCCCATGGGCGGAGGGCCGCCGCCGTCCGATGGACGAACCCGAATAACCCCCCTAGGGTCGTGGGACGTTACATTTACAAGGAGAGCGCCATGTCGGTTGCAAAGGTTATCGAAATCATCTCGTCATCGCACAAGTCGTTCGATGATGCCGTAGAACAAGGTGTCATTCAGGCGTCCAAAACCCTGAAAGGCATCCAAAGCGCATGGGTGTCCGAACAAAAGGTCACGGTCAAAGACGGCAAGGTTGACGAATACCGGGTCGCGATGAAGGTGACGTTCGTTCTGGAAGACTGAATTTTATCTTTCGCGGGCGCGTCTGGTGATGCGCCCGCGGACCCACGAGGCCGGACGATATTGTGGTGTCAGGCCAGAACGATGTTGACCGCCGATTCGCGGCCATCGCGGCTCGACTCGATATCAAAGGTCACCTTTTGGTTGTCTTTCAGACCCGTCAGGCCCGACCGTTCCACCGCCGAAATGTGCACGAACACATCCTTTTTGCCGCCATCGGGCGCGATAAAACCGTATCCTTTTGTGGTGTTGAACCATTTCACGGTGCCAGTGGCCATCCGTCGTCTCCTGTTGTCTTGCCGCTCGCGGGATGCAGCGGTCCGGCTCGTCCGTCGCTGATCGAACAACTGGGCCGCAGAGGGAGACAGGGTCGATAGTGGTCACGTCGCCCGATAAATTATGGAGATTTTCGATAAAAAATCAAGATCATCGGAGGGGGCGGGCACCGTCGGCTTGACCGTGCCGATGGGCCGGATGTGGGGGACTTGCGCGGGGCACGGGTGCAACATATTTGATATTCATGATGTGAATGGAGGCAACGATGAAGGTGACGTGTCTGGAGTGTGGTCAGGTGAATCGGGTGCCCGAGGACAAGCTGGGGTCGGGGCCGAAATGTGGGACCTGTGGGGGCGGGTTGATTGGCGACAAGGCGGTCGAGGTGGACCTTGCCACGCTGCAAAAGGCCGCGCAGACCGACGATTTACCGTTGGTCGTGGATTTCTGGGCGCCGTGGTGTGGGCCGTGCCGGACGATGGCGCCGGAGTTTTCCAAGGCGGCGACGGGGCTGAAGGGGCGGGCGCGGTTGGTCAAACTCAACACCGAAGCCGAACCCGCGGCGGGTCAGAAATATGGTATCCGGGGCATCCCGACGATGGTGAAATTCGCGGGCGGCCGCGAGGTCAAACGGCAGTCCGGCGCGATGCCAGCGACGGCGATCATGGACTGGATCAAGACCTGATCCGGAGGCAAAACGCAAAACGGCCGCCCCGAGGGACGGCCGTTTGTTTCGAAAATTCAGCGGCTTACGCCAGCTGGATGTTCGTTGCCGATTCGCGACCGTCACGGCCGGATTCAATGTCAAAGGTGACCTTCTGGTCGTCTTTGAGGCCAGTCAGGCCAGCACGCTCGACAGCGGAGATGTGCACGAACACGTCTTTTTTGCCGCCATCGGGAGCGATAAAGCCGAAGCCTTTGGTGGAGTTAAACCATTTCACGGTGCCAGTGGCCATGTGAATAATCCTTCTAGTTTTTCGTCCTGCCCACGACATGCGACAGGTTGGCTAAGTCACGTCTGGATCGAGGACTGTAGCCGAAGTCGGAAAACAGAAGGGTCGATTTAGAAGATCGTTCGCAGGCTTCATATGGCCCTGTTGCGTCCGAATTGCAAGGGGGTTTGAGGGCGGTGCGGATTTCGGCGGTTTTGCGTCGGTATCGCGTCGGTCTGGTTTTCAGGACGGTGGGGCAGGGCGGGGTTAACAGTTGGGGCCGATGGTGGGGTCAAAGGAGACCCCTATGCCCCTGTCAAAACCCGCCACCAAAACCGAACGCATCGCCCGTGACCGTCTGTTCCGGCAATTGTGGGAAGGTGAGGCCGACATTCTGGACCAGATGGTCCGCGATCAGGTCCCCGATGCGTGGCACACGCTGGAGGCCGATCTGGATGTCGAAGAACCCAAGGTCAAGGTGACTTTGTATCTGGATGCCTCGGTCGCGCGGGTGTTTCGCGCCATGGGCACCGGGTATCAGGCCCGGATCAATCGCCTGCTAGCCACATGGGCGCAGATGAAGATGGCCGGGTTGCTGGACAGTCCGCAGTTTGTGTCCAAGCGACGGGGCGAGGTGATAGGCCGGGACGCGGAACCCTAGACCCTGCACACGAAAACCGCCGCACGGATGGCGGCGGTTTCGGAAGCGTCTCGTTCTGGCCATTCGGCAAGCGATAAGCTGGGGGTGAGGCAGGACGGAGGGGCTTCTGCCCGATGTACATAGCACAAAATCACTGAGTCGGGGAAAGGGTTTGTGCCCCCCCCCGTTTCAGCCGGGAATTCGGTTCGCCCAGCCTTGTGTCAGCGGCTGAATTTCTTGAATTTCATCCGCTTGGGTTCCATCGCGTCGGTGCCCAGCCGCTTTTTCTTGTCTTCTTCGTAGTCTTCGAAGTTGCCCTGGAACCATTCCACATGCGCGTCGCCTTCAAAGGCGAGGATATGCGTGCAGATCCGGTCGAGGAAAAAGCGGTCGTGGCTGATGACGACGGCGCAGCCTGCAAAGTCCACCAAGGCATCCTCGAGCGCGCGGAGCGTTTCCACGTCCAGATCGTTGGTTGGTTCGTCAAGGAGCAACACATTGCCCCCGGATTTCAACAGTTTGGCCATGTGGACCCGGTTGCGTTCGCCGCCCGACAGCGACCCGACCTTTTTCTGTTGATCCCCGCCTTTGAAGTTGAAGGCCGAACAATAAGCGCGAGAGTTCATCGACGCCGCCCCAAGTTCGATGATCTCGGCCCCGCCGGTGATTTCCTCCCAAACGGTCGCGTCGGGTGCCAGCGCGTCGCGCGACTGGTCCACATACGACAGTTTGACCGTGTCGCCATAGGTCACAGTGCCCGCGTCCGGCTGCACCTGCCCGGTCAACATGCCAAAAAGCGTGGATTTCCCCGCGCCGTTTGGCCCGATAACCCCCACTATCCCGCCGGGTGGCAGCGAAAATTCGAGGTTTTCGATCAGGAGCTTGTCGCCCATCGCCTTGTTCAGGCCTTCGACCTCGATCACCTTGTCGCCAAGACGGGGGCCGTTGGGGATGATGATCTGGGCGCGCCCCATTTTTTCCCGTTCGGATTGGTTGGCCATGTCGTTATAGGCGCTGATCCGGGCCTTGGATTTCGCCTGACGCGCCTTGGCCCCTTGCCGCATCCATTCCAATTCGCGTTCCAGCGTTTTCTGCCGCGATTTGTCGTCTTTCGATTCGCGTTCGAGCCGCTTGGCCTTGGCCTCCAGCCAGCTGGAATAGTTGCCTTCGTGCGGGATGCCCGCCCCCCGGTCCAGTTCCAGAATCCACGACGTGATCGCGTCAAGGAAATAGCGGTCGTGGGTGACGATCAGGATCGTGCCCTTGTATTCCATCAGGTGGTTTTGCAGCCACGCGATAGTTTCCGCGTCAAGGTGGTTGGTCGGTTCGTCAAGGAGCAGCATGTCGGGCGCGTCCAGCAGCAGTTTGCACAAGGCCACCCGCCGTTTTTCGCCGCCCGACAGCGTGGTCACGTCTGCGTCATCGGGGGGGCAGCGCAAAGCCTCCATGCTGACGTCCACCTGCGCGTCGAGATCCCAGAGGTTCTGGGCGTCAATCTCGTCTTGCAGTTTTGCCATTTCATCGGCGGTTTCGTCCGAATAGTTCATCGCGAGGTCGTTGTAGCGATCGAGGATCGCCTTTTTTGCCGCAACGCCCAGCATGACGTTTTCCCGCACAGACAAGGTCGCGTCGAGTTCCGGTTCCTGTGGCAGGTAGCCCACGGTGGCCCCTTCGGCCGCCCACGCCTCGCCCCCGAAATCCTTGTCTTGGCCGGCCATGATCCGCATCAGCGTGGATTTACCGGTGCCGTTGACCCCGACCACCCCGATTTTCACGCCCGGCAAAAAGTTGAGCCGGATGTTTTCGAACACCTTCTTGCCGCCGGGATAGGTTTTGGACACGCCGTCCATGAAATAGACGTATTGATAGCTGGCCATGTGGGTCTCCGTCGGGGCGGGCTGCCGGAAGCGGCTGCCGGAAAGGTGTGCGCGCGTTGCGTTTAGCGCCTTGCCGGTCAGGAGGCAATCCGCCCTTGTGGTGCCGATTTGCGATGGTGGGCCGGGACGGGTAGGGGCGTTGCAGGCAGGGGCGATTTGGTCAAAGCCGCCCCGGTTGCGTCTGTTGTTTGCCGGGGTGTTGGCGTCTGGTTCCGGCGCCGCACCCAATTGACCACGGTGCCTGCGTCAAGTGGCCGCGAGAACCAGAACCCTTGCAGGCTTGCGCACCCCAGATCCCACAGGTGATTGGCGACGGCGGGTGTTTCCACCCCTTCGGCGACCACCTGCAGCCCCAAGTCCGCGCACAGATCGACCATCGTTGCCACGATTTTGCTGCTGGTGGCGTCGCCCGGCATGTTGCGGATCAGCGAGCGGTCGATTTTCACGCCTGTCACGTCCAGTTGTGCCAGATGCGCCAGCCCCGCGTGGCCTACCCCGAAATCGTCCAGAAGGATGTTGTAGCCCGCGTACCGCAAATCGCTGATGATTCGGGCGGTGCCGGTGTTTTCGGCCACATCCGCAAAGACGATGGTTTCCAGCACCTCGATTGCGACATGCGACGGGTTGATCCCCCGCCCCAGTACGCCCGAGGTGAGCCGCCGCACGAATTCGGGGTGGGCCAGCATCGCCTCGGACGCATTGAAGTTGACGTGGATGTTGGTCTGTCCGGCACGGTTGAGCGATTGTTTCATGTCCAGCGCCGCATTCATCGCGATATAGTCCAGATCCGCCATCAGCCCCATTTCCCCCGCCATGGGCAGAAAATCAGCGGGCGATTGCCGCCCTTCGGTGGGGTGGTCCCAGCGCACCAGCGTTTCAAGACTGCCGATCAAGCCGGTGCGCAGGTCAAAGATGGGTTGGAATACAAAGGACAGGTCGCCCAGTTCGATCGCCTGCCGCAGGTCCGCGGCCATCTGCATCTGTTTGGCATAACGTTTGTGCAGCCCTTCGTCATAGGTGGCGACATTGCCCCGCCCGGTGCGTTTGACGTCATAAAGCGCGAAATCGGCCCGTTGCAGCAAATCCTCGGGGGTGCAGATGCCCGCGTCGGACAAGGCCGCGCCGATGCTGGTGCTGCACGTCATCTTGCGGTCGCGCCAATCGAGCGGTTGCGCGACGGCGGTGCGCAACCGGCCCGCCGCCCGTTCTAGATCGCCCAAGGACGCGACCTGTGGCAGGACGACCACGAATTCATCGCCGCCTATCCGCGCCACGATGTCGTTCGGCCCGACGGCGTTGCGCAGCGCCCGCGCCACATGCAGCAGCACCGCGTCCCCCGCCGAATGACCGTGGGTGTCGTTGATCACCTTGAAATGGTCCAGATCCAGATGGATCAGCCCCAGATGCCCGGCGTCCGCCGCTCGGTGGGCGAGGTGTTCCGATGTCAGCGTGCTGAACGCGGCGCGGTTGAGCACGCCCGTCAGGCTGTCATGGGACGCCACATATTCAAGCTGGCGGGTTGTTTCGTTCAGTTTCTCTTCGCGCGCGACCTCTTCGGTGATGTCGCGGCAGACGGAAATGGCATAGGTTTGCCCATCATGTCCGACGGTAAAGGAGACGCTGATCTCGATCCAGAAAATCGCGCCGTCCGCCCGCCAGTTCTGTCGTTTGTGCGGCCGCGCGAGAAAAGGATCGGAGGGGTCATAGCGAAATTGCGCAATCTCGGCCGCGCTGGGCCCTTGGCCGGGCGGGATTGCGAAATTGAGCGGGTTTTGACCCAGCATATCCTCCTTGCGGCGTTGGTGCAGCCGACAATAGGCGGGGTTGGCCCACAAGATGCGCCCGTCCAGCGTTTGCACGATCAGCCCGTCGTTGGTTGCGTTGACCACCTGCCGCGCGAAAAAGGTATCCTGCCATTTGGCAAACCGGATGGGCGCAGTCCATGGCAACCGTTTTGCCCCCCGCATTACCCGCCAAATGCCCAACGCCGCAACAAGTGCAGTGATGGCGACGGAAAGCAGGGCAGTCGGCAGGATTGGCATGTTACTCCGCCAAAGGAACGGGACGTTGCGCCCTGTCTAGCCGCAGGGTTGCGCATCAATCGTTAACGCCGGAAATTTTTTGGTGCCGGTCGCCATTTCCGCCCAATTTGCCCTGTTGGAATTGACAAGGGCGGAGGGCCGTGGCCAAGTGCCGTAAACGATTTAGGAGGCCGCCATGCCCTATACCGCCCACCCCGACCGCTATGACCGGATGGTCTATCGCCGCTGTGGCCAATCCGGCGTTTTGCTGCCCGCCATATCGCTGGGCCTGTGGCACAATTTTGGCCATGACACCCCGCATCAAACCAAGCGCGACATTTGCCTGACCGCTTTTGACCACGGCATCACCCATTTCGATCTGGCCAACAATTATGGTCCGCCGCCCGGGTCCGCCGAATATGCGTTTGGTGCGATCATGGCCGAGGATCTGGCCCCTTACCGCGATGAATTGATCATTTCGTCCAAGGCCGGATACGGCATGTGGCCCGGCCCCTATGGCGAATGGGGGAGCCGCAAATATCTGGTGTCGTCTTGCGATCAGAGCCTCAAGCGGATGGGGCTGGAGTATGTCGATATCTTTTATTCCCACCGGTTTGACCCCGATACCCCGTTGGAAGAAACCATGGGCGCGCTGGATTATATCGTGCGGTCGGGGCGCGCATTATATGCCGGGATATCGTCCTATAATTCCGAGCGCACCCGCGAGGCGGCTGCCATTCTCAAGGATCTGGGCACCCCGTGTCTGATCCATCAGCCGTCGTATAACATGCTCAATCGGTGGGTGGAGCGGGACGGGTTGAAGGACACGCTGGCCGATCTTGGCATCGGGTCCATCGCGTTCACCCCGCTGGCCCAAGGCATGTTGACAAACAAATATCTGGGCGGCGTGCGCGATGGCCGCGCCGTGCAGGGCAAATCACTGGACCCGGCGATGTTGTCCGACAAGGCGCTGGCCAATATCCGCGCCTTGAACGACATCGCGCAGGCCCGTGGTCAGACCCTTGCCCAGATGGCGATTGCCTGGGTGTTGCGCGAGGGCGGCATCACCACCGCGCTGATCGGCGCGTCCAAGCCCGAACAGGTGGTGGATTGCGTGGGCGCCGTCGCCAATCTGGAGTTTTCGCCCGAAGAACTGGCCCTGATCGACACCTATGCCGATGAGGAAAAGATCAACCTGTGGGCCCAATCATCTGAGGGGTGAGGGGGCGCTGCCCCCATCGCCCTGCAGGCGATCCCCCCGAGGTATTTTCGACGAGATGAAACCGGAGTCCAAGTCATGATCCAAAATCCAATTCTGCCGGGGTTCAACCCTGATCCGTCGTTCTGCCGGGTCGGCGAGGATTATTTCATCGCCACATCGACGTTCGAATGGTATCCCGGCGTGTGCATCTATCACAGCCGCGATCTGGTGAACTGGGCCCTGGTGGCCCGCCCGCTGAACCGGGCCGCGTTGTTGGATATGCGAGGGAATCCCGACAGTTGCGGTATCTGGGCCCCCTGCCTGTCCCATGATGGCGATCGGTTCTGGCTGGTTTATACCGACGTCAAGCGGTTGGATGGCGCGTTCAAGGACGCCCATAATTACATCACCTGTTGTGAGACCGTGAACGGTGTCTGGTCTGACCCGTGGTATGTCAATTCCAGCGGGTTTGATCCGTCCCTGTTCCACGATGACGATGGCCGCAAATGGTTTGTGAACATGCAGTGGAACCATCGCGGCCCCGGCACCGGCGGTAACCCCGCCCATGCCAGCTTTGACGGCATCCTGTTGCAGGAATGGTCCCCCGAGGCCGGTCTGACCGGTCCCGTCCGCCAGATTTATGCCGGCACCGACCGCGGGTTGACCGAGGCCCCCCATCTGTTCCGCCGCAATGGGTATTACTACCTTACCACCGCCGAGGGTGGCACCGGGTATGGTCATGCCGTCACCATGGCCCGGTCCCGCGATATCTGGGGCCCTTATGAGGATCACCCCGCCCGCCATGTTATTTGTGCCGAGGGTGCCCCCGGCCCGATTCAGCGCACCGGCCATGGCCAATATGTCGAAACCCATTGGGGCGATTGTTACCACACGTTTCTGATGGGTCGCCCCTATGCCCATAATGGCCGCCTGTATTGTCCGATGGGCCGCGAAACCGGTCTGGAAAAGGTTGTCTGGCGCGACGATTGGTTGTGGTTGGAGGCGGGCGGAATGGTGCCCCGAGCCCGCGTGCCTGCCCCGGTCGATGCCGCCCCGCTGGAGCGCGCTGCCGTCCGCCGGGTTCTGGGCGGTCCGTTGCCCGACGAATTCCAGTGGTTGCGCACCCCCGACACCCCCCGCATTTTCCGCGAGGATGCCGGTGCATTGTCCCTGATTGGCCGCGAAAGCATCGGGTCGTGGTATGAACAGGCCTTGGTTGCCCGCAGGCAGGAGGATGTCGCCTATGCCGCCGAAACCGAGGTGGATTTTGCCACTGATACCTATCAGCAGGCCGCCGGGTTGATCACCTATTACAACCGCCACAAGTTTCACGCGGCGTTGGTGAGTGATGAGCCGGGGCTGGGCCGCTGTCTGGTGTTGATGTCGTGTCCGGGTGACTGGCCCGAACAGCGCCTGTTCTGGCCTGCCGCCCCTCGCCCGCTTGCCCCCGGTCCGGTCGAATTGCGGGTAGAGGTTGACCACGCCGCCCAGCAATTCTGGGTTCGCCAGGAGGGCACCGATTGGGAACGGTTTGGTCCCACGTTGAACGCCGCCGTCATTTCGGACGAAGGCGGGCGCGGTGAACATGCGTCGTTCACGGGGGCCTTTGTTGGCATGGTCGCGATGGACACCAGCGGGCGCGCGGCCGAGGCCCGGTTTGCGCGGTTCGACTATCTGCCGGGCACGCCCGGATGATATCCGAACTGTGTCTGTCCGACCTGCAGGGGCGGGTCGAGGTGGTTTTGCGCCATGACGGGCATATTGAGGCCCCGAATTGGCACCGGGACGGGTTTTTGCTGGTGAATGGCGGGGGTCGGTTGTTTCGCGTGCCGTTGCAGGCCCCAGTGCTGGAACTTGTGGATACCGGCCCGTTGGGGCGATTGAACAATGATCACGGGGTGTCCCCGGATGGCGCGTGGATCGCCTTTTCGGATCATACCGAGGACGCGCGGTCGATCATTTATGTGATGCCCGTGGCCGGTGGACCGCCCCGCCGGGTGACACCAATTGGCCCGAGTTGGTGGCATGGATGGTCCCCGGATGGCGCGCGCATCGCCTATGCGGGCGCGCGGGATGGTGGCCCTGTGTTGATGTATACCTGTGCGATTGATGGGTCGGACGAGCGGCTGTTGACCCCCGGTTTCGACCATGTGGACGGTCCGGATTACACGCCGGATGGTGGTTGGGTCTGGTTCAACGGTGAACGGGATGGCCGCGTTAATCTGTGGCGTGTTCATCCCGATGGCACTGATCCCGAGCGGATGACCGACGGCGATACCGTGGATTGGTTCCCGCATCCGTCGCCCTGTGGTGCGCATGTGCTGTGGCTGGCCTATCCACCCGGCACCAAGGGGCATCCCGCCGACCTGCCTGTTACGCTCAACCTGATGCCTGCCACGGGCGAGCCGGGCCGTGTGGTGCAGGCGTTTCGCGGCGGGCAGGGGAGCATAAATGTCCCCTGTTGGGCCCCGGACAGCCAACGCTTTGCCTTTGTCCGGTATCCAGAGGCGTAGAGCGCAGATTGCGCCCCTTTACATTGGCGGGCGTCATTGGTTCTTGTGCCGGGGTGACAACAGGGGGCGGGTTTGCGCGGGCCGGAGTATCCAAATGCGGGAACGGGGCAGGTGATTGGCCTGTTGGGGGGGTCGTTTGACCCGCCCCACGCGGGCCATGTGCATATCACCCGCACCGCGTTGGTCCGGTTTGGTCTGGATCAAGTGTGGTGGTTGGTGTCCCCCGCCAACCCGTTGAAATCCGTGGGCCCCCGCCCATTATCGGAACGGATGCAGGCCGCCCGTGCGATCATGCGCCACCCCCGCGTGACCATCACCGATGTCGAGAGCCATCTGGGCACCCGCTATACCGCGCAGACGTTGCGCGCGTTGCGTGCGATGTATCCCGGTGTAAGGTTCGTGTGGTTGATGGGGGCCGACAATCTGGCCCAGTTGGACCAGTGGCAAGATTGGCGTGATATCATGGACACCGTGCCCGTGGGCGTTCTGGCCCGTCCGGGCCAACGCATTTCCGCCCGCATGTCCAAGGCCGCACGGGTCTATCACGCGCAGCGGTTGCCGGGGTCGGCGTCCCGGTTATTGGGCGTGTCCCAACCGCCCCGATGGTGTTTTGTGACGATGCCGATGCGCGCGGAGTCGTCGTCCGCGATCCGGGCGCGGGGAGAATGGGGATGACGCAGGACATTGGTCGGCGCGGCCTGTTGGCCGGTA
>JBGSIZ010000242.1:0-11109 GCA_041742255.1 Marivivens sp. | reverse complement strand
CGTTGCCCCCGGTGGTGGTTTGCGCCGTGCCAGAGGGTGCGCCGGGGGGCGGCCCGCAATCGGTGAGGTCGGTGCCGATGGCGCAGGCGAACAATTCCCCTTCTGCGCGGGGTTCGTCACATTCGCCGTCGCGCGCCCATTCGCAGCTATCCTCGCCACCGATAAGCACTGCCCGGCAATCTGCCGCGTCGGTTCCGGGGGCGCAGAACGCCTCGCTGCCGTAGGTCGGATCGTCGCAGACGCTGTCAAAGGCGTATTGGCAGGAATTGTCCCCAAGCTGTTGCGCCAGACCGGGCGGCAGAACCGCCGCAAGCGCCCGGTAGGCCGCGTCGCGGTCGTCTTGCGCGATGGCTGTGGCAGGGCAGGCGAGGGCCGACAAGACGGCGAGTGCAGCGAAACGGGTGGTCATGACATCCTCCGGGCGGGGGCGCCCCGACATCGGACAACCCTGATTCACCGCTACGTTACGGCAGGTAAACCTGATTGCGGAAATGATTTTTGACCGGGTGGTCGGTTTTTATTGCGGAATGATCCGCGTTTCTATCCGCGTGTTTGCAGCGGGCTGCGTTGTCCTCCCGCGCTGTCGAAATTGCCGGGGTCCAGCCAAGCGTCCATCGCCGTCTCGATCCGTGGCCAGTCCCGGTCCAGAATAGAAAACCACGCGGTGTCCCGGTTGCGCCCCTTGACCACGCCCGCCTGCCGGAACGTCCCTTCGTAGGTGAAGCCGAGCCGTTCCGCCGCCTTGCGCGAGGGCGCGTTGAGCGCGTCGCATTTCCATTCATAGCGCCGGTAGCCCAGTTCATCAAAGGCCCGCCGCATCAGAAGAAACATCGCCTCGGTCGCGGTGCGGGTCCGTTGGAGCCGGGGAGACAGGTTGATATGCCCCACCTCGATCACGCCTGCGCCCGGATCAATCCGCAGATAGGCCGCCAGCCCCGCCGGTTGCCCGTGCGCATCGCACAGCGTATGAAACAGCGGATCGTCCCCGAAACAGGTCCGGTCCATCCATGCCCCGAGCGCGCCCGGCGTTTCAAACGGGCCATAGGGAAGGTAGGTCCAGTTTCGGTCCTGAATATCGGCCTGAAACGCATCGAAAAGCGCGGGCAGATGCCCGGTTTCCACCGGGATCACCGATCCATACCGCCCGACCATCGCCCGCCGGGGTGGCAGAGGCCGGGGCAGCACCGTGTCCACCATCCGGCCAATCGGTTGCCCAAGGTCGTTGGTGTCGTGCATCCCCTTAGCCGAACACGGTGCCCAGCGCCCGGTCCACGCTGGCGGTGATTTCGTCGATGTCGTCTGCCCCGGCGATCAATGCGGGCGCGAACAGCAGCGTGTTGTTGAACCCCGGCATGGACCGGTTCGACGCCCCGATGATGACCCCTTGTTTCAGGCAGTCGGCCACGACCGCCATCACCTTTTTCTCGTCAGCCGGTTCACGGCTGTCGCGGTCTGTCACCAATTCGGCCCCGGCAAACAGGCCCATGCCCCGCACATCGCCGATGACCCGGTGTTTGTCCATCAGCCCCCGCAGGTTGTCCATCAGGCGGTCCCCCATCGCGGTGGAGTTGGCGCACAGCCCTTCGTCCTCGATGATTTTCATGTTCTCAAGTGCCGCGGTCGGCCCGGCGGTGCAGCCCCCAAACGTCGAGATGTCCCGGAAATATCCCAGTTTGTCGGTGTCGTCCTTGAACATGTCGAACACCCGTTCGGTGGTCACGCAGCACGAAATGGCCGCGTAGCCGGATGCCACCCCTTTGGCCATCGTCACGATGTCGGGTTGCACCCCGAATTGCTGATAGCCGAACCAAGTGCCGGTGCGCCCCAGCCCGCAGACGACCTCGTCAATATGCAGCAGGATGTCGTATTTGCGGCAAATCTCTTGCACCTTTTCCCAGTAGCCGCGCGGGGGCACGATGATGCCGCCGCCCGCCGTGATGGGTTCAAGGCACAGCGCCCCGATGGTGTCTGGGCCTTCGCGTAGGATCACGGCCTCGATCGCTTCGGCGGCGCGGATGCCATAGCTGTCCCCGGCCCAATCGGGTTGCGCGCGGTATTCAAGGCAATGGGGCACCTCGACAAAACCCGGCGCAAAGGGCCCGTATTGCGCATTGCGTTCCTGTTGCCCGCCCGCCGACAGGGTCGCGATGGTGGTGCCGTGATAATCCCGGTCCCGATACAGGATTTTGTGTTTCTTGCCGCCGTGGTGTTTGTGGCTGATCTGGCGGACCATCTTGAACGCCTTCTCGTTCGCCTCGGACCCGGAATTGGCGTAGTAGACGCGTGTCAGCCCCGGCATTTTCTCGATCAGGCGTTTGGCAAAGTTGGCCCCCGGAATCGTCCCTTTGGCCCCCGCGAAATAGCACATTTTCACCAATTGATCGCGCACCGCGTTGGCGATGCTTTCGCGGCCATAGCCCACGTTGACCGTCCAGACCCCGCCCGACACCGCGTCCAGATGTTCCTTGCCGGTGATGTCCCAGACCCGCATTCCCCGCCCTTCGACGATGATTTGCGGGTCGATGGTTTCAAAGGGTTTGTGTTGCGCAAGGTGGTGCCAGACATGCGCCTTGTCAGCGTCGATGACGTGACGGGGATCGTTGGAAAGCGCCTGCGTGTCCATGGGGATGCTCCGGTATGAAAATTGGGACGACCGAATCCTGTGATACGGCGTCTGTGCTGCGTCTGATAGTGGTCGCATGGTGAGCAGCCGATAGGGCCAGACGGCGGGTGTGCATAGCGCCAGATTGCGGAGGGATAGCCAGTGTGCGGGGCACAGTTGGCGTGAAAGTTTATTTATAACAGTGGTTTGTCGGACAATCCGGGGTTTGATGCCCCCAGGTGCCCTG
This sequence comes from Marivivens sp., assembly GCA_041742255.1. Taxonomy (GTDB): domain Bacteria; phylum Pseudomonadota; class Alphaproteobacteria; order Rhodobacterales; family Rhodobacteraceae; genus JBGSIZ01. Next base: position 8,260 of record JBGSIZ010000242.1, on the reverse strand, counting down.
CTGGTTTCCCCCTGCGAAACATTTGACGCGCCGCGCCTTGATCCTGTCGCATGTGGGGATCGAATACCGGGAGGCCTGCGGGCATCCGGGACGGGGTCAGATTGAAGCCCTTTTCTTGCCATCCGATCCGTGGTTCGAATGGGGAAGGGCGCACACCGCGCCGCAGTAAAGATCGGGCCTGCGTCAGACGCGGGCCAAGTGTAACCAAGCCTCTCCAACAGGGGCACAACATGGGAAATGACAAAAATGACGATCACGACAAACCTGATGAGTGCGGCGGCGGGCCTTGCCCTGATGACCGGGGCGGCCCCGGCGTTTGCGGCGGGTCACGGTGAGATCACCGTGGGCTATTTCCTGGAATGGCCGATGCCGTTTGAATTTGCCAAGGTGAACGGCCTGTATGACGAGGCACTGGGCATGAAGGTGAATTGGGTGTCGTTTGATACCGGCACCGCGATGTCCGCCGCGATGGCGTCTGGCGATGTCCAGATTTCCATCAGCCAAGGTGTGCCCCCGTTTGTCGTCGCCACCAGCGCCGGGCAGGATTTGCAGATTCTGGATGTCGCCGTGTCCTATTCGGACAATGACAACTGTGTCGTGCGCGCCGACAAGGAGATTACCAAGGACAACGCCGCCGATCTGGCCGGCGCCAAGGTTGCCGTCCCGTTGGGCACCGCCGCCCATTACGGGTTCCTGCGCCAGATGGACCATTTCGGCGTTGACCTTGCCAGCCTTGATATCGTGGATATGGCCCCGCCGGATGGGGCCGCCGCGATTGCCCAAGGTGCCGTTGACATGTTCTGCGGTTGGGGCGGGTCCCTGCGTCGTGCCAAGGAACATGGCGATGTGTTGCTGACCGGTGCCGAAAAGGAAGAACTGGGCATTCTGGTGTTTGATGTCACCTCTGCCCCGTCCGGGTTCGTGGCCGAAAACCCCGATGTCGTGGCCAAGTTTCTGGCCGTCACCGCCCAGATGAACGCCGGTTGGAATGACGGGTCCATGGTCGAGGAAATGATCCCCGTCATCGCCGCAGACGCCGGTATGGACGAGGCCGCCACCCGCGAAACCATGGCTACCTTTGTGTTCCCGAGCGTCGAGGACCAGTTGAGCGCCAAATGGTTGGGCGGCGGTGCCCAAGAGTTCATGGGCGGCGTCGCTGGCGTGTTCGTGGCGGCCGGGTCGATCCCGTCTGCTCTCGACAGCTATGCCGATACCGTCAACATCGGGCCGCTGGCCGCTGCTGGCGCGATGTAACGTCGGACCGGGGGCGCCCCACCGGGTGCCCCCACCCCCAAAACCGCCCAATCGGACAAAGGAGACCGGATGCCCGGCCTTTCCATTGAAAATCTGTCGATGCGGTTTGACCTGCCCGGCGGCGCGTCCGTGCAGGCGTTGCAGAACGTCACGCTTGACCTGAAATCCGGCGAGTTGATGTCCGTTCTGGGCCCGTCCGGATGCGGCAAGACCACGTTGTTGAACATTGTCGCCGGGTTTCTGGCTCCGACCGAAGGCCGCATCGTGTTGAACGGTCACGCTGTCATTGGCCCCGCCGCCGAACGGGGCATGGTGTTTCAGCAAGGCGCGTTGTTCGAATGGATGAGCGTGCGCGAAAACGTCAGTTTCGGCCCCCGCATGAAGGGCCAGCGCCCCGCCCAATACCGCGATACCGTGGATCATCTGCTGGATGTCGTCGGCCTGCGCGATTTCAAGGAAAAGGCCATTTACGAATTGTCCGGCGGGATGCAGCAGCGTGTCGCCCTTGCCCGGTGTCTGGCCAATGACCCCGATGTCATCCTGATGGATGAACCGCTGGGCGCGCTGGACGCCCTGACCCGCGAAAAGATGCAGGGGCTTGTTCTGAAACTGTGGAAGGAAACCGGCAAGACCATCATCCTGATCACCCATTCCGTTGAAGAGGCGCTGTTGCTGGGCGAACGGTTGGTCGTCATGGCCCCTCGCCCCGGTCGCGTTCACCGTGAATATCGCCTGCCGTTTGCCGATATGGGCGTGGGTCAAGACCTGCGCGAGGTCAAGAAACACCCCGATTTCGCCCGCACCCGTGAGGAGATTCTGGGCATGATCTGGGACATGGAAGAAGAAATCATGGGCCGTCAGGAGACCCCCGCATGACCCTGTTTTCCGACCTGATGGGCGAATTGTGGGCCGTTCTGGTGGTGCTGGCCAGTGCCGCCCCCTATGTCGCGGGCTATATCGCGTTGATCTTGCTGACCATGGTGGTCTGGCGCGCCATCCGCCGCCTGATGAAACCCCGCCATGACTATGGATCGCTGAAAACCGTCACGTTCGGCGATGAAAGTGCCGTGGTGTCCAACACTGCCGCGTCGGTCATATCGTTGGTTCTGATATTCCTGTTGTGGGGCGCGTTCACCGGGTCCCGCCTGTTGCCCGGATTTCTGCATGCCCCCGGTCCGTTCATGGGCGACGCCGCGTTCACCTATACCAGCCGCGCCCCGGATGGTGCCACCGACGACGCCACCGTCACCGTCCGCGTGTTCCCCTTTGGCGAGGTTGTGGAGGAACCCGTGGTCGCCCCCGGCGACGGGTTCGCCCGCAATGATGTGGTGACCGTGGCCGCCTATCGGTCTGCCCTTCTGAAACCCGAGGACAACGACGCCGTCACCCGCGAGGCAGGCGCCGCCGTTGTCGCGATCAATGGCCAGCCCATTGAGGTGGGCCAGACCGTGCGCGTGGGTTTTGGTCAGGTGGTGATGACCCCGCGCGGCACGTTGAACATATCCCCCGCCCGTGGCTGGCAGATGGAACCGATCTGGTTGCCCGCCCCCGAGGCCGTGTGGGCCCGGTTGGTGGATACCGCCCGCGACGGGTTCCGCAATTCATCGCTTGCCGAACATCTGGGGTATTCCCTGTTCCGGGTTCTGGTTGGCTTTGCTCTGGGTGCGATGGTGGGTATTCCGCTGGGCTATGCGATGGGGTTGTCGGATTGGTTTCGCGGCTGGTTCGATCCGATTGTCGAATTCATGCGCCCGGTTCCGCCGCTGGCCCTGATCCCGCTGGTCATTATCTGGGCGGGTATCGGCGAGGTGGGCAAGATCATCCTGTTGTTTCTTGCCGCGTTGTGGATCATGGCCATCGCCGCCCGTGCCGGTGTGTCCGGCGTGCGGATTTCCAAGGTCCATGCCGCCTACTCGCTGGGGGCCAGCAAATGGCAGATCATGCGCCATGTCATCATTCCCAATTCCCTGCCCGATATTTTCACGGGCGCCCGTGTGGCCATGGGCGTGTGTTGGGGCACCGTTGTCGCCGCCGAACTGGTCGCCGCCGAAAAGGGGGCCGGTATGATGATCATGGTCGCCTCAAAATTCCAGATGACCGATGTCGTGTTGATGGGCATCATCCTGATCGGGTTGATCGGGTTTAGCATTGATATGCTTATGCGGTGGGCCGAGCGCGTGTTGGTTCCGTGGAAAGGCAAGGGCTGACCCCCCCCGGTTTCAGCCTTTCTGAACCCCCGTTTCAGACAAGTGAACAAGGCTAGGGTGATCCAGCAAACCCTTTGCCCTCGTCTCGGTCGCGGATTAAGTCCCGGATAGTGCCGAATTTTAAGGGTGGTGAGGTGGTATGGCGGAGTATCTGAAACGGGCGACCAAGAGCGCCGAGACGGCCCAACCGGACCTGACCCGCACGGTGCGCGCCTTGTTGGACGAGATCGCCGTAGGGGGAGAGGATACCGCCCGCGACATGGCCTACAGGTTTGACGGATGGGACGGTCACATCGTCCTGACCCCTGCCCAGATTGCCGAAAAGACTGCCCAGGTGCCCGATCAGGTCAAGGCCGATATCCGGTTTGCCCATGACAATATCCGCCGTTTTGCCCAAGCCCAGCGTGCGACGGTGACCGATATGGAGGTCGAACTGCTGCCCGGTCTATGGGCCGGTCAACGCCAGATCCCGGTGTCCGCCGCAGGTTGCTATGTCCCCGGTGGCCGGTATGCCCATATCGCCAGCGCCATCATGACCGTCACCACCGCCAAGGTTGCTGGCGTCCCCCATGTCACCGCTTGTTCGCCCCCCCGCGCCGGGTCCGGTATTCCCCCCGCCATCGTCTATGCGATGGATTTGTGCGGGGCCGATACCATTTTGAACATGGGCGGGGTGCAGGCCGTGGCCAGCATGGCGCAGGGTCTGTTTGGTGTGCCCCGCGCCGATATCCTTGTCGGCCCCGGCAATCAGTTTGTTGCCGAGGCCAAGCGGATGCTGTTTGGCGCCGTGGGCATTGATATGGTCGCCGGGCCGACCGACAGTCTGGTTTTGGCCGATGCCCATGCCGATCCCGATCTGATCGCCAGTGATCTGGTGGGGCAGGCCGAGCATGGCTATAATTCCCCTGTCTGGCTGGTCACCGATCACGCGCCGCTGGCCCATGCGGTGATGGACCGGGTCCCCGCCTTGATCGAGGCCTTGCCCCGCGTCAATGCCGACAGCGCCCGCGCCGCATGGGCAGATTTCGCCGAGGTCGTTGTGTGTGCCGACCGCGAGGAAATGGCCGCCGTATCTGACCGATATGCCCCCGAACATCTGCATGTCCAATGCGCCGATCTGGAGTGGTGGCTGGCCCGGCTGCGCGCCTATGGGTCGTTGTTTCTGGGCGAGGAAACCACCGTGGCCTTTGGCGACAAGGCCGCAGGGCCAAACCACGTTTTGCCCACCAGTGGCGCCGCCCGCTATACCGGGGGTCTGTCCGTTCACAAGTTCATGAAAACCGTCACATGGCAGCGCGCCACCCGCGAGGCTGCCCGCCCGCTGGCCATTGCCACCGCCCGGATTTCCCGGCTGGAGGGGATGGAGGGCCACGCCCGCACCGCCGATATCCGGCTGGCCAAGTATTTCCCCGATGAGGCGTTCGATCTGGGCACCGGGACGGCCTAGCGGGCGGCCAGTTTCCGCCGTGCCTACTTGACCTTCCTGTCACTGGAACCCCTATGTAGGGCGTGACAGAAGGAGTCTGACCTATGACCCAGCACGCAACATTTTCATTTGATATCGACGGCATGACCTGCGGGGCCTGCGTTGCCCGCGCCGAAAAGGCGATTTCGTCCGTTGCCGGGGTCCAGAAGGCCGAGGTGAACCTTGCCACAAAGGGCGCGCGGATCACGCTGGAGGACGACGCGGGCGAGGGTGCCGCCCGCGCCGTATCCGGTGCGTTGACCGCCGCCGGATACCCGCCCGTCCCCCAACGCATCCGGTTGCAGATTGACGGCATGACTTGCGCATCCTGTGTTGCCAAGGTCGAGGCCGCGCTGGCCGCTGTTCCCGGTGTCTTGTCGGCGCGGGTCAATCTGGCCGATGCCACGGCGTCTGTATCGGCGTTGTCGCCGGACCCCGCCGCGTTGATAGACGCCGTGGCCGCCACCGGATATGCCGCCACCCCGTTGTCCGCAGGCACCCGCCCTGACGATCACAGTGCGCAGGACGTGGCGGCGGTGCGCCGTCAGGTTCTGGTGGCCGCCATTCTGACCCTGCCGGTGTTCGCATTGGAAATGGGTGGGCATATCTACCCGCCGTTGCACCATTTGATCGCCCGCACGATTGGCACCCAGACAAGCTGGATGATCCAGTTCGCCCTGACGCTGGCGGTTTTGGTGGGGCCGGGACGCGGGTTTTTCCGCAAGGGTGTTCCCGCGCTGATCCGGATGGCCCCGGACATGAATTCGCTGGTGGTGTTGGGCGCGGGTGCCGCGTTTGCCTATTCGACGGTGACCCTGTTTGCCCCCGCCCTGATGCCTGTTGCCGCCCGCGCCGTGTATTTCGAGGCCGCCGCCGTCATTGTCACCCTGATCCTGCTGGGCCGCTGGTTGGAGGCCCGCGCCAAGGGCGAGACCGGTGCCGCCATTCGTAAACTTGTGGCCTTGCGCCCTGCCACGGCGCGGGTCGAACGCGATGGTGCCGTGGTCGAAATCCCGGTCGAGGATATTCGCCGGGGCGAGGTGGTGCAGGTCCGGCCCGGTGAGCGGATTGCCGTGGATGGCATCCTGCGCGAAGGCGACAGTTGGGTCGATGAAAGCATGGTGACGGGCGAACCCCTGCCGGTGCAAAAGACCAAGGGGGCCGCGTTGACGGGCGGCACCGTCAACGGGAACGGCCCGTTGCGGATGCGCGCCACGGCCGTTGGGGCCGATATGATGCTGTCCCGGATCATTGCCATGGTCGAAGAAGCCCAAGGGGCCCGTCTGCCTGTGCAGGATCTGGTGAACCGGATCACTGCCGTTTTTGTCCCTGTTATCATGGCCATCGCCGTGTTGACCGTGATGGTGTGGCTGGTGTTTGGCCCGGCCCCGGTGATGTCGTTCGCCTTGGTCGCGGGGGTGTCCGTTCTGATTATCGCCTGCCCCTGTGCCATGGGGTTGGCCACGCCCACGTCCATCATGGTGGGGCACGGGCCGCGCCGCAGAAATGGGCGTTTTGTTCCGTCAGGGCGATGCGTTGCAGGCGCTGCAAGGGGTCCGCGTGGTGGCCTTTGACAAGACCGGGACGTTGACCATGGGGCACCCCGATCTGACCGAGGTGGAGCCGCTCGAGGGCGATGCCGACGCGTTTCTGGTCATGGTTGCCGCCCTTGAGGCCGTGTCCGAACACCCTGTTGCGGGCGCAGTAGTCCGTGCAGCCAAGGCGCGGGGTCTGCCCTTGCCGGCTGTGACTCAGGTTGAGGCCGAGCCGGGATTCGGGTTGCGCGGCGTTGTTGCGGGCCGGTCGGTGATGGCCGGTGCGCCGAGGTATTTTGAACGCGAAGGGATCGTGATGGGCACGCTTGGCCCTCGCGCCGAGGCGTTGGCCGCGATGGGCCGCAGCCTGATCCTTGTGGCTGTGGATGGGCGGATGGCCGGGTTGCTGGCTGTGTCCGACCGGATCAAACCGGAGGCCGCCCAGACCGTTGCCCGTCTGACCGCGATGGGATTGCGTGTGGCGATGGTGACGGGCGACGCCCCGGCCACCGCCGCCCACGTCGCGAAAACGCTGGGAATTCAGGATGTTCGCGCGGGCGTTCTGCCCGGTGGCAAGGTGGACGCGATCCGCGATTTGCAACGCATTGGCCCGGTGGCCTATGTCGGCGACGGGATTAATGATGCCCCGGCCCTTGCTGCGGCGGATGTGGGGGTAGCGATTGGCACGGGCACCGATGTTGCCGTGGAAAGCGCCCATGTTGTCCTGATGTCCGGGAACCCTGCGGGCGTGGTCAATGCGTTGGAAATCAGCCGCCGAACCATGGCGAATATCCGGCAAAACCTGATGTGGGCCTTTGGGTACAATGTGTTGCTGGTCCCTGTTGCGGCGGGTGTTCTGTATCCGGTGTGGGGTGTCATGCTGTCGCCTGCGTTGGCGGCGGGGGCGATGGCGCTGTCGAGTGTGTTGGTGGTGACCAATGCCCTGCGGTTGCGCCGGGTGCCCGCGTTGGTTGGCGAAGGGGTCGCGGTATGAACATCGGGGAAGTTGCCGAAATCACCGGATTGCCCGCAAAAACAATCCGGTATTACGAAGATATCGGGCTGGTCACCCCGGCGCGCGGCGACAATGGCTATCGCCGGTTTCGTCCGGCAGATGCCCATAAACTGACGTTTCTGGCCCGTGCCCGCGCGTTGGGGTTTCCGATTGAGGAATGTCGCGACCTGTTGGCCCTGTGGGAAGATCAAGGCCGCGCAAGCGCCGATGTGCGCCGGATTGCCGCCCACCATCTGGCCGGGATCGAACGCCGGATTGCGGATCTGAGCGCCATCCGCGACACCGTGCATGATCTGGTCGAGGCGTGCCGGGGCGACGCCCGCCCCGATTGTCCGATCCTGACAGGGTTGGCACAGGGGCAGCAAAAAGCCCCGTGATTTTGCGTCGGTATTCCGTCGGTATTGCGGCGGTTTGGTGTTTGCCAAAAATCCCTCGGTCCGGGCGGGTGACCAGAAGGTGATATGACGCAATCAAGGGGTTCGGTGGCTGTCCCGTGACGTGGTGTGAAAATGGGGTTTCTGCCCGTGTGACGTCTCGCGCCATGGTCGTTCTACGCTGTGCAGGCACGCTGGCGCGTTTGTGACCTCAAACCGTTGGCGCTTTTGACATTTCCCCTTTGCAATCTGGACCTTGGGCGCTACGATTTACCAATATATTGCAGCGTGTGGTTGATTTATGGGTATTGCGTTCTCGCAGGCGGATCGGATGGGGCGGCTTGCGACCGTTCTGGGCCCGGATGTTCTGGTGCTGCAGCGGTTCACCGGGACCGAGGCGCTGAGCGCGT
>JBGSIZ010000241.1:0-3187 GCA_041742255.1 Marivivens sp. | reverse complement strand
CGAGGCGCAGGCGGAACTGGCGGATGCAGGCCTGATCGACCCCATCGCGTACCCCGTGGACGGTCGGCTGCTGCGGCTGCTTGGCCCGGCACTCTGCCTCAAACACGGGATATTGCCGTGGCGCAAAATCGGCGGGCACACGGTCGTCCTGACCGCGCGACCCGATGAATTTGCCCTGCACCGGGATGGGTTGCGGGCGGTGTTCGGACCCGTGCGCATGGCCGTCGCAACCGAGGATCAACTGACCCGGGCGCTCTGCGCCTCTGCTGGTCAAATGCTCATCGGCGGGGCAGAAACCCGCGTCTCGGCACGGGACAGTTGCCGGACATGGGACACCGGGCGGGCGCAACGGTTCGGGTTGGCGATACTGGCGGCGCTGGCGGCGGTTCTGCTGCTGTGGCCGGTCTGGACACTCGGGGTGCTCACCCTTTGGGCCACGGTCACACTGCTGGCCAATGCGGGGCTCAAGGCGGCAACGGCGTGGCACCTGTGGCGGGCCAAACCGTCGGCACCGCCGGGTCCGTCGCCCTCGCAACGGCTCCCGGTAGTGACGCTGTTCGTGCCGCTCTTTCGGGAAACGGAAATCGCGGGGCAACTGATTGACCGGTTGTCACAGCTTGATTACCCGCGCGACCTGCTGGATGTCTGCCTCCTGCTGGAAGAAGAAGACCTGATCACCCGCAACGCCATCGCGGCCACCAACCTGCCGCGCTGGATGCGGGCCATTCAGGTGCCGCGTGGCGGGTTCAAGACGAAACCGCGGGCGCTCAATTACGGGCTCAGCTTTGCACGGGGGGACATCGTCGGGGTCTACGACGCCGAAGACTGCCCAGACCCCGACCAGATCCGGCAGGTGGTGGCACGGTTCGCCCACTGCGGGCCGGATGTGGCGTGCCTTCAGGGGGTTCTGGATTTCTACAACAGCGGGTCAAACTGGCTCGCGCGGTGCTTCACGCTCGAATATTCGACATGGTTCCGGATGGTCTTGCCGGGGCTGGAACGGCTGGGGCTGGTGATCCCGCTAGGGGGCACCACGTTGTTTTTCCGGCGCACTGCACTGGAAACCCTTGGCGGCTGGGACGCGCACAACGTCACCGAAGACGCGGATCTGGGGGTGCGGCTGGCACGGCGGGGCTTTCGGACCGAACTCATCAACACCGTGACCGAGGAAGAGGCGAACTGCCGCGCGTGGCCATGGGTCAAACAACGGTCCCGCTGGCTCAAGGGGTATGCGATCACCTACGTCGTGCATATGCGCAACCCGGCGCGGCTTTGGCGGGACCTTGGGGCATGGCGGTTTTTCGGGGTTCAGGTGCTGTTTCTGGGCACGCTCAGCCAATTCGTGCTGGCCCCGCTCCTGTGGTCGTTCTGGCTCATACCGTTCGGGGTCGCACATCCGCTGCAAACAATCTGGCCGCCTGCGGTGTTCTGGATGTTCGGGGGGGTCTTCTTTTGCAGCGAACTTCTGAACATCGCGATCACCGCGCGGGCCAGCGTCAAGGCGGGGCGGCCCCGGCTGGCACGCTGGGCACCCACCATGCACCTCTATTTCCCGCTTGCCGCCCTCGCGGTCTACAAGGGGCTGGCGGAACTGTTCTGGAAACCGTTCTACTGGGACAAAACCACCCACGGGTTTTATCACAACACCCCCGGCGCTTAACCCCGGGCCTCCACCGCGCGGGCATCCAGCCGCAACCGGGTGACAAACGCCTTGGAAATATGATCGCGCAACGCGGCGTCGGCGGCATCGCCGTTGCCCGCCGCGATAGCATCCACAATGGCCGCATGTTCCTCCAACGCGACCTCGCCCCGGCCCACCGCAGCCAATGATGTGGTCGCCAGCAACGCCATGGACCGATGCACAAGGTCCAGTTGCTGCACCAGAAACCGGTTGTGACTGGCCAGATGGATCTGCTTGTGAAACCGCTTGTTGGCGCGGCTCAACGCGCCGGGATCGCCCAGCAACGCGCGGTCGGCCTCCAGCATGTCGCGCAATATGTGGACTTCTTCGGGGGTGGCATGACGGGCGGCCAGACGGGCGGCCAGCCCCTCCAACTCGCCCCGCACCACATACAATTCGGCCATCTGCGTATGATCAAGCGAGGCCACGATCAACGACCGGCCATCGCGGGTCAACAGGCTCTGGGTCTCAAGCCGCTGCAACGCCTCGCGGATAGGGGTGCGTGACACGCCCAACCTGTCGGCCAGATCGCTCTCGACCAGCCGATCACCGGGTTTGTAGATGTGGCTGTCGATCGCCTCAAGGATCAACGCATAGGCGTCCTTGTTGGGGTGTTTGGGGTCTGCCATCTGCGATTTATCCTTGTCCTGCGGCAGGCTAGCGCAAAGGGCGCAGCACGATCAAGCCGGACTTGCGGTGCCCACCCCCGGCCCCTAGGGTCGTGCCATGCGCGCCGCGTTTTCACACATCCGCACATGGGTCTTTGACCTCGACAACACGCTGTATCCGCCGTCGGTCCGGTTGTTCGACCAGATCGAGACACGGATGACGGCCTATGTGCAAACCGCGCTCAACATTCCGCAGGCACAGGCAGACCACCTGCGGGCGCACTATTGGGCGACCTACGGCACCACGCTTGCGGGGCTGATGGCGGAACATGGGGTGGACCCGGTGCCCTATCTGGACGACGTGCATCAGATCGACTTTGGCGGGTTGTCGCCCGATCCCACGCTCGCGGCACGGATCGCGGCGCTGCCGGGGCGGCGGATCGTCTACACCAACGGGTCAGAACCCTATGCGCGCAATGTGCTGGCGGCGTGTGGCCTGACCCACGCGTTCGATGCGGTCTACGGTGTGGAACACGCAAATTACCGGCCCAAACCGGACGCCGCGGCCTATGAGACCGTGTTCATGCGCGACGGGCTGGACCCCGCAACCGCCGCCATGTTCGAGGATGTCACCCGCAATCTGGCAGCCCCCCACGCGATGGGCCTGAAAACGGTTCTGGTGGGGCCGGCACCGGACCCGGCCCCCTACATCGACCACCACACGCCAGACCTCGCGGCCTTTCTGTCGCAGGTGGTCTGACCGGGCTTTTCGGCCCCTCCCCCTCGGCCTATGTTCGGGGCATGAACAGCACCGACACAGACATCTTCATTTCGGGCGGCGGGGTTGCGGGCCTTGCGGCGGCGGCGGCCTTTGGGACGGCGGGGTTCACCGTCACGC
>JBGSIZ010000240.1:0-11940 GCA_041742255.1 Marivivens sp. | reverse complement strand
GCGGGCAATCTCGCGGGCGCCGTCATCCTCGGCAGGGGCACCGAGCAGGCGGGCGGCGCGGGTGACAATCTGGTGCAATTCGTCGGCGGTATAAAACTGCAACCGGGTGGGTATGCCGAACCGGTCGCGCAAGGGCGTGGTCAACAGGCCCAACCGGGTGGTGGCGCCCACAAGGGTAAAGGGCTGCAATTCAATCCGGACGGTGCGGGCAGCAGGCCCCTCGCCGATAACCAGATCCAGTTCGTAATCCTCCAGGGCGGGATACAATATTTCCTCGACGACAGGATTCAGTCGGTGAATTTCGTCAATGAACAACACATCGCGGGCTTCAAGATTGGTCAGAATGGCGGCCAGATCACCGGCCTTGGCCAGAACAGGGCCAGAGGTCATGCGGAAATTGACCCCCAGTTCGCGGGCCATGATCTGGGCAAGGGTGGTTTTGCCCAATCCGGGGGGGCCATGAAACAACGTGTGGTCCATGGCCTCGCCACGCATCCGGGCGGCCTCGATGAACACGCGCAGATTGGCGCGGGCCTCGGCCTGCCCGATAAAATCGTCAAGGGTCTGCGGGCGCAAGGCGCGGTCAGCCTCGGGGGCGGCATCCTCGGGGCGGCGATCGGGGCGCAATGTGGGGTCTGGTTCGGTCATCAATTTACATTCAGCCCGAAGGCGCGCGTGTGCAACCGGACTTTCCAAGTGTTTTCGACAGCTATCACGGCAGCGGCATCCATATCAGGGTCAAGTCGCTGCAAAATTGAAAACCGAAAGGTTGCTGGGTTACGTTTGGCCAATTCGACAGTGGCCCCCGTATCATTAACAATGTGCGCGCGCCAACGACCCAAGAAGTTCGTGTGGCCATAAGCGGACCCTACATATCGCGCGCCATCGGCGTCATCGATAATAAGGTAGACACCGCGCCATTCCGCCAGCCGGATAGCCCAATCCTTGGGCAAGGTCCGCAATTCAGCAGCAGACAGGACAAGGTCCGTCCATTCGGGCATGGGGGGCACCAGTCGGGGGACGCGGGCGACCTCGATCACCTTTAGGGGGGTCCGGTCTGCCAACCGCATGTAATTGCGCGCCACTGGGTCAACAACAGTCAAACGACCCTTCAGATCGGCCAATTGGTCCATATCCTCAAGTGCGAACCGCAATCGGCCTTCTATCAGCGGAAACAAGGAATGAACACCGCCTGACCATGGCCGGGTTACTGCCTCCAGCATCCGGATAAAATCGGGGTCACAGGCAAGTTCACCATGCAGGATAGGTGCCTGTGAAACCTTCGAAAACAAGCCAACAAATGTCATTTCCCCTTCGGTAGTCGGCACAAAACTTGCCATTACAGGCCGCTTTGCCAGCGTGGACTGCTGAATAATGGGGTGATGAGATTGATAGGCGGCAAACGCTGGCTTGTCTTCCTCAGACAAAACGCACAACGCGCGTCGGGCAAATGCTCCGGCAGGTTTGTGCAATGCCAGAACGACCGAAGCGGGGTCGATGTCGTTCCAGCGCAAAAGATCATTGAATTCCATCCCCCCTACCCTTTCGGGGCCAACAGCTTCAAGGCGGCGCGGATCAGGGCGGGGGTGGTCAAGGCGGGGTCATCGCCCAAGGCCTGCATCACGGCCCCGGCGGCGTCACCGGGGGCATAGCCAAGGTTTTGCAGGGCAGACATGGCCTCGGGTTGGGCCATATTCTGCGGCGGGGCAGGTTTGCGGGGGGTCTTGGGCGGCTCCACCTCGATCACGGCATCGGTGACATCGGCCAAGGTGCCGGACATCGCCATCACGGCGGGGGCCTTGCCCTTCAACTCCAGAATGGCCTTCTGGGCGGTCTTGGGGCCGACACCCTTGGCCTTGGCCAAGGTGTTCCAATCCCCAAGGGCGACGGCACGACTCACGCCATCAGGACCAAGGGCCCCCAGAATGGACAACGCGGCCTTGGCCCCGATCCCCTGAACGGTCATCAGCAACCGGTGCCATTCCTTTTCCACAAGGGACGGAAAACCGAACAGTTGCATCAGATCCTCGCGGACCAGCAGGTCGGTATACAGGGCCACGGCCTCGCCCACGCGGGGCAATCCGGCCATGGTGCGGTCGGACACATGGACGATATATCCGACACCGCGCACATCTATCAGAATGTGATCTGTGGCGCGGTATTCCAACACGCCGGACAATTTTCCGATCATGATGCGGCCTGCGTGACAGACCGGGCGATAGCGCGGGCCAGATGCCCGGCGCTCTGGCAATGATGAGCATGGCAAATGGCGACAGCCAAGGCATCGGCGGCATCGGCCCCGGCGATTTTCACACCGGGCAATTGCAGGCGCACCATATGGTCAATCTGCTGTTTGGCGGCGTGACCCACGCCCACGACGGCCTTTTTCACGGCATTGGGCAGGTATTCCCCCACGGTCAACCCGGCCTGCGCGGGCACAAGCAAGGCAATGCCACGGGCCTGACCCAGCTTCAGGGTGGCCACGGCATCCTTGTTGACAAACGTTTGTTCCACGGCGGCGGCATCGGGCTGATACAGCCGGAACACCTCGGTCAACTGGTGGTGCAGGGACAACAACCTGTCGGACAAATCGGCGGTGCCATCGGATTTGCACACGCCGTTGGCGACATGCGACAGGCGCGAACCGGCCACATCAATCACGCCCCAGCCCATATTTCGCAGCCCCGGATCAATGCCGATGACGCGCATGCCTGCCCCTTTCGTGGTGTTCTTGCCACAGCGCTAGCACAAAAGGCGAACACACGCCAAGCATGATTAACGCTGCGTTCCGAAATGCTGCGCCGCAATATTGCCACATTCAGGGTCAGAAAACGACATTAGGCACCATAGGCCCGACATTTTTCGGGGTCACCACACCCCTTTTTTACAAGGTGTTTACCAAGGCGAACGCCCAAAAATCAGGCATTCTGAAAACGCAATCGACCTATGCAAAAACGACACTGGATTTCGGATAGGGACGCTCCTATCTGCCGTTCACAACGAAACCTTCGCTGCACCGCAGCAGCCCCGCATACAGGACGAAACCAATGGTCGCTCTCGACACCTCCCGCTCTCTCGCGCCCCGGATGGCATATAATGTCGTCTCCGCGCTGTTCTCCACCTTTGGCATGTTGGCCGCATGGAATGACGCCCGCGTCACCCGCCGCGCCCTGTCGCGCCTGTCGTCGCATGAACTCGACGATATCGGTCTGACCCATGCCGACATCGACGCCATCGCCGCCGGTCACTCGGTCCGCTAAGGTCGGGCGCGGCTTTAGTCGGGCCGCCCCTGCGTCACAGTCCCAAAACGCCAAAGGCCGCGCTCCATCCGGGCGCGGCCTTTGTGTCTGAGGAAACCAGCCGGGAGAGACGGCGGGGACGCAACCAAAACTTACTTCAAAACCGTGTCGATCTGTGCGGCGACCCATTCCGTGGCAGGATCAATCTGCATGACCCACGCGCCGCCTTGTTCAATCAGGCTGCCGTCCTGCAACGACGCAACCCGCTCGGCATAGGTGATCCCACCCAGATGCACGAACAAAAATGCCTTGAACAGGATACCAGCGGCCAGAATGGTCAAAACGCCCTTCAGGGGGAACCGGGGCATGTGGCTGCGCGGCCGGGCAACGATCAGACCGTCGCGGGTCAGACGATGCACGATCCCGTGCCGCATCCGGTCATGTTGGCGCACGATGCGCCGCAACCGCTTGCTGAATTCAACTTCCGCCGTGGACATGGCAGTCTCCACATGAAGCCCCCGCCTCATGGTGTCAAAATTGCCCCTGAATTGTGGCAAAAGTTGGGCAAGGGTGTCCGACAGGCCTTTGTTTTCGCTGATTTTAGACAATCTTGACCAAGGTCAGCGTCGTCCAGTCAACAATGCTGTCCCGGTGCAACAGATTGAACCCGTTGCGTGCATAAACCTCGATCACGCTGTCGGCCTGTTCGTTCAAAATGCCCGAGAGAATCACATGCCCGCCCGTCTGCACATGCCGGGCCATGTCCGGGGCCAGCGCGATCAACGGCCCCTTGAGGATATTGGCGAACACCAGATCGAACGGCCCCGCGTCGTGTAATGCGGGGGCGTCGAACCCTGCGGCCTCGATACAATCCACCCGGCCCTGCAACCCGTTGGCGGCGACATTGGCCTGCGCCACGGCCACGGCCACACTGTCGATATCGGACACATAGACCGTCTCGGGCCAGATCTTGGCGGCGGCCATGCCAAGAACGGCGGTGCCACAGCCAATGTCGGCCACGCGCCGGGCGCGGACGCCCGCATCAACCAACCGGTCAAACGCCAGCAGACAGCCCAGCGTGGTGCCGTGGTGACCCGTGCCAAAGGCCATCGCGGCCTCGATCAGCAACGGCACGACGTCCGCAGGCACGGTGGCCGCATCATGGCTGCCATAGACGTAAAACCGGCCCGCAGGCACCGGGGCCAGATCGCGGCGGACCTTGGCCACCCAATCCTGATCGGGGATTTCGGACACGATGAATTCCCGGGCACCGTGGGCGGCGGACAACAGGGCAAGGGCCACATCATCGGGGGCCTCGGTGAAATAGGCGGCGACCTCCCACAACCCGGACCCGTCCTCGATCTCGAAAGTGCCAACGCCCATCGGTTCCGGCTCCAACGCCTCGCACGCCATGGCAAGACGGTCGGCGGACGCTTGGGATGTCACGGTTGTCAGGGCAGACCAGGTCAACATGGGATCACTCCGCAGGGGCCGCGCGCGGGCGCGACAGGATGGTTTCATACCCCGGCACCGGATGGCGCGGGATCAACAAGGCAAGCGCGAATGACCCGGCGGCCATGGCTGCGGCCAACAAAAACACGGCCATCGGCGACACCAGCCACAACAATCCCAACACCACCGGCAAAAACACGGCGGCAATATGGTTGATGGTGAACGCAACCGCGGCGGTCGGGGCAATGTCGCCGGGCGAGGCGATCTTTTGAAAATAGGTTTTCAACGCCAGTGCCAGCGCGAAAAAGATGTTGTCGATGACATACAGGGCCGAGGCCACCAAAACGCCCCAGCCAAACCAATACACACCGCCATAGGACAGGAACACAATCACCAGCCCGGCATATTCGAACAACAGCGCCTTTTGTTCGCCATAGCGGGCCACGATCCGGCCCAACAGGGGGGCCACGATCATGTTGACCACAAGATTGACCAGAAACAGGGCGGTAATCTCATGCACGTCATAGCCGAACCGCTCGACCATCATGAACCCGGCAAACACCACGAAAATCTGCCGCCGGGCCCCCGCCATGAATTGCAGCGCATAATAAAGCCAGTAGCGGCGGCGCAGGATCATCTTCTTGATCTGCGTATTGGGGGCCTCGAACTGCGGATAGGCCACCATGCAGACCACGGCGACCACGGCGGTAAATCCACCCGACACCAGATAGACAAAGTTGTAAGACAGATCGAACGTCCGCCACGTCACCACGATCAGAACATAGGCCACCAACGTCGCCGCCGACCCCGCCGCCATGATCCAGCCCAACGTCTGGGGGGCACGGGCCTTGTCGATCCATTGCAACTGCAGGGACTGATTAACGGTTTCGTAATAATGGAACCCGATGGACGACAGCATGGTGATGGTCAGGATACCGCCCATGGAGGGAAACCACGCGGTGACGGCGGTCGCCAGCCCCAGCATCAACAGGGCGACCGTGCCCAACACCTGTTCGCGCATCACCATGATGATGGCGATGACACCAATCGCCAGAAACCCCGGGATTTCGCGCACGGTGTGCAACAGGCCAATGTCGGCCCCGTCGAAATTCGCCACATCCACCACGAAATTGTTCAACAATGCGGACCAGACGGCAAACGCCACGGGCATCGCCATCGACATCAGGAACAACAGGGCAATCGGCCGCCGCCACAGCGGCAGGCTGCGGGCATCGGCCAGTTTCACAATGCGGGCTTTTGGAAATCGGATCATGGGCGGGCTTTACGCCGGAACGACTGGCTTGGCGAGGGGGGGGCGCACCAGCGTCGCAATCTGATGTAGATCAAAGCGGCACCCGTAGGGACAGGCCATGCACGGGGCGCAAACCCAATTGACCGACGGAACACCCCATGGACCTTGTGACCCTTGTTGACCGCATCGGCGAAGCCCCCACCGCCGCCCTGTTCGGGCTTTTGACCGGGATCACGTTCGGGGTGGCGGCGCAACGGTCGCGGTTCTGTCTGCGGGCGGCCACGGTCGAATTCGCGCGGGGGCACCTGGGGGACAAGGTGGCGGTGTGGCTCCTGACCTTTTCCACCGCCCTTGTCTGGGTGCAGGCGGCGACGCTCGCGGGGTATCTGGACCCCGCACAGGCGCGCATCATGGCGGTGCCGGGCAGTTGGTCGGGGGCCATCCTTGGCGGGCTGATGTTCGGGGCGGGCATGGTTCTGGCGCGGGGATGTTCGGGGCGTTTGTTGGTGCTGGCGGCCACGGGGAACCTGCGGTCGGTGGTGTCGGGGCTGATTTTCGCGGTGGTGGCGCGGATGTCCATCGGTGGCTGGCTGGCACCACTGCGCGACAGGCTCGCGGGGCTGTGGACCACGCCGGGGGGGCGCAACATCAACCTGTTGGAAACCTTTCACCTTGGTAACGGCGCGGGCCTGACGTTGGGGCTTGGGTTGGCCGTGCTGGCGCTTGTGGTGGCGCGGCGCAACCGGATCGGGGCGGGGCGGTTGATCTTCGCCTCGGGTGTGGGGTTTTCGGTGGCGCTCGGCTGGGTTCTGACGGCGGCGCTGTCACAGGTGGCCTTTGACCCCATGGCAATCAGCAGCGTGACGTTTTCGGGACCATCGGCCAGCACGCTGATGTTCGTGCTGGACCGCAACGCGGTTCTGGATTTCGACATCGGCCTGATTGCGGGGGTCTTTGTCGGGGCCTTTGTCGCGGCAACCCTCGCGGGCGAATTCCGGTTCGAGGGGTTCGAGGGCGAGGCGAACATGCGCCGCGCCTTTGCCGGGGCGGCGCTCATGGGGTTTGGGGCGTTGCTGGCGGGAGGCTGCGCGATTGGCGCGGGGGTCACGGGCGGCTCGATCTTTGCGGGCACAGCATGGGCGGCGCTCACCGCGTTCTGGGTTGGCGGGATCATCACCGACCGGCTCGTGGACCAAGGTTTGGTGACGGCCCCGGCCCACAGTTAGGGCAAAAACGAAACCGACGCGTTACCGACGGAAAACCGACGCAATATCACAGCCGGTTTTTGCCCGGTTTACACACCCATCGGGTCTGCCCTATCGTGATCTCATGACCGAAAAAATCGACGTCCAGAACCCCAACACCCCCGGCAAGACCACCCGCGTGGACGCCGCAAAATACTCGGATATGCGGGCTGCGATGCTGGCCGTTCTGCCCGCAACCGCGCCCGGCCTGACCGCGTCCGAGGTCAAGACGGCGGCCCTGCCCCACCTGTCCACAGACCTGTTTCCGGGCGGGGCAACGGCGGGGTGGTGGCTCAAATGCGTGCAGCTCGATCTGGAGGCCAAGGGAGTGATTACCCGCACCACAACCAGCCCCCTGCGGTTTCATCTGGCGTGACCGATATCGCGCCAAACCCTTGATACATCAATAGAAACTCTGCGGATCAATGTCGATCGTGATCCGCATATCCCCCTTCAGGCGGAATTGCGCGACCCACTCGGCCAGCGCACCCTGCAACGGGGAGGCCTTGTCGGCCTTGACCAACAAACGCACCCGGTGACGACCCCGGACACGGGCAATCGGCGCCGGGGCCGGGCCAAACACCTGCGCCCCAATGCGGCGCAACGGATCATCGCGACGGGCCATTTCACTACCCAAATCAAACACTTGCTGGACATCGGTGGACGACAGGACAATGCCCGCCATGCGGCCATAAGGGGGCACGCCAGCGGCGCGGCGCTCGGCGGCTTCGGCGATCCAGAAACTATCCTCGTCGCCTGCCAGAATGGCCCGGATGACAGGGTGTTCGGGCTGATAGGTCTGCAACAATGCCTCGCCCGCGACCTCCGCCCGCCCGGCCCGCCCGGCCACTTGGCGCATCAGTTGAAACGTCCGTTCCGCCGCCCGCAGATCGGAGCCCTGCAACCCCAGATCGGCGTCAATGACCCCCACCAACGTGAGCAAAGGAAAGTTGTGCCCCTTTGCAACCAATTGGGTTCCAATGATAATATCCGCCTCACCCCGGGCGATAGCCTCGATCCGGTCTTTCAGGGCGCGGGCGGTGCCGTGCATGTCGGACGACAGAACCTCGATCCTGGCGTCGGGAAACAGGGCCGCGGCCTCTTCGCCCATCCGCTCCACGCCGGGTCCGATGGCCGACAGACGATCCTCGGCCTGACAGGCGGGACAGGCGACGGGGATCGGTTTCGTGTCGCCGCATTGATGGCACATCAGGCGTTTCAGGAACCGGTGTTCCACCATCCGCGCGTCACAATGGTCGCACCCGATCTGATGCCCGCAGGCCCGGCACACCGTCACCGGTGCATAACCCCGGCGGTTGAGGAAAATCAGCGATTGTTCCCCTTTTTCAAGCCGTTGGCGGATCGCTGCCTGCAACGTCGGCGACACCCATTTGCCCCCCGGCAGGTCCTCGGCGCGCATGTCGATGGCGGCCATGCGGGGCATAACAGCGGGGCCAAACCGGCTGGACAGGTCCAGACGGGCGTATTTCCCCGCCTCCACATTTGCCCAGCTCTCCAGGCTTGGGGTGGCCGACGCAAGAACGACCTGCGCGCCATTTATATGGGCGCGCAGCACCGCCATGTCGCGGGCGTTATACAACACGCCCTCCTCTTGTTTATAGGACGTATCGTGTTCCTCATCGACCACGATCAGGCCCAGATCACGAAACGGCAGGAACAGCGCGGACCGGGCACCCACCACCATCTGCGCCTCGCCTTGGGCCACCATTTTCCACGCGCGGCGGCGTTCGGTCAGGGTGACGCCGGAATGCCATTCGGCGGGGGGCACACCAAAGCGGGCCTCGACACGCGCGATGAATTCCGCCGACAACGCGATTTCCGGCAGCAAAACCAAGGCCTGTCGCCCTTGGCGCAAACAGGCGGCGACGGCTTCGAGATAGACCTCGGTCTTGCCCGATCCGGTGACACCGCGCAGCAATGTGGCCCCGTATCCGCGCGTCGCAATGGCGGCCTGCAACACCGCCGACGCGTCCGATTGATCGGGGGTCAGAACCTTGCCGCCGTGGTCCGGGTCCAGCCGGGGATAGGGGGTGTCGCGCGGGCTGTCTTCTTCGCTGACCGCACCTTGGGTGACCATGCCCTTGATCACCGACGCGCCGACACCGGCCATTTCGGCCAATTCCCCAAGCGTGAACGACAATCCGCCATAGTCGTGCAGCACCGCCAGCACCTTGCGGCGGGCGTCCGTCATGCGGTCCGGCTCCACCGATCCCATGCGATAAACCTTGCGCATGGCGGGCGCATCGCCCAACCCCGGCGCGCGGGTGGCGAGCCGCAGCATCGCGGGCATCGGCGTCAGTGTATAATCGGCTGCGCGGCCCAGAAACTGGCGCATCTCGTCGCGCATGGGCGGCACATCCAGAACGCGGGTGACGGTCCGCGCCTTAGACAAATCGAACCCGCCCGCTCCCGGCCCCCAGATCGCGCCCAGAACGCGGCGCGGTCCCAGCGGCACCTCGACAAACGCGCCCCGCCAACAGCCCCCCTCCGGAGCCTTGTAATCCAGAACGCGGTCAAGGGGTTGCGTGGTCAGGACACCCACCAGATCGCCTTCGTGGAAAAAGTCCTGTGTCATCCCGCTCGCTTTTCAGGGTTCCGCCATCGCCATGCATCAGGTAAACGCTGCCCCAACAAGAGCCAACCCATGCCGTGGAGCGCGCGCAATGAAATTCTTTGTAGATACCGCCGAAATCGACGCCATCCGGGAACTGAACGATCTTGGGATGGTGGACGGGGTGACGACAAACCCCACCCTGATCGCCAAATCCGGGCGCAATATCTTTGAGGTCACAAAAGAAATCTGTGATCTGGTCGCGGGTCCGGTGTCGGCCGAAGTTGTGTCGCTGAACGCGGCAGACATGATCGCAGAAGGCCGCAAGCTGGCCGCCATCGCTTCCAACATCGCGGTCAAGGTGCCGTTGACATGGGACGGCTTGAAAGCGTGCAAGGTGCTGACTGGCGAAGGTCACATGGTCAACGTGACCTTGTGTTTTTCTGCCAATCAGGCGCTGTTGGCGGCCAAGGCGGGGGCCACATTCATCAGCCCCTTTATCGGGCGGTTGGACGATATCAACATCGACGGGCTGGACCTGATCGAGGATATCCGCACGATCTATGACAATTTCGGCTTTGAAACCCAGATCCTCGCGGCGTCGATCCGGTCGGCCAACCACATGTCGGAATGTGCAAAAATCGGGGCGGACGTGGCAACCGCGCCGCCCGCCGTGATCAAGGCGATGGCGAACCATGTTCTGACGGACAAGGGTTTGGCCGGGTTCATGGCCGATATCGAAAAGGCAGGGATCAAGATTCTGTAATCTTGACCACATGAAGAAACTGATGCAACGGCAAGAAAAGGTTCCGGTTTCCGGCATCTGTCTGCTATGGTTGCAGGACGTGAAGAAAAGAGTGGCCAGATGACAAGCACACCCCAGATCGAAAACAGCCTGCGTGACCGTATCATCGCGGACCCGGACGTTCTGCTGGACGACAGCGAACTGATGCGCGCGTTGGTGGCCGCGAACGAACGGTCGATGGGTGGCAACATCGTGGATCTGCGCGGTATCGCCATGGAACGGCTGGAGGCGCGGCTGGACCGGCTGGAGGATACGCACCGGTCGGTGATCGCGGCGGCCTATGAAAATCTGGCCGGAACAAATCAGGTGCATCGCGCCGTTCTGCGCCTGCTTGACGCCACCAAATTCGAGGTGTTCCTGCGCGATCTGGGCGGCGAGGTCGCCGATACCCTGCGGGTCGATGCCATGCGGCTGGTGCTGGAAACCCACGAAGGCGGGACCGATCCGGCGGTCAGCCGTCTGGGCGACGTTCTGACCATGGTCGGCCCCGGCTATGTCCGCGACTACCTGACGCGGGGGCGCAACCTGCCTGTGCGGCAGGTCACCTTGCGGCAGGTGCAGGCGGATGATGCGGCACTTTATGGGGACAAGACGGACTATATCCGGTCCGAGGCCTGCCTGACGCTCGATCTGGGCGAAGGACGGCTTCCGGGGATGCTGGTGATGGGGTCCGAAGACCCGCATCAGTTCACGCCGCAACAGGGAACGGACCTGCTTGGGTTCTTTGCGGGTGTGTTTGAACGCACCATGCGGCGCTGGTTGGGCTGATCCATGCTGTCGCCTGCCCTGACGGATGCGCTGGCCCGGTGGCTGGATCAGGTCCGGGCGCTGGACGGGGCGGCGGCCAACACCGTCAAGGCCTATCAGGCGGATGTGCTGGGGTTTCTGGCGTTCATGGCCGCGCACCATGGCGGGCAACAAGGGCTGGGACCGATCGCGCAGATCACATTGACCGACATGCGGGCGTGGATGGCGCAGGAACGGGGCCGGGGGGTGGCGGCACGGTCGCTGGCGCGGTCGCTGTCGGCGGTTAAATCGTTCTACCGCTGGCTGTCGGAACGCGAAGGGTTCGAGGCGACGACGGTTCTGTCCGTGCGCGCCCCGAAATTCCACCGCAAATTGCCGCGCCCGCTGGCGGTGGATGCAGCACGGGCGATGATCGACACCGTCGAATTGCAGGCCCCGGCACCATGGGTCGCGGCGCGGGACATGGCCGTGGTGACGCTGCTATATGGCTGCGGGTTGCGGATATCCGAGGCGCTGGGGCTGGATGGGCGGCACGCTGTCCTGCCCGACGTTCTGATCATCCGGGGCAAAGGCGGCAAAGACCGGATCGTGCCCGTCTTGCCTGCGGCACAGGTGGCGGTGGCGGCGTA
>JBGSIZ010000239.1:0-38728 GCA_041742255.1 Marivivens sp. | reverse complement strand
ATGGAGCGGCTGGGGCAGGGCGGCGAGGCCCCCGGCATGCGTGCCGCCCGGTCGGTTCTGGCAGCGATTGGGCGTTAGTTGCCCCGTTAATTGCCGCGCCAGATCCAGCCGCCGCCAAGGATGCGCGGGCTGTCGGGGTCGTAGAACACGCAGGCCTGTCCGGGGCTGACCCCTTCTTCGGGGGTGAGCAGTTCAACCTCGGCCGTGGTCGCGGACAGGGGCCGCAGGATGGCCGGGGCCGGGGGCCGGGTTGACCGGACCTTGACCCCGATTTCACGCGGTGTTTGATCGGCAAAGGCCCCGTCGCCCAACCAGTTGATTTCCCGCACAGGAATCGTCCGGGTTGCCAGCAATTCCTTGGGTCCGACGACAACGCGCCGCGCGTCCACGTCCAGTTTCACGACATAATAGGGGTCCGCCAATCCGCCAATGCCAAGGCCCCGCCGTTGCCCGATGGTGTAGTGAATGACGCCTTTGTGGGTGCCCAGAATGCGTCCTTCGGGGTCCACGATGTCGCCCGGTTCCGCCGCACCGGGGCGCAGTTTTTCGATCACCGCCGCATAGTTGCCGTTGGGCACAAAACAGATGTCCTGACTGTCGGGTTTGTCGGCCACGGTCAGTCCGTAACGGGCGGCAAGCGCGCGTGTTTCGGCCTTGGACGCCAGATGCCCCAAGGGGAAACGCAGGAATTCCAACTGATCGGGCTTGGTCGAAAACAGAAAATACGACTGATCCCGCGCCGCATCTGCCGCACTATGAAGTTCGGGGCCGAACGCCCCCATCTTGCGTTGGATATAGTGCCCGGTCGCCATGCAGTCGGCATCCAGATCCCGGGCGGTGGCCAGCAGATCCTTGAACTTCACCCGTTCATTGCACCGGATGCAGGGCACCGGTGTCGCCCCGGCAAGGTAACTGTCGGCGAATTCGTCGATCACCGCGTCCTTAAAGATGTTTTCATAATCCAGAACGTAATGCGGGAACCCCATGGTTTCCGCCACCCGTCGGGCATCATGGATGTCCCGGCCTGCGCAACACGCCCCCTTTTTCGCCAAGGCCGCGCCGTGGTCATAAAGTTGCAGCGTGACGCCGACCACATCATAGCCTTCGTCGGCCAGCATTGCCGCCACGACCGAGCTGTCGACCCCCCCCGACATGGCGACGACGACCCGCGTGTCAGCCGGCGCCTTGGGGAGCCCAAGCGAATTGAGTGCGGGATCGAGCGGCATGGCGTGTCCTGACAAAGCGTGGCCTGAGGTCTGCCAGAATATAGGAAAATGCAAGATACTCTCAACCCTTCGTTTCACTCCTCCTTAAGGGCGCGGCGCGATGGTCCGGTTTGCCAAAGCAATCACGAGAGGGGTGAGATATGTATTTGCGCAAGATAGAAGGGCCGCGTGCCGTCCGATTGGCGGATGGCACGATGATGACCCGTGCCGACCTGCCGCCGCCCGAAACCCGCCGCTGGGTTGCGTCCCGAAAGGCCGCCGTTGTGCGCGCGGTGGAGGCCGGATTGATCAGCCGGGCAACCGCTCTCGAGATATATGCTTTGTCGGATGACGAATATTCCGAATGGCAGACTGCTGTTCAGACCTATGGCGAGGCCGCGTTGAAGGCGACCACGTTGCAGAAGTATAGACAACCATAGGTAGAAGTGGCACGGTTTCCGTATTCGGTAACGGGTAATTAACCATTTCCAACCAAGGTTAATGAAGTTGCAGACGAAAGCGGAGAATTCGAGATGCGTGTTTTGCTGGTGGAAGACGATCCGACAACATCCAAAAGCATCGAATTGATGCTGACCCATGCCAACCTGAACGTCTATGCGACGGATCTGGGGGAGGAAGGCATCGATCTTGCCAAACTCTATGATTACGACCTGATTCTGCTGGATCTGAACCTGCCCGACATGAATGGGCACGAGGTGTTGCGCCAGTTGCGGCTGGCCCGGATCGACACGCCGATCCTGATTCTGTCGGGCGACGACGGCACCGAGAGCAAGCTGCGCGGGTTCGGGTTTGGCGCGGATGACTATATGACCAAACCGTTCCACCGTGAAGAATTGGTGGCCCGCATCCATGCCATCATCCGCAGGTCCAAGGGGCACGCCCAATCGGTCATCAAGACCGGCAAGGTCGCCGTCAATCTGGACGCCAAGACGGTGGAGGTGGCGGGGGCGCCAGTGCATCTGACGGGCAAGGAATATCAGATGCTTGAACTGTTGTCGCTGCGCAAGGGCACGACCCTGACCAAGGAAATGTTCCTGAACCATCTGTATGGTGGCATGGACGAGCCGGAATTGAAAATTATCGACGTTTTCATCTGCAAACTGCGCAAGAAACTCAGCGTGGCGAGCGGTGGCGACAACCATATCGAAACGGTCTGGGGCCGGGGCTATGTCCTGCGGGACCCGGAACCCGCCCGCAACGCAGAGAAACTGGCGATTGGCGCCTGACGTTTCCCTGCGCGGCACTCGCGCCCGGCCACCACTCACGCGGCCAGTATTTACACACCGGTCCCCCTACTGGACGGGCGCGAGACCTCGGCCTAGAACAGCGTAGACGGGTGCCAAGCGCTGTCCGTCTGGTCGCTGGCAAGGGGTGCGGAACGTGGTGCAAGATGGGGATGACACACGCGGCACGGATACAGGTGTGACAGGCGGGCAAGTGGCCCCTGTGTTGCGCGCCCATATCGGCGGTGGTGCGGTCGCGGTGTCCGACCTGACGCAGGAGGCCGCGCGTGCGGAACTGGCAGCCCTGTCAGATTTGATTTCCCGGGCCAATCGCGCTTATCACACCGATGACGCGCCGGACATCAGCGATGCCGAGTATGACGCCCTGAAACGCCGGAATGCCGCCATCGAGGCCCAGTTTCCTGATCTGAAACGCACCGATTCGCCTAGTGACGCGGTGGGTGCCGCCGCCGCCGAAGGATTCGGCAAGGTGGCCCATGCAGTCCGGATGTTGAGCCTTGAGAATGCATTTGATGCGGACGATGTGGCCGATTTTGATGACCGGGTGCGCAAATACCTTGGGCTGGGGGCGGACGCCCCGCTGGAGTTTACGGCGGAACCCAAGATCGACGGGCTGTCGCTGTCGTTGCGATACGAAAACGGTGTGCTGACACAGGCGGCCACGCGCGGCGACGGTGAAACTGGTGAGAATGTAACGCAAAACGCGCGCACCATTGACGATATTCCAACAGTGTTGATGGATGCCCCGACGATTTTGGAGGTGCGCGGCGAGGTCTATATGTCCCACGCGGATTTTGCCGCATTGAACACCCGGCAGGCCGCAACCGGTGGCAAAACCTTTGCCAATCCGCGCAATGCCGCCGCTGGGTCGTTGCGACAGTTGAATGCGGCGATCACAGCCGCGCGCCCGCTGCGGTTTTTCGCCTATGCCTGGGGCGAGGTTTCGGAACCGTTGGCCGCAACCCAAAAGGGCGCGATTGACCGACTGGGCGCATTTGGGTTTCAAACCAATCCGTTGACGGCGCTGTGTTCGGGGCCGCAACAGGTTCTGGCCCACTATGCCGCGATCGAGGCGCAGCGCGCGACCTTGGGCTATGACATTGACGGCGTCGTTTACAAGGTGAACGATCTGGAGTTGCAGCGGCGGCTGGGGTTCCGGTCATCGACCCCCCGCTGGGCGATTGCGCACAAATTCCCGGCCGAATTGGCGTGGACCGTGTTGGAGGCCATCGACATTCAAGTCGGGCGCACCGGCGCGCTGGCCCCGGTGGCGCGCTTGCGTCCGGTGACGGTGGGCGGAGTTGTGGTGTCCAACGCCACATTGCACAACGAGGATTACATTGCAGGGTTGGGGGCCGACGGCGTGCCGATCCGGGGCGGCAAGGATATCCGCATTGGCGACTGGGTGCAGGTGTATCGCGCTGGCGACGTGATCCCGAAGATTGCCGATGTTGACCTGAACAAACGCCCGCAAGACATTGTTCCATATATATTTCCTCAGGTTTGCCCAAGGTGCGGGTCCGCCGCGGTGCGCGAATCCGGCGATGCCGTCCGCCGCTGTTCCGGTGGTTTGACGTGCCCCGCGCAAGCTGTTGAAAAGTTGAAGCATTTTGTCAGCCGGGGTGCTTTTGATATCGAAGGGTTAGGCGCAAAGCAGATCGAGATGTTCTTTGACGATCCCGTGCTGCCGATCCGGGAACCGGCGGATATTTTCACATTGGCGACCCGTGATGCTGCCAATATCGCCAAGCTTCGCAACCGCGACGGGTTTGGCGAACGTAGCGTTAAAAACCTTTTCGAAGCCATTGAGGAAAAACGCAAAATTCCGCTTCAACGGCTGCTGTTCGCCCTTGGTATCCGGCATCTGGGGGAAACCAGCGCCGGCGTGATCGCCACACATTATGCCACCTGGCCCGCGTTTGAGGCTGCGATGACCCATGCAACGGTTGGGGCGGGTCCCGAATGGGAGGAGTTCATCAATATTGACGGTGTAGGTGCCACCCTTGCCCAGAGTGTTGTCACGACAATGCAACAGACGGCCGAACGCGCGTCCATTGACCGATTGGTCGCCGAATTGGATGTGCAGCCTGCCGTGATGCGCGCCGCCGTTGACAGCCCCGTGGCCGGAAAAACCGTAGTGTTCACCGGCACCTTGGAAAAGATGACCCGCGCCGAGGCAAAGGCCCGCGCCGAGGCGTTGGGCGCAAAGGTCGCCGGGTCCGTGAGCGCCAAGACCGATATCCTGGTCGCCGGGCCGGGTGCCGGGTCCAAGGCCCGCAAAGCCGAAGAATTGGGCGTGTTGACCCTGGACGAAAACGGCTGGCTGGCCCTGATCGGCGCGGCATGACGGGTCAGATGACGGGCCGTCCGGATATCCTGTTTCCCTTGTTTGCCGGGTTGACCGGGTTGGATGGCGTGGGCCCCAAGACCGCCGAACACCTCACCCAGATGGGTATCGAAAAACCCCGCGATCTGTTGTTTACCTTGCCCCATTCCGGGATTGACCGTCGCCGCCGCGCCACTATCCGCGAGGTCATTGCCCCCGCCGTGGTCACGGTCGAGGTCACCGTGGGTTTGCATCAGCCCAACGCCGCCAAAGGACGCCCGTATCGCGTGCATGTCACGGATTCTGAAACGGAATTTCTGCTGGTGTTCTTTCATGCCAAGGGCGAATGGCTGCGTCAGCAGTTGCCGACCGGGCAGCGCCGTGTGGTATCCGGCAAGATTGAGTTGTTCGACGGTATCGCCCAGATGGTCCATCCCGACCATATTTCAACGCTGGACGACGCCAACGATCTGCCGACCTATGAGCCCGTGTATCCGTTGACGGCTGGCATCACCCAAAAGCTGATGTGGAAGGCGACCCGCGCGGCGTTGACCCGCGTTCCGGATGTCCCCGAATGGATCGACCCCGCGCTGATGGCCCGTGAGGGGTGGCCGGGGTGGGCTGACGCCGTGCGACAGGCCCACGCCCCGTTGTCCACCGTTGATTTGTCCCCGCATGACCCGGCCCGCCAGCGGTTGGCCTATGACGAATTGTTCGCCCATCAGATGACCCTCGCGCTCGCCCGGATGCAGGTCCGCCGTGCCCCCGGTGCGCCAAGCCGGGGCGACGGGCGGTTGCGCGCAAAGGTGTTGGCCGCCTTACCCTATCAACCTACCGCCGCCCAGTTGCGCAGCATGGCCGAGATATCCGAGGATTTGGCGACCGACGCCCGCATGAACCGGCTGCTGCAAGGCGATGTGGGGTCCGGAAAGACGCTGGTTGCCCTGATGGCCTTGCTGAATGTGGTCGAGGCTGGCGGCCAAGGTGTCATGATGGCCCCGACCGAAATTCTGGCCCGGCAGCATCTGGATGGATTGCGCCCCTTGGCCGAGGCGGCGGGCGTGGTTCTGGAGATTTTGACGGGCCGCGACAAGGGGGCCGAGCGCGCTGCTAAACTGCACGCCCTTGCGCGGGGCTATATCCAGATCCTTGTGGGCACCCATGCCGTGTTCCAGAAGGGCGTGGATTTTGCCGATCTTCGCCTTGCCGTTATTGATGAACAGCACCGGTTTGGCGTGGCCCAACGGATGGAGCTGGGTGCCAAGGGCCGCGCTGTTGACGTGTTAGTGATGACCGCGACCCCCATCCCGCGCAGCCTCGCCCTTGCCCAATATGGTGACATGGATGTGTCCGTTCTGGACGAAAAGCCCCCCGGTCGCACCCCTGTCCAAACTGCTCTGGTGTCCACGGGCCGGATTGACGAGGTGGTGGCCAAGCTGCGCCATGCCGTGACCGAGGGGCGGCAAGCCTATTGGGTGTGTCCGCTGGTCGAGGAAAGCGAGGTCAGCGACATGACCGCCGCCGAAGATCGGTTCAAGCGGCTGCGCGCCGTTTTGGGCGACGGCGTTGTGGGGTTGGTGCATGGCCAGTTACCCCCCGCCGACAAGGACGCCGCCATGGCCCGGTTTGTGGCGGGCGACACCAAGGTGCTGGTGGCCACGACCGTGATCGAGGTCGGCGTGAACGTGCCAAATGCGTCCATCATGGTGATTGAGCGCGCCGAAAGTTTCGGGCTGGCGCAATTGCACCAGTTGCGGGGCAGGGTTGGCCGGGGGGCTGCGGCGTCCACCTGTTTGCTGATGTATCAGCCGCCGTTGTCCGAAACCGGGCGCAAGCGGCTGGAGATTTTGCGCGAGACCGAGGATGGGTTCCGCATTTCGCAGGAAGATCTGGAAATGCGCGGCGCAGGCGATGTCATTGGCACCGCCCAATCGGGTTTGCCCCGGTTCCGGATTGCCGATCTGGAACGGCAGGCCGCTTTGATGCAAGTGGCACAAAGCGATGCCCGCACCCTGTTGACCGTTGATCCGGGGTTAACGGAGCCGCGCGGGCAGGCCACCCGGCTGTTGCTTTGGTTGATGGAACAGGACAAGGCAATTCGTTTGATATCAGTTGGTTAGGCATATCGCGCCGACAGATGTTCCAAAATGTTCACTAATGTTCTTAAAAAGTTCTTTACAGGTTCGGCGCAATATGGGAACAAATGGGCAACAAACAGCATCGCACCCGAAAGGACCCGATCATGGCCAAAGATATCAAGGAAACGTTCGTCCGCAGCCGCGACACGATTGTCGGCGATATGATGGGCGCGGTTGCATTGATCGTGATGCTGTATGGCGGGTTGATGTTGCCTGCGATTTTTTGAACTGCCCGGGAGTTTCCGCGCCTGATCCGCTGCATCGCCTGTCCCAACTTTGCGATGGTCCCTTGACCCGCCTGTCTATGTCCAGACGCCGCGCGGGTCGCAGATACCGGGGTTTGCCTGCCCTCGTGTTTTTTCCGGATCAGGGTCCCACGCGACATGCTTCCTGACTGCCGCCGCCATCCCAAGGGATGCGCGGCGGTTTTTTTTATGTCAGGCGGTTTTGACGGCGGCGGACTGTGCCAACGCGTCCAAGGTGGCGTCAAAGGCCAGCAGGATGGACGCGTGGCGGTTTTTATACTCTCGTGCCGGTTCCAGAACGGCGAGGCCATCAAATGGGGCCCCCGGCGGCGGGCCGTTTTCCCGCAGCATGGCGACCAGCGCATCGCGCCCTGCCTGAACCTGTTCCCGCCGCAACCCCACGATGGCTGACCCGACTACCGACGCCGCCGCCTGACCCAAGGCGCAGGCTCTTACATCCTGGCCATAGTCCGTGATGACCCCGTCTGTCACAACGATATCCACCGTCACCGTGGACCCACACAGCGGCGAGCGTTTGCGCGACGTGGCCGTGGGCGCCTCAAGCCGCCGGGTCCGCGGCATATCGGCGGCAAGGGCGAGGATCCGCTGCGAATAAAGTTTGATGAGGTCGGTATCGGTGCTCACGCGTTTGCCCTTTGATGTCTGTTCTTTTAGATAGGGCGTGCCGCCCGTTTGCAAAAGGATAATCCGATGGCGTTTGACCCTGCCAGCCTGACCTATACCGCCGATGGTTTGATCCCCGCTATTGCACAGGATGCCGCATCGGGCGAGGTTCTGATGATGGCGTGGATGAATGCCGAGGCCGTGGCACGCACGTTGGTGACCGGACGCGTGACCTATTGGTCGCGGTCCCGGCAGGCGTTCTGGGTCAAGGGCGAAACATCTGGCCATGTGCAGGAATTGGTGGCGTTCAAGGTGGATTGTGACCGCGATTGTTTGTTGGTTGAGGTCCGCCAGACCGGCCCTGCCTGCCACACCAACCGCCGCACTTGTTTTTACACCGAAGTCCGCGACGGCGTCGAGGTGACGTTGATGCCGCCGATGGAGGGCTAAAGCCCCACCAACTTGCGTATTTCCGCAGGCGTCGCACCGTCCGCACGGTACGTTGCGATTGCCCGTGCATCGTCCCGTTTCGCCAGCCGTTTGCCGTGGTCGTCCCGGATCAGGCGGTGATGGTGGTAGACGGGTGTGGGCAGGTTCAACAGCCGTTGCAGCAGGACATGGATGCGCGTAGCCTCAAACAGGTCGGCCCCGCGGGTGACATGCGTGACCCCTTGGGCGGCATCGTCGATGACCACGGCGAGGTGGTAGGACGCCCCCATATCCCGTCGCGCCAAGACGACATCGCCGATGGCCGTGCGATAGTGGTCTGGCGTGGTGGCAATGTGTCCTTGTGGAATGCCGTGGCAGTTTCCGGTCTCAACAAAATTTAAAACTATATCAATGACCTGCACTGCCTTGTTGATGTCAAGACGAAGTGTCGATCCAAGCGGGAACACCGCGTCGCGCGGTTTGGTGCGACAGGTGCCCGGATAGATCAGACCATCCGGGCCTGTCGCAGCGGTGCCTTCTTGCGGGGCCGTGACCGCCGCCTGAATGTCCCGCCTATTGCAGGTGCAAACATAGAGGAGGCCCATATCCCACAGTTCGCGCAATGCCGTGGTGTAGGCGGGGAGGTTGCTGGATTGGCGCAAGACGTGGGTTGGCCATTCCAGGCCAAGCCAGTGGAGATCATCGTAGATTAGCGCCTCCCATTCAGGACGTGCGCGGGTGGCGTCGATGTCTTCGATCCGCAACACAAATTGCCCGCCTGCTGCCCGTGCCATATCATGCGCCACAAAGCCTGCAAACGCGTGACCCAGATGCAGCGGCCCCGTGGGCGACGGGGCAAAACGTGTTATCATTCAGCGGCTTGTGACAGCGGGTTCAACCAGTTCAGCCAGTCTTCCTTGGCGCGGTCTGTGTAGCCTTTGTAGCGGTCTTTGCGGCCGCGACGGCCACCCCGGACCCCGTCCAGCGGAGGGAACAGGCCGAAATTGACGTTCATCGGTTGGAACGTCTTTGCTTCGGCTCCGCCCGTAATGTGGTGGATCAGCGCGCCCATGGCGGTTGTTGCGGGAACCGGTGCAAAGGCGTGTCCGAGGATTTCAGCTGCCGCCATGCGCCCGGCCAAAAGACCCATCGCCGCACTTTCTACATAGCCTTCGACGCCCGTGATTTGTCCGGCAAAGCGGATGTTGGGCCGTGATTTCAGGCGCATCTGGTGGTCCAGCAACGTCGGCGAGTTGATGAAGGTGTTGCGATGGATCCCGCCAAGGCGCGCGAATTCGGCAGATTCAAGACCGGGTATCATAGATAAAACAGTCTTTTGCGCGCCATACTTCATCTTGGTTTGAAAGCCGACAATGTTGTAAAGCGTGCCAAGCGCGTTGTCCCGCCGCAGTTGGACGACGGCATAGGGCTTGGTCAACGGATCGTGGGCATTGGTCAGCCCCACCGGTTTCATCGGGCCAAAACGCAGCGTTTCGCGGCCGCGTTCTGCCATCACCTCGATGGGCAAGCAGCCGTCAAAGTAGCCTGCGGTTTCGCCTTCGTGAAATTCCGTCTTGTCGGCGGCCAGAAGCGCGTCGATGAACGCGTCATAAGTCGCTTTGTCCATTGGACAATTCAGGTAGGCGGTCTGTTCTTCGGGGGTGTCGCCCTTGTCATAGCGCGACTGCATCCAGGCGACATCCATGTTCACGCTGTCGAAATACACGATGGGGGCGATGGCGTCGAAAAAGGCGAGCGCGTCGGTTCCGGTTTCGGATTGGATTGCCACACCAAGGCCCGCAGAGGTCAAGGGGCCGGTGGCGATGATCCAGTGCCCGTCCGAGGGAAGCGATGTAACCTCTTCATAAGAAACAGAAATAAGTGGATGAGCGTGCAGTGCGGCGGTGACGCTCGCGGCAAAGGGGTCGCGGTCCACGGCGAGCGCACCACCTGCCGGAAGCCTGTGCCGGGTTGCCATTTCCATGATGATCCCGCCCGCCTGCCGCATTTCCCAATGCAGCAACCCCACCGCATTTTGTTCGTCGTCGTCCGAGCGGAACGAGTTTGAACACACCATTTCTGCAAGGTTTCCAGTGCGATGCGCGAAGGTTTCAACGTGCGGTCGCATTTCGTGGATGACGACGGGGACGCCCATTTGGGCGGCTTGCCATGCGGCCTCGGATCCGGCCATGCCGCCACCGATGATGTGAAGTGTTTGTGTCATGCCCCGTATTTAGGGCGAACGCAGAGGCGGGGAAAGGGGGTGTTTTGCCGTTTGGATATTGCGTCGGTATCCCAACGGTATCGCGTCGGTTTGGTTTTTGGAAAAAGGGGGCCACGCAGGCGACCCCCCTTTTGGTCGTGTTATTTGCCCATACGGCCGTCAACCGACAACCGACCGGCACCACCGGAGACCAACAGCAGAAGGCCACCGGTGATCGCCACGTTTTTCAGGAAGCTGGTCATCTGCATCTGGTCGGCGGGGTCGAAATGGTAGAGCAAGCCCGCCAGCAGCGTGAACCCGGCCAGCGCCAGCGCAACGATGCGCGTCTGGAACCCGGCCAGCAGCGCGATGCCACCGAGGATTTCAAGCGCGATGGTGGGCCATGCGAAAATGGCCGGAATACCGCCCGACACCATGAAGCCGGTGAAGCTGGCCACATCGCCAAGTTTGCCGATGCCGGAAATGATGAAGATCAACGCAAGGAAGATGCGGGCGACGAGGGGGATGATAGGCGAGTTCATGTCAGGGACTTTCCAATGGCCGGAAGTGGCGCTGGCGGTGACCTACCGTTTGAACGTCGCGCACATAAGTCATGAAAATGCGCGGCTGACTGTTGGAAAATGCACAGAGGGCGAATGCGTGTGTTGTGAGCTGCCCCATAACCGGGGCGGCCCATGGCCCTGCCGCTATTCGGTGGGTGCCGATTCGTCGTCCTGTTCTGCGATCCAGGCGACGCTGACCACTTCTTCGCCTTTGGCGGTGTCGAACACCTTGACCCCGCCCGCACTGCGCGAGCGGAAGCTGATGCCCTGAACCGGAACCCGGATGGATTGCCCGGTTGAGGTCACAAGCATGATCTGTTCGGACAGTTCCACCGGGAAGGACGACACCAAGGTGCCGCCGCGCATTGCCTTGTCCATGGCCGCGACACCCATGCCGCCGCGTCCCCGCACCGGATAATCGTGGCTGGACGACAGTTTGCCATTGCCCTTTGCGGTGATTGTCAGGATCAGGTTTTCGGCCGCCGACATTTCCGCATAGCGTTGTGGGCTGATGGCCCCCGGTGTTACCGTTTCTTCATCGTCGTCTGCTTCGACCTCGGCATCGTCGGCGAGCCCGGCCATGGCCCGGCGCATCTTGAGGTAAGCTTCACGCTCGGACGCTTCGGCGTCGAAATGGCGCAGGATGGACATGGACACCACGGTGTCATCCCCCGTCAGACGGATACCCCGGACGCCCGTGGACGACCGCGAGTTGAACACCCGCACATCGGTCGCCGGAAAGCGGATGGCCCGCCCGGAACTGGTCACCAGCATTACGTCGTCATCGTTGGACGCGATGCGGGCGTTGATGAGCGAATTCCCTTCGTCTTCGCCTTCGAACTTCATCGCGATTTTGCCGGCCCGGTTCACGTTGGTGAATTCCGACAGCCGGTTGCGGCGAACCGTTCCCAGCGAGGTCGCAAACACGATTTGCAGGTCGTCCCATTCCGCCTCGGGACGGTCCACGGGCATGATTGCGGCGATGGAGACGCCGCCCGGAATCGGCAGGATGTTGACGATCGCCTTACCTTTGGCCGTGCGCCCGGCCAGTGGCAGGCGCCAGCATTTGAGTTTGTAGGCCATGCCATCGGTCGTGAAGAACAAGAGTTGGGTGTGGGTGTTGGCCACGAAAAGCGTGGTCACCACGTCCTCTTCTTTGGTCTGCATCGACGACAGGCCCTTGCCGCCGCGCCGCTGGCTGCGGAATTCGGCAAGCGACGTGCGTTTGATGTAGCCGCCAGAGGTGACGGTCACGACCATGTCTTCGCGTTCGATCAGGTCTTCGTCGTCGAGGTCACCCGCCCAATCGACGATTTCGGTGCGTCGGGGGACCGCGAACAGGTCCCGCACCTCGCGCAGTTCGTCCGAGATGATGCCCATGATCCGTTCGCGCGAGGCGAGGATGGCCAGATATTCCTTGATCCGGCCTGCAAGGTCTTGGAGCTCGTCGGTCACCTCTTTCACGCCAAGCTGCGTGAGCCGCTGGAGGCGGAGTTCGAGGATCGCGCGGGCTTGCACCTCGCTCAGGTTATAGCTGCCGTCGTCGTTGATAGTGTGGGTCGGATCGTCAATCAGGCGGATGTATTCCGCGATGGCACCCGCAGGCCAGCGCCGCGTCATCAGTTTTTCGCGTGCATCGGCCGCATCGGCAGAGGCGCGGATGGTTGCCACGACTTCGTCCACGTTGGAGACTGCAACGGCGAGACCGCAAAGAACGTGGCTCCGTTCGCGCGCCTTGCGCAGTTCAAAGGCGGTGCGGCGCGCCACAACTTCTTCGCGGAAGTCGATGAAATTGGTGAGGAAACTGCGCAGGGTCAGTTGTTCCGGACGGCCACCGTTGAGGGCCAGCATGTTGCATCCGAAATAGGTCTGCATCGGAGTGAACCGATAGAGTTGGTTCAGGACCACGTCCGCCGTCGCGTCCCGTTTGAGTTCGATCACGACCCGCACACCGTTGCGGTCGCTTTCGTCCTGCACATGCGCGATGCCTTCGATCCGTTTGTCGCGGGCGGCCTCGGCGATTTTGTCGATCATGGCCGATTTGTTGACCTGATAAGGGATTTCATCGACGATGATCGCCCAGCGGTCCTTGCGCAGTTCTTCGATGTGGGTTTTGGACCGGATGATGACCGAGCCACGCCCCTCCAGATAGGCTTTGCGCGCGCCCGACCGGCCCAGCATCAAGGCCCCGGTGGGGAAATCGGGACCGGGGACGTGTTCGATCAGGTCTTCGGAGGTCAGGTCCGGATTTTCGATGAGCGCCAGCGTGGCCGCGATCACCTCGCCCAGATTGTGGGGCGGAATGTTGGTGGCCATGCCAACCGCGATGCCGCCCGCGCCGTTGACCAGCATGTTGGGGAAGCGCGCCGGAAGAACCGTTGGTTCCCGGTCCTTGCCATCATAATTGTCTTGGAAATCAACGGTGTCTTTGTCGATGTCCGCCAAAAGGAAGGTGGCGGGTTTGTCCATCCGCACCTCGGTGTAGCGCATGGCGGCGGGGTTATCACCGTCCATCGAGCCAAAGTTCCCCTGACCATCCAAGAGCGGCAGCGACATCGAGAAATCCTGCGCCATGCGGGCCAGTGCCTCGTAAATCGCGCTGTCGCCGTGGGGGTGGTATTTCCCCATCACGTCGCCCACGGGGCGCGCGGATTTGCGGTAGGGTTTGTCGGGCGTATTGCCGACCTCGTGCATGGCATAGAGGATGCGGCGGTGCACGGGTTTGAGCCCGTCGCGCAGGTCCGGGATGGCCCGCGACACGATCACGGACATCGCATAGTCCAGATACGACGTCTTCATCTCGTCCACGATCGAGATCGTGGGGCCAAGGTGCACAGCCCGCTGCGGCGCTGGTTTTTCTTCGTTATCAGGGGTTTCCGGGGTGTCGCTCACGTTGTCCGCCTGTTTTTCGAGGGCAATCAATATCTTGTTCGATACGGTATAACAGACCCCGGATATGGGGTGCAACGCAGAACGGCATCAACCTATCTGCATGGGGTGTTTTGTGCGTCAACCTGTTGGATTGGCAGTGTTTTAATCTGGTTCCCGGGCTGGAACGGCGAGCGGCCCCGAACCTGGCAACACATCGCCCCATGTGGCGGATTAACGCCGGGCGGTGTTTTGGAGATTAGGGGAACGGGTCCGCACTCCCTACGTTATGGGTAAGGGTCATTCCGACCCAAACAGGAGGCCGCAATGGCTGTTGATACAAAATCCAAGACCATGACGAGCGAAGAATTGTCCGAGCAGTTGGACACCCTGCGGCAGGATATGGCCGATATGGGCCGGATGCTGGCGACGATGGGCGCGTCCAAGGCGCGAGATGCCAAGGCCGCCGTGCAGGACACTGCCGCCCATCTGAAGGCGGACGGTATCCATTATGCCCATGTGGCGGGCGAAAAGGCCGACGAGGCGCTTGACATGGTCCGCCGTCAACCGGCGTCGTCCGTTGCGATTGCGGTTGGTGTCGGGTTTTTGGCCGGATTGGTGATGGGCCGCCGTTGAATGGGCGCGATCCTGTCCATGATGGGTGACCGCGTGACCACGGGCCTGCGGGCCGGGGCGGTGGCGATTGCGGTGGCGTTGATCGCCGCCGTTCTGGTCCTGTCCGGGCTTGGGTTCGTGGTGGCGGGCGTCTGGTTGGCGCTGGCCCCGGTTTGGGGTCCGGCCGCCGCATCGTTTGCGTTGGGCGCGGGATTGTTGGCGTTTGGCGCCATCGTGATGATGGTGTCCGCAATCCGCCGCCCTGTAACACCGCCCCCGATCCGGCAGGAGGTTCCTGTGGCCGCGTTGATCGAGGCGTTCATGACCGGCATGGGCGCGGGGCGTGCCGCGCGCGGTCGCGACAAGCCCTGAATCGCCCCTAAACCGCGCGGCGAAGCATCCCGAAAAGGTCGCGCGGGTCGTCCGGGTCTGCCAGCAAATCGAGATCGTTGTAGAACGCTGTCCCCCGGATTTTCTGATAGACGTAGAACAGGGCCGAGAAATCCTCGACCGCGAAGCCGACGCTGTCAAACAGCGTGATCTGTTGCGCGTTCGTGCGCCCCGGCACCTTGCCCGTCATCACCTGCCAGAGTTCGGTCACGGGATGGTCGGGGGCCAGTTGTTGAATTTCCCCTTCTACCCTCGTTTGCGGCGGATATTCCACAAAGATGGTGGACCGCAGCAGGATGTCGCGGTGCAGTTCCGTTTTCCCCGGACAATCGCCGCCAATGGCGTTGATGTGGACGCCGGGGCCGATCATGTTGTCCGTGAGGATGGTCGCGCATTGTTTGTCGGCGGTGCAGGTGGTCACGATCTGCGCCCCCTCGATCGCGGATTGCGCCGAGGCGCAGGACACCACGGTTAACCCTGATGCCGCGAGGTTCGCCGCGCATTTGGCCGTTGCCGCGGGGTCAATGTCATAGAGCCGGACCGTGGTGATCCCGCAAACCGCCTTGAACGCCAAACACTGGAATTCAGATTGCGCGCCGTTGCCGATCATCGCCATAGTTGTCGCGTTTTCGGGGGCCAGATACCGCGCCGCCAGCGCGGACATCGCCGCCGTCCGCAGGGCCGTCAGCAGCGTCATTTCCGACAGAAGCAGCGGATAGCCCGTTTGCACATCCGCCAAAAGACCAAAGGCTGTAACGGTTTGCAGCCCTTCCTTCATGTTCTTGGGGTGCCCGTTGACGTATTTGAACCCGTAGTGTTCGCCGTCCGACGTGGGCATGAGTTCGATCACCCCCACATCCGAGTGGGACGCCACGCGCGGCGTTTTGTCAAAGAGGTCCCAGCGTTGGAAATCCTCCTCGATCTCGTGGGCTAGGTCGGTCAGCATGGGTTCCAGACCGATGTGATGCACCAGCGCCATCATGTTGGCGACGGACACGAAAGGCACCAGCGCCTTTTTGCCGGGTTGCGGATGCAGGTGCGGGGTCATGCAAAGCTCCGCGTGGGGCGGTCGAAAACCCGCCGCCCCAGCAAGGACGCCGTCAGGTCCACCATGAGCGACGCGGTTTTGCCCCGGTCATCCAGAAACGGGTTGAGTTCGACCAGATCGAGCGAACAGACCAGCCCGCTGTCACAGAGCATTTCCATCACAAGGTGGCCTTCGCGCACTGTGGCCCCGCCCGGAACCGTGGTGCCGACCGCAGGTGCCACGGACGGATCAAGGAAATCCACGTCCAGCGAGACGTGCAGCAGGCCGTTGGCCGTTGCTACCCGGTCAAGGAACGCCGCAAGCGGTGTCCTGATCCCCACTTCGTCGATTGTCCGCATGTCCACGAGGGTCGCATCGAGCGCCTCGAGCGCCTCGCGTTCTGCTTCATCCACCGACCGCAGCCCGATCATGCAGACGTTTTCGACTGGCACGGGCGCCACCAGCGCCGGAAAGCCGTCAAAGCCGGGCCGCCCGGTGACATAGGCCACGGGGGTTCCGTGCAGGTTGCCCGTGTCCGTCGTGTCGGGCGTGTGGAAATCGCTGTGCGCGTCCAGCCATAGCACGAACAGGGGCCGCCCGACCGATTGCGCATGGGCCGCCATGCCCGCCACGGACCCCAGCGCCAGCGCGTGATCCCCCCCAAGGAAAATCGGCAACCCGTTCGGGGCCGCGTCCTGTGCCGCCCGCATGAGCGCCTGAGTCCAGCCGATGTTTTCAGCCAGCGCATGCACCGCAGGATTGCGCGGGGCAGGGGCCGTCACTGCGTCTGGCCGCAGATTGCCGATGTCCGTGACAGTGTGGCCAAGGGCGAGGATCGCCTCGGCCAAGCCCGCCGTGCGGTAGGCGTCCGGCCCCATCAAACAGCCGCGCCGCCGTTTGCCACAATCGAGAGGGGCGCCGATCAAGATGCAATGTGTGTGTGTCATGGCCGCAGTATTGCGCCGGATTGGGGATGGAGCCATGCCCATTTTCGTGCATAACGCGCAAGAGTTGCCCGAAATGGATAGTGAAAATGGACGATCTGGATCACCGCCTGTTGGCCCTGTTGAAACGCGATGGCCGCGCGTCGCTGTCGGAATTGTCCGTTGATCTGGGCGTGACCCGAACCACCGTGCGCGCCCGGATGGCCCGTTTGATGGATCAAGGCGAAGTGGTCGGGTTCACCGTATTGACCCGCGCCGATGTTGCCCCAAGCCCGGTGCGAGGGTTGATGATGCTGGGGATCGAGGGCCGGGGCACCGAACGTATCATGCAGCGGATCGCCGGGTTGCCGCAGGTGACCGCCGTGCATTCCACCAATGGCACCTGGGATCTGATCGCCGAGATTGGCGCGCAGACCCTTGAGGCGCTGGACGAGGTGCTGTTTGCCATTCGCCGGATGGAAGGCGTTACCCGCAGCGAAACCAGTTTGTTGTTGTCCACCCGCAAGGCTGCCCGCAGGTAGCTGCGCATCAAACCTTGCGGGCTGCCATGATCCAGAGACCGAACAGCACGAGTGAAAAGATCGCGTTCCAACTGGGCATCGAGAGCATCAGGAATTCCCAGCTGACCTGATCGCACAGGATCAGTTTGGGACCGTCGAGCGCAAGAAGGTCCCCGCCTGCCAAGCCGTCCAAGCCCCCCGCGCTGGTGCAGCTGGCCGGGCCGTCCCACCATTTGCGTTCCACCCCGGTGTGATACATGCCGATCCCCGCCGTGGTCAGCGCGGCCATGGCCCCCAGTGCCGGCAGAACCCGGCCGGGGATGAACAGCGCCGCCGCCCCAATGCCGATGGCGAGAGCGTGTGGATACCGCTGCCACAGGCACATGGCGCATGGCAGATAACCCAGCGCCTGAAACACAAAGGCCCCGGCCAGAAGGGCCAAGGAACCGCCAGCCGCAAGAAGGATCAAGGATGTGCGTGTCATAGGTATTTCACCAAGGCAAAGCTGCCGATCAGGAGGATGCAAAACACGGCAAAGACAAGCCCCAGCCGCCGTTCGATGAAGTCCCGGATCGGGGCTCCGAATTTATACAAGAGGGCCGCCACGAGGAAAAACCGCAGCGCCCGCGCCACGATCGCCGCCACGACAAAGACCCAGAGCGTGAGGCCCGTGGCGCCGGAGGCGATCGTGATCACCTTGAACGGAAAGGGTGTGACCCCGGCCACCAGAACCGCCCATGCCCCCCAGTCGTTATAGCGCAGTTTGAACGCCTCGAAATCCCCGCCTTTGCCGTAGAAATCCAGCACGGGTTGCCCGACTGCGTCAAAGAGAGCCGCCCCGATATAATAGCCCAAAAGCGCGCCCGCGACTGACGCCGCCGTGGCCACCGCCGCAATCAGGAACGCCCGCGAGGGCCGCGCAAGGATCATCGGGATCATCAGCACGTCAGGTGGGATCGGGAACACCGAAGATTCGACAAATGCCACCGCCGCCAGCGCCCACATGGCATGCGGGCTTTGGGCGAGGGACAGAGTCCAGTTGTAGAGTTTGCGGATCATTGCCTGTGCGCCTTGTTTTTTCGTGTTAGGCCATGCGCGGGCGGTATCGTCAACCTTGCGATGGCATCAAACCTGCGTCAGCATGTTGCCAGAGTTGTGAATGGGTATCCGATGAAATGGCAGGGGCGGCGCGGCAGCCGGAATATTGAGGATCGTCGGCGCAGCGGGACCGCATCCGCCGGAAGTATCGGCGGCGTCGGGGTCATTGCGATTCTCGTCATCGGGTATTTTCTGGGGATTGATGTCACCCCGTTGCTGAACGACGCAGGCCAGGGCGGCATTTCCAGCGGCCAAGGTGCCGAGGTCACTGCCGAGGATGAACGCGCGGCCGAGTTCGTGTCCGTCACGCTCGCCGATACCGAGGAGATTTGGGCCGAGATATTTCAAGCGCAGGTGGGCGGTTCATACACTCCGCCGACGCTGGTATTGTTCAAGGGCGCGACGCAGTCCGCCTGTGGCGGGGCCGGGGCCGCGTCCGGACCGTTCTACTGTCCGGGTGACAAGAACATCTATCTGGACACCGATTTCTTTGTCACGATGGAACGCCGCCTGGGCGCAGGTGGCGATTTCGCCAGCGCCTATGTCGTGGCGCACGAGGTTGCCCATTCGGTGCAGGATCAGTTG
The DNA here is from genome assembly GCA_041742255.1 of Marivivens sp. Classification (GTDB taxonomy): domain Bacteria; phylum Pseudomonadota; class Alphaproteobacteria; order Rhodobacterales; family Rhodobacteraceae; genus JBGSIZ01. The sequence continues at coordinate 19,703 of JBGSIZ010000239.1, read as the reverse complement.
GGCATATTGGGGCAGGCCAATCGGTTGCGCAGCCAATCGTCCGAGGCGGAGTCGAACGCGATTTCCGTGCGCATCGAATTACAGGCCGATTGTTATTCCGGCGTTTGGGCGCGTGCCGTTGATGCCCGGTTCGACACGCTGGAACGCGGTGACCTGTCTGAGGCGTTGAACGCCGCCCGCCAGATCGGCGATGATACGTTGCAGCGCAATGCGGGCCAAAGGGTGCAACCGCATACCTTTACCCATGGCACATCCGAACAGCGCCAGCGCTGGTTTCAGCGCGGGTATGACAACGCCGATATTTCGATGTGCGACACGTTTCAGGCCAGCCGCCTGTAACCCCATTTTGATCCGTTGACGCCGCCGCGCGGGACGGGTAGTGAGCGCCTGCGTGCCGGTGTGGTGGAATGGTAGACGCAGCGGATTCAAAATCCGCCGATCGAGAGGTCATGTCGGTTCGAGTCCGACCACCGGTACCATTCCCAAGTTCCTTGAAATTGACATAGTTTGATTCGGTTCCCCCTGACCGGGGAGAATCGTTCGTGACAATGTGGCGCGAAATTGGGCTTTGGTGCCCAAACGTGAACAACCGCACACGCCGCCGTGGCCCCTACGTTACCCAATGGTTAACGGAATCCGGTTTTTCAGGATGGAAACAAAACAACGCGATTTTGGGGTGTTTTTGAGGGGTCGGCACGCGACCTTTTCCAAAACCTTACCTTTTGGGCAGGTGTTTGTTGCGACCCCCGAAACAATGCGAAAAAGCGGGTGTTTGGTGCGCTGGCGGATTACGTCCCCGGACCCGGTTTTTCCCCTCGATACCTCCACATTTCGAACACTTTTTCCTTTTTTTGACACGATGTTGCCTCTATTCGGAAGCGTGCCCAACTGGGGGGCATTCCGGCCGATTGGGGCGGTCGGGTTCGTCGGGGACGACGAACGCAAATGTGGTGTCTGCGGCGAGGGGTCTTGACCCATGCTGACAGTTTTAGGCGGCTTGCAGTGATGCGGGCCGGTGTGGTGGCACGGGGATGATCCCGCTGCGACGACTGATGGTTTGGGAATAGACGCTACGGCGTCAGGGTAATTGGAGCGGCGCGATGACTTTGTCTTACACATCTTACAAATGGTGCGACACCAGCGGGTATTGGCACTGGGGTTACCCGGCTGCCGGATGCACCTACACGAAGATCATCGGCTGCGACGCTTGGGGTTCATGGTATGACTGCACTCCGGTCAAGCCGGATGGGTATGTCGATGGCACGGGCGGTAACGACCTGATCGACATCAATTATACCGGCGACCCCCAAGGTGACCGCATCGACGCCAATGACCAGATCCTCGCCGGTGAAGGCGCGAATGACGATATCGTCCGCGCGGGCGCTGGCCACGACACCGTCAGGGCCGGAAACGGCAATGACGATGTGTTTGGTGGCACGGGCGACGACAAGCTGTATGGCGAAGCGGGCGACGACATTCTGCGCGGCGATGACGGCAACGACAGCCTGTTTGGCGGCGACGGCCATGACAAGCTGTATGGCGGCGAAGGCCACGACACGATTGCGGGCGGTGCCGGCAATGACCATGCCGAAGGCGGCAATGGCAACGACAAGATCGAAGGCAACGGCGGCGACGACGCCTTGCATGGCGGCGCAGGCGACGACACCATTTATGGCGACAGCGCGTCCGGGTCCACAACAGTTCCCGGTGCCACGGGTGTGTTCGACTGGCAGACCGCCCATCTGGACGGGGCCAACACGATCAACGTGGGCGGCACCCCGATCACCGTCACCGTGTCCACCCCGACCATCAACGGCCAGAGTTTCTATATGGGCACCATCGCCGGTGGTGCCGAATTGATCAGCGACAACACCAGCACCGAAGCCAAGGTCATCACGACCTTCTCGGCCCCGGTTGAGAACGTGTCGTTCGAATTGTTCGATGTGGACGCCAAGGCAAGCTGCTGGGATGACAAGGTCACCGTCATTGCCCGCGACGTGCATGGCAATATCGTGCCGGTCAATTTCGTTGTGACCTTTCCCCACACTATCAATGGCAACACCATCGAAGGGTCGGGCAACTACAGCCCGGACATCGAAGGATCCGGTGCCAAAGATACCGTGACTGTCACCATCGCGGGCCCGATTGCGAGCCTTGAGATCATCCACGACAACGGCGACAGCGCCACCATTTCCGGCACAATCGGTATCAGCGATCTGAAATTCTCGACCCTGCCGACCACGACGACCGAGGCCGCTGGCAATGATGTCATCACCGGCGGCGACGGCAACGACGTGATCTATGGCGGCGCCGGGAACGACTACATCCAGGGCCAGGCTGGCGATGACGTGGTGTATGGCGGTGACGGCAATGACGTCATCGACGACGCCACCGGGGCCGACCAAGGCACCGGCAAGGACACGTCCTATGGCGGCAATGGCGACGACACCATCTGGGGCGGCTTAGACGACGACCATATCTATGGCGATGCCGGCAACGACGTTCTGGACGGTGAAGAGGGCAACGACGCCATCGACGGCGGCGCAGGCCGCGACCTGATCTATGGCGGGTCCGGCAATGACACGGCCAACGGCGGCGCGGATGACGATGAAATCTGGATGGGCACAGGCGACGACGTTGCCGACGGTGGCACCGGCAAGGATTGGATCCATGGTCAGGCTGGCAATGACGCCCTGAACGGTGGGGCCGACGATGACATGCTGTTCGGCGAAGAGGGCGACGACGTTCTGGACGGCGGCGACGGCAGCGATCTGTTGTCGGGCGGCAATGATCGCGACCTCATCAAAGGCGGCGCTGGCGATACCGTGGACGGTGGCGCAGGCGGCAACGACTTTGACGTGCTGGATCTGACTGGCAAGGGTCCGTTCTATCTGGACAATGTCACCACCGACAGCAACGGCAACGGGATCAACGGCACGGTTGTGTTCGTGGATGTCGACGGCGTGCCGACCGGCGAAACCTTCACCTTTACCGAGATCGAACAGGTCCGTGGTGAAGAGATCAACCGTGGCCCCGTCGCCAATGACGACACCGCCACCACCGACGAAGACGCCCCCGTCACCATCGACGTGCTGGCGAACGACACCGATGCGGATGGCGACACGCTCACCATCACCTCGGCCACCGTGCCCGCCGATCAGGGCACCGTCGAGATTGTCGATGGCAAGCTGGTGTTCACCCCAGCCGAGAACTTCTCCGGCGAGGCGACCATCACCTATACCGTGGACGACGGCAACGGCGGCACCGACACCGGCACCGTCGCGGTCACCGTGGACGGCGTGAATGACGGCCCGGATGCGGTCGATGCCGCAGACACCACCGATTTCAACACGGCGGTGACCGTGGACCTGTTGGCCAACGACACCGATGTTGATGGCGATACCCTTACCGTCACCGCGGCCAGCGTTCCCGCCGCACAGGGCACCTTGGTCAACAATGGCGACGGCACCGTCACCTTTACCCCGGCGGCCGGGTTCACCGGTGTTGCCACGATCAGCTACACGATCACCGACGGCAACGGCGGCACCGACAGCGCCGTCCATTCGGTCACCGTGGGTGAGGCCCCGCTGGACGGAACGGTCGAGGGCACCGCAGGCGATGATGTCATCGACGGCGGATACCTTGGCGATCCTGACGGCGACCGTGTGGACAATAACGACGCAATCCTTCCCGGTGATACCGGCAATGATGACCTGATCTACGGGTTCGGCGGCAATGACACCATTCTGGCCGGTGACGGCGAGGACGAGGTGTATGGCGGCACGGGCGACGATGTGATCCTTGGCCAAGGCGGCAATGACACGCTCTATGGCGACGAAGGCGATGACAGCATCACCGGCGGTCGTGACGAGGACACCATCATCGGTGGCATCGGCAACGACACGCTGGACGGCAAGTCCGGCGATGACGTGATCCGCGGTGGAAATGGGGACGACGTGGTCATCGGCGGCGGCGGCAACGACAGCCTTGCCGGTGGCGATGGCAACGACAGCATCTATGGCGACAACAATGACGACGTCATTGATGGCTGCAAGGGCGATGACCTTGTCTATGCCGGGTCGTCCGATGACAGCATCCAAGGCGGTGAAGGCAACGACACCCTGTATGGCGATGATGGCGAAGACAGCATCACCGCAGGCATCGGCAACGACATCGTGGATGGCGGCAATGGTGATGACATCATCAACGCCGGCAACCATGTGAACCCGCTGCCCGATGTTGCCTATCCGGGCGTCTATGGTGCCGACACCAACCCGACCAACGATCTGGACACCGTGTATGGTGGCGCAGGTAACGACATCATCACCACCGGCGACGATGATGATGACGTCTATGGCGGCACCGGGGCCGACACTATCGACGTGGGCTTTGACGATGACTTTGTCGAGGCTGGAACCGGTAATGACACAATCATCGGTGGCGAAGGCAACGACGAGATCTACGGCGAAGACGGCGATGACCTGATCTATGGCGGTCTGGACGACAGTGCGCCCGATCTGGTGAATATCCCCGATGATGGCACTGGCCCGTTTGGTCCCGACCTTGTCACCAACAACAACAACGACACGTTGTTCGGCGGTGCGGGTGACGACACGATCTATGGCAAGGACGACGATGACACCTTGTTCGGTGGCGTTGGCGACGACACCTTGGATGGTGGCGTGGACGATGACGAGCTGGTGGGTGACGAAGGCGACGACACCATCATTGGCGGGCAGGGCAATGACGCCCAGTTCGGCGGCTTTGGGTCTGACGTGTTTGTCGGCGGCAATGGCGGCGATGTGGTCACCGGCGGCGAAGACCCCGACGATGGCGATACCGACATCCTCGACCTGACCGGGTCCAACGTCGATTTCATCACCTACACCGATGGCGATCCCGAAAGCGGTGTTGTCACGTTCGTGGACGGGTCCACGATGACCTTCTCGGAAATCGAGAATGTGATCCCCTGTTTCACGCCGGGCACCACCATTGCGACCCCCAAGGGCGAGCGTCTGGTCGAAGAACTGCAGGTCGGCGACCGGGTCATCACACGCGACAACGGCATTCAGGAAATCGCCTGGGTTGGTCACAAGGAAATGTCGGGCAAGCATTTGGTGCAGAACCCGCATTTGCGTCCGATCCTGATCAAGGCCGGATCGCTGGGCCACGACCTGCCCGAGCGGGATATGCTGGTGTCGCCGAACCACCGTGTTCTGGTCGCATCGGACATGACCCAGCTCTACTTTGACGAGCGCGAAGTGTTGGCGGCTGCCAAGCATCTGTTGGGGGCCAAGGGCATCCATCAGGTTGATGTGATGCAGACCACCTATGTCCACTTCATGTTCGAGCGGCACGAAGTCGTGTTGTCGAACGGGTCCTGGACCGAAAGCTTTCAGCCCGGCGATTACAGCCTCAAGGGGATTGGTAACAGCCAGCGGAACGAGATTTTCGAACTGTTCCCCGAACTGGCGTCCAAGGAAGGGCTGGAAACCTACCAGTCCGCCCGCAAGTCGCTCAAGAAACACGAAGCCCGCTTGCTGGTCAGATAACGGAATATGCAACGATGTGGCCCGGGCGAGATTCGCCCGGGGTGCAGGACGGGGGCCCAAGTTCGGGTCCCCGTTTCCGTTTGAGAAACAATACCCGTGCTATCGCGTGATTTGGCGGCTCTAGTGCTTTTTGTTAACCCTAATTTCGCGCAAATAAGGCGCAAATTGGACCGGATGTAGCCGACCGCACATTTTTCCCCTACATGGTGAGTGCCGTTCGGTTATGACGGCGGTGCTGATCGGGGGATCGGCGTTTGTGCCCACGCTGTCAGGGAGTTAACAATGGCCACGTTTACCGGAACACCGAACAATGATGTCCTTCAGGGTGGACCCGAGGATGATGTGATGTCTGGCCTGAATGGTCAGGACACGATTTCCGGCGAAGGCGGCAACGACCAGATTTCAGCAGGCGATGGCGACGATATCGTCTATGGCGATGCCGGTGTGGGCACGGCCCCCGGCAATGCTGCGACGCCCCTGAAACTGTCGGCATCCAACCTTGTGTCGGACAATTCATTCGGCAACAACAACGCCCAACCCGGTAATGTCGCGGTCTACAAGGACGTCGCATTTCTGGAGGATGGCACAAGCATATCGGGCCGTTTGGTTCTGGTAAGCGTCACCGATCCCAATCTGAATGTGGTTATGTCCGGCAACACCGGGTCCGAGATCTTGTTGAACGGCGGATTTGGTTCCGGTGCGTCCTTTGGCGGGGAAAAGGCGACGTTCCGGCTCGAGTTTTTCAATCCGGTGACGGGCCAGCCTGTCGCGCTGAATTCCACCGCGACGTTCAACGATTTGGACCGCAATGCGCCGGGCGACCAAGAGGCGGTGACGCTGGCCGCGTCCAGTTTCAACGCCTTTGGCGTCTCCGCCGATACATCGCTGGCAGTGACGAACCTGCCCGGTTCCGTCACGGCGGCGGGCACCGAAGGCAACAACCCGACCGATCAGGATGCCTGGTTCAGCGCATCGTTTGACGACCGGAGTTTCATCGAATTCACGCTGGAAACCCGCACGACCCAATCCGGGTTCTCCATGAACGGCGACCTGATCGACGATGGCGTCGTCACCCCGATCGAGCCGGGCAATGACACGATTGATGGCGGGGCCGGGCAAGACATCCTGTTTGGCCAAGGCGGCGACGACAGCCTTTTGGGCGGCGACGGCGACGACAAACTGTTCGGCGGCGAAGGCAATGACCAACTGGACGGTGGACAGGGCCAAGACACGCTGGAAGGCGGCGACGGTGCCGACACCCTGAGCGGGGGCACGGGCGACGACCGGTTGTTCGGCGGCGAGGGTGCCGATGTTCTGGCCGCCGGGCCGGATAACGACAGCCTGTTTGGTGGCACCGGGTCCGATTTCATCACCATCGCAGGGGCCGGCAGTCATGTCATCGTCGGTGGCGAGGATGCCGACGACACGGATGTGGACACGCTCGACCTGCTGGCGGGCCTGGGCACGGCCTATGCGGGGTTCAACCTGATTGAAAACCCCGACGATCCCGAAGCCGGGCGCGTTGAATTGCTGGACGAAAACGGCAACATCATCCGCCGCATTGAGTATTCCGAGATCGAGAATGTCATTGCCTGTTTCACCCCCGGCACGATGATCGCCACCCCGAAAGGCGAGCGCGCCGTCGAGACATTGACCGAAGGCGACGCCGTATTCACCCGCGACAATGGTATCCAACGCATCCGTTGGGCGGGCCGCCGCGATCTGACCGCAGCCGAATTGGCCCAATCCCCCGAGTTCAACCCGGTGTTGGTTCGTGCGGGCGCGTTGCAGGCCAATCTGCCGGATCGCGATCTGTTGGTGTCCCCGAACCACCGCCTGTTGTTTTCTGGTGAAACCGCCGAACTGTTGTTTGGCGATAGCGAAGTGTTGGTTGCGGCCAAGCATTTGACCCATATCGCGGGGATTGACCGGGTGGAGGCCGCCGCTGGCGTGGCCTATGTCCATATTTTGTTTGACCGCCACGAAGTCGTGCTGTCCAACGGTGCCTGGACCGAAAGTTTCCAACCCGGCACCTATACCCTGAACGGGTTGAGGTCCGATCAGCGCGCCGAGATTTTGGCCCTGTTCCCCGAATTGGCCCAACCTGAAACCGTCGATGGTTACCCCGCCGCCCGCAAGGCGTTGAAAAAGCACGAGGCGCGGTTGATAGCGTCTTAAAGCCCGGTTTCGGACCGAAACGCGGCCCAGTCTTCGGGTGTGTCGAGGTCGCGCGTGGCGTGGTCGTGGGGCAGGGCGAGGGTCTGCATCCGGGCCTTGTGCGCCTGCACCACGGCCCGTGCCCCGTCATCCCCGCCAAGGGTGGCAAAGCCGGGCCGCAGCGCCGCGTCAAATACGACCGGATGCCCCAGTTGCGCGTTGGCCCCAGTGGCGATGACGATACCCCCGGGCACGGGCACAGCCCCCGCCATCACGGTCAGATCCTGCGCTGTCAGCCCCGGAAGGTCCGCCGCCACGATCAGAAACCGCGGGCACGGTGGTAAGGCTGCGACCCCATCCCGCAGGGTGCCCCCCATGCCTTCGGCCGAGCCCGGCAGGACCAAAGGATAGTGCGGCACCCCGTCAAGTGCCAAGGCGCGCGGGTGATTGTGCGCGGGCAAGGCCACAAAAGGCACAAGGTGGGCCGCATTGGCCGCCATGACCAGACGGCAAAGAAGCGGCACGCCGTCCACCGTTTCCAACAGTTTATCAGCCCCCCGCATCCGCGAGGAGAGGCCCGCCGCTAGGATTAGGATCGGGATCATCCCTTAGCCCCGCAACTGTGCCCCGTCTGCATCAAACAGCGGCACCGTGATGGCCCGCGCCGGACGCCGCGACCCGAGGATTTCAATGTCCACGGCCAAGGACGGGCTAGCCAGCGACCGGGGCACCAGCGCATAGGCGATGGATTTGCCCGCGTGGTGCGAATAACCGCCAGATGTGCAGAACCCGACAACATCGCCGTCGTGAAATACCGGTTCGTAGGCGGTGACGTCTGCGCCATCTGCGTCCACTTCGAACGAGACAAGGGTTCGCGCCGGAGGTGTTTCGCGTTCGGCCAAGGCGGCGGCCTTGCCCACCCAATCGTCGTTTTTCTTCCAGTCGATGAACCGGTCCATGCCGGTTTCGGCGGCAGTGTAGTCCGGCGAAAACTCCCGCAGCCACGACCCAAAGAACCGGTCCAGCCGGAGCGACATCATCGCCCGCATGCCAAAAGGTGCCATGCCAAGAGGTTGGCCCGCAGCCCAAAGCGTGTGCCACAGTTGGCGTTGATCCATTGGATCGCAGAAAATCTCATAGCCCAGATCGCCTGTGTAACTGACCCGTTGCACGATGCAGTTGACCTGTCCCACGGTCATGCGCCGCACATCAAGGAATTTGAGCGTGGTCACATCGTCCCGGGTGCAGGCGGTCAGAACGTCCCGCGATTTTGGCCCGGCAAGCTGGAAACCGGTGCGTTTATCGCTGATGTTTTCGACCCTTACGCCGTCTTGTTCATTCTTAAGGAACCAGCGGTGATGGATGTCTTGCGCGCCATAGCTGGCAGTCAACTGGAATTCCGTGTCCGACAGGCACGACACGGTGAAATCGCCCCAGAGCCGCCCCTTGGGCGACAACATCGGGGTCAGCGACATCCGGCCGGGTTTGGGGATGCGTCCGGCCATGATCCGGTTGAGCCATGCGCGGGCGTTCGGTCCGGTGACCGAAAACTTGCCAAAGTTCTGAACCTCATTAATCCCAACGGCTTGGCGGACGTTCTTCACCTCTCGCGCGGTCGCGTCCCAGGCGTTGGAGCGACGGAACGACGGCGTTTCATAGCGCACCTCGCCGGGGGCCGCGAAGTAATTGACGACCTCTAGCCCGAATTGCTGTCCCCAGACCGCGTTCAGCCCGTCGAAAATGTCATACATCGGCGTGGTGCGGTGCGGCCGGGCGGCGGGTTTCTCTTCGTTCGGATAAGCGACCGAGAACCGGGTTTGATAGTTTTCAACCACCTTGGGACGGGTGTAGCCGGGGCTGATCCATTTGCCGAACCGCGCGACGTCAAGGCCGGTGACGTCCCGTTCTGCCTCTCCCTCGATCATCCATTGCGCAAGGGTGAGGCCGACGCCGCCCCCTTGGCTGAACCCGGCCATGACGCCGCAGGCCGACCAATAGTTGCGCAGGCCCGGCACCGGACCCACCAGCGGGTTGCCATCAGGCGCAAAGGTAAAGGGCCCATGGATCACCGATTTAACCCCGGCCTGTTCCAAAACAGGAAAGCGTTTGTAAGCAAATTCAATGCTGTCGCCGATCTTGTCAAAGTCATCTGGCAAGAGTTCGTGACCGAAATCCCACGGCGTCCCATCCACCGCCCAAGGCCGGCAGGGTTGTTCGTAGAACCCGATGCACAGGCCGCGCCCTTCTTGCCGCAGATAGCTTTCTCCGGCGGGGTCCATGACGTGGGGGTGTTCGCGACCAAGGTTGTAGATGTCCGGAATGTCGTCGGTAACGATGTATTGGTGTTCCATCGGGTGCAGCGGGAAATAGACGCCAGCCATGGCCCCCACCTCGCGCGCCCACAGACCACCTGCGTTGACGACGTGTTCGGCGTGAATGGTTCCTTTTTCGGTGACCACATCCCATGTGCCATCGGGGCGCTGGTTGGTTTCAATCACCTTGCACTGCGTTTCAATGGTGGCCCCGCCCATCCGCGCGGCCTTGGCATAGGCGTGGGTGGTGCCGGAGGGGTCAAGGTGGCCGTCAAGTGGGTCGTAGAGCGCCCCGACGATCCCGTCCATGTTGACGATAGGTGCCAATGCCGCGATTTCGGCGGGCCCCATAATCTCGGTCTCGAGTCCCATGTAGCGGTGTTTGGCCCGTTCCGCGACGAGCATGTCGAACCGGTCCTGATTGTCCGCAAGGGTGATGCCGCCCACATGGTGCAGGCCGCAGGACATGCCCGTGATCGCCTCCAACTCGCGGTAGAGCCGGATCGTATAGCCCTGCAACGCCGCCATGTTGGTATCGCCGTTGAGTGTGTGAAACCCGCCCGCCGCGTGCCATGTGGACCCCGAGGTCAGTTCCTTGCGTTCGATCAGCATGACGTCCGACCAGCCAAGTTTGGTCAGGTGATACAGGACGGAACATCCAACAACGCCGCCGCCGATCACGGCGACTCGGGTGGTGGTTTTCATGGGCGTCTCCTCGTGACTGTTGGGGCAGTGTCACGGGGGGAAGGGTGAAAAGGTTGCCCGGTTGCGACGTTTGGTGTCGCAGTTTGCAGATGGGCCGCAAATGGCGGGTGCCGCTGCGGCCCAATCTGTTACGGAATGATCCGGGTGTATTTGGTGCCTTCGAGCGTCGCGCCAAGCCGGATGCCCGCCTGCGCAAAGACCACCGCGATGACAGGCGTCAGCGACGTTGTGGTATCCGCCCGCAGCATTTCGCCCGCGTCATTGATGACATATTCAAGGTCGGCCCCAGCCGCCCAACCGGGCGATTGCCGGAATTCAAGCAGTGCGTCCGGCGTCATGAAGAACAGGACGTGGCTGAATTGTTGCGCGCCGATCTGGATGCCCGCACTGGCAGCGGCGGCGGAGTAGTAGTCCACCGTCGATCCCCCGACCTGCAGCGCTCCGCGTCCGAACGACCCGCCAAGCCCAAGCCCGATTTCGGTCACGACCGGCATGATCAACATGCCTGCCGCGTCGTTCGCGAGCGTGCGCGTCCCGGGGTATTGTTGATACATGAAGTTCAAGGTGCTGCTGACGCGCGCGTCAATCGCTGATGCGCCGCTGCCGCCAATCCCGTTGCCACAGGCGGCAAGGCTGGTGGTGGCAAGCGCGCCGAGCGCAAAATTCCGCCGGGTGGTGTTGGTCATGCTGTCGTGCCTCTTATGCCATGGCGGGATTTGCCCCGCTCTTTTGGATCATTTTACTATAGGCTGTATTTCGCGGTCTGTCACCTACGACATACATCGTTGGCGGGGGTTGGCCGGTGATTGCGGCCTAGGCCCCCATCGCCCGAGCCGCAACGGGTGCAAAATAGGTGAGGATCCCGTCACAACCCGCGCGTTTAAAACACAAAAGGCTTTCCAGCATGACCTTTTCCCCGTCCAGCCAGCCGTTTTGCACGGCAGCCTGGATCATCGCGTATTCCCCCGACACCTGATAGGCATAGGTGGGCACGCCAAAGGTGTCCTTGACCCGCCGACAGATATCCAGATAGGGCATGCCTGGCTTGACCATGATCATGTCCGCCCCTTCGTTCAGGTCGCGTTCCACAAGGCGCAAGGCCTCGTCGGAATTGCCGGGGTCCATCTGATAGGTTTTCTTGTCGCCCTTGAGCGCGCCGCTGGCCCCCACCGCATCCCGGAACGGGCCGTAGAAACCGCTCGCGTATTTTGCAGTATAAGACAGGATCGCAACCTTATGATATCCTTCGGATTCCAAGGCCGCCCGGATGGTCCCGATCCGGCCATCCATCATGTCGGACGGCCCTAGGATATCCGCCCCCGCCGCCGCCTGCGCCAACGCCATGCGCACCAGTGCCGCGACCGTTTCATCGTTGAGGATTTCATCATTGACCACAAAACCGTCGTGCCCGTTGATGTTGTAGGGGTCGAGCGCGATATCGGTCATGATGGCGATGTCGGGCACCGCGTCCTTGATCGCGCGAATGGCTGTATTGGTCAGGTTGTTGGGGTCCCACGCCATCGCACAGTCAACCGTGCGGTGTTCCATGGCCGTGTAAGGAAACAGGCACATCGCGGGGATGCCAAGGTCTGCCGCCTCACGCGCGGCGGTCACCGCCCGGTCGATGGTCTTGCGCGTCACACCGGGCATCGAGGCAATCGCGGTTTCGTCGTCCCGCCCGTCCATCAGGAAAATCGGCCATATCAGATCGTCGGGCGACAGGCTGTGTTGCCGGGTCAGCGCCCGCAAGGCAGGCGTGGCGCGCAGCCGCCGAAAGCGGGCAGTGGGGTAGGCGGGAACAGTGGGTTTCATCGGGCGCCCCATGGCTGAAGTGTTTTCCGGTCACAGGCAACCTGTTCCATGGTTTTGCGGGCTTGCCAAGTCTGGGCAATGTCAACCCACCGCGCTAGTGTCCCGCAAAAGTTGCAAGAGGCATCCCCCGTGAACTGGACCCAGACCATATTTGAAGTGATCGACATGCGGTCGTTTTCGAATTTGTGGTATTGGATCGCCTTGGCCGTGGTGTGGTCATCGGCCAGCCATTGGGTGTTGGGGGTTCCGTTCGATTTGATCCAGCGCGCGAACCGGTCCGGCGGGCAAGCCCAGACCGATCTGGAGGATCTGGTGCGCGTGAACGTGAACCGCATCCTGTATATTGGTCGCACGTCCGGATTGTGGCTGTTGGGGTTCGTGTGTTTCGTGCTGACCGCACTTGGGATGCTGGGATTCTGGTATTACATCGAATTTGCGCAGGCCGTGTTCCTGTTGGCCCTGCCGATGTCCGTGGTAGGCGCGTTAAGCCTGTCCAGCGCCCATATGATCGAGGAAAAGGCCCCGGTTGGCACCGATTTGCACCGCCGTTTGATCCGGCACCGGGTCTGGACCCAGTTCATCGGGATGCTGTCTATCTTTGTCACCGCGATGTGGGGCATGTATCAGAATATTTCCGGCATTCAGGGTCTGTAGCCCCCCGTCCGGTTGACACCGCCTGCGGGCGGCGTAGGTGAACGCCATGTTGAATTCCAAGCATGTTATCGTCAGTGGCGCGCCCGAAGGGTATGACGCCCGTCTGGTTCTGGCCGAGGTCGAAAAGGCCCAAGGCCCGGTGATCCATGTCGCCCGCGATGACAAGCGGATGGCGGCCATGCAAGCCGCATTGGCGTTCTTTGCTCCCGACATGCCGGTGATCGTGTTCCCTGCGTGGGATTGTCTGCCCTATGACCGCGTCAGCCCGCAGGCCGATGTATCGTCGGCCCGGATGGCCACCCTTGCCGGGTTGGCCCACGGGATGCCCCCCCGGTTCGTTCTGTTGACCACCTTGAATGCCGCGACCCAGCGCGTGCCCGCCCGTGCCGTTCTGCGGCAGGCCGCGTTTCGCGCCCGTGTCGGCGACCGGATCGACGATGCCGCCCTGAAATCGTTTCTGGTGCGGATGGGGTTCAGCCAGACCCCGACCGTGATGGAGGCCGGCGATTATGCCGTGCGCGGCGGGATCATCGACATCTATCCACCCGGTGACGCGGGGCCGGTCCGGTTGGACCTGTTTGGCGATGTGTTGGACGGCGCCCGCCGGTTTGATCCCGCCACGCAACGCACGATCGAAAAGCTGGATTTCATCGAACTGTCGCCTGTGTCCGAGGTCATCCTTGACGAGCCTTCGATCACCCGGTTTCGCCAGAATTACCGGATTGAGTTTGGTGCCGCCGGCACCGATGACCCGCTGTATGAGGCCGTGAGTGCCGGGCGCAAACATGCCGGTGTCGAACATTGGCTGGGGTTTTTTCACGACCGGTTGGAAACCCTGTTCGATTATTTGCCGGGTGCCCCGGTGACGCTGGACGATCAATCGGCCGCGACCCGCATTGCCCGCTGGACGAGCGTTGCCGACCAGTATGAAACCCGCAAGCTGGCGTTGGCCCAAAAGGGCCGGATGGACAGCGTTTACAAACCTGCCCCCCCCGCGTTGCTGTATCTGGATGATCCCGCATGGGACGCCGCCGTGGCGGACCGCCGCGTGGTGCAGTTTGCCGCCCTCAAACAGGCGACGGGGCCGGGTGTCACAGATGCCGGGGGCCGGATTGGCCGCGATTTTGCCCCCGAACGCCAACAAGAAAGCATCAGCCTGTTTGGCGCGTTGGTCGCCCATGTCCGTGCCCGGCTGGAGGTTGGTCCGGTCATTGTCGCCTCCTATTCAGACGGGGCCCGCGAACGGTTGACCGGATTGTTGGAGGATGAAGGCGCGGGTGAGGTGATCCCGGTTCAAACCTATGGCCGGGTGGGCAAGGGGGGGCTGCATCTGGCCGTCTGGCCGCTGGAACAAGGGTTCGAGGCCCCCGGTCTGACCGTGATTTCCGAACAGGATGTTCTGGGCGACCGATTGATCCGCCAAACCAAGAAGCGCCGCCGCGCCGAGAATTTCCTGACCGAAACCCAAAGCCTGACCCCCCGCGACCTGGTGGTGCATGTGGACCACGGCGTGGGCCGGTATCTGGGGTTGGAGGTGATCACGGCCGCGGGTGCCGCCCATGAATGTATCGCGCTGGAATATGCCGAAAATTCCAAGCTGTATTTGCCCGTTGAGAACATCGAACTGTTGTCCAAATATGGCCACGAAGAAGGTCTGCTGGACAAATTGGGCGGTGGCGCGTGGCAGGCCAAGAAGGCCCGGCTCAAGGATCGTATCCGGCAGATGGCCGAAGGGTTGATCCGGGTGGCCGCCGAGCGCGCGCTGCGCACGGCCCCGGTGTTGTCGCCGCCGGAAGGCGCGTGGGATCAGTTTCTGGCGCGCTTCCCCTATGCCGAAACCGATGACCAGTTGCAGGCGATTTCCGACGTTCTGACCGATCTGGACAGTGGCCATCCGATGGACCGTCTGATTTGCGGCGATGTCGGGTTTGGCAAGACCGAGGTCGCCATCCGCGCGGCGTTCGTGGCCGCCATGTCCGGCGTGCAGGTGGCCGTGATTGCCCCCACGACCCTGCTGGCCCGCCAGCACTACAAAGGGTTCGCCGAACGGTTCCGCGGGTTCCCGATCAACGTGCGCCCGTTGTCCCGGTTCGTGTCCGCCAAGGATGCCGCCCTGACCCGCGACGGGATCACCGATGGCACCGTGGATATTGTGGTGGGCACCCATGCCTTGTTGGCAAAATCGGTGAAATTCCGCGATCTGGGATTGATGGTCATCGACGAGGAACAGCATTTCGGGGTGAACCACAAAGAGCGTCTGAAACAGATGCGGTCGGATGTGCATGTGTTGACCCTGACCGCCACACCGATCCCGCGCACGTTGCAGATGTCCCTGACAGGCGTGCGCGAATTGTCCATCATCGGCACCCCGCCGATCGACCGTCTGGCGATCCGCACCTATGTGAGCGAATTTGACACGATCACCGTGCGCGAGGCGCTGTTGCGCGAACATTATCGCGGTGGCCAATCGTTTTTCGTGGTCCCCCGTGTCGCCGATCTGGCCGAGATGGAAGATTGGCTGCGCCGCGAGGTGCCCGAGATCACCGTTGTTGTCGCCCATGGCCAAATGGCCGCGGGCGAGTTGGACGACCGCATGAACGCCTTTTACGACGGCAAATATGACGTGTTGCTGGCCACGACGATCGTGGAATCCGGTCTGGATATTCCGACTGCGAATACCATGATCGTGCATCGCGCCGACATGTTCGGTCTGGCCCAGTTGTATCAGATCCGGGGCCGCGTGGGGCGGTCGAAAACCCGTGCCTATGCCTATCTGACCACCAAACCCCGCCAGAAACTGACCCCGCAGGCCGAAAAGCGGCTGCGCGTTCTGGGGTCGCTGGACACGCTGGGCGCGGGATTCACGCTCGCCAGTCAGGATCTGGATATTCGCGGTGCGGGTAACCTGTTGGGCGATGAACAATCGGGCCATATCAACGAAGTGGGCTATGAGCTGTATCAGCAGATGCTGGAGGACGAGATTGCCCGCATCCGGTCTGGGGGCCGCGAAGGGTTGATCGACATCGACACCCATTGGGCCCCGCAGATCAACCTTGGCGTGCCGGTGTTGATCCCCGAGGTTTATGTGCCCGATCTGGACGTTCGTCTGGGCCTGTATCGCCGGTTGTCTGACCTGACGACCAAGGTTGAACTGGAAGGCTTTGCCGCCGAATTGATCGACCGGTTCGGCCCGCTGCCGCGCGAAGTGAACACATTGCTGTTGATCGTCCGGATCAAGGCGATGTGCAAACGCGCGGGCATTGCCGCCCTTGATGGCGGTCCAAAGGGGGCCACGATCCGGTTTCACAACGACAAATTCGCGTCCCCCGCCGGGTTGGTGGACTTTATTCAAGCCCAGAACGGCATGGCCCGCGTCAAGGACAACAAGATCATTGTGCGCCGCGAGTGGGTGACAGAGGCCGACCGGATCAAGGGCGCCTTTGCTATCGCCAAGGACCTTGCGGAAAAGGTCAGTGCCGAGAAAAAGGCCCGCGCCAAGGTGTGATCGTCAGTGTCGCGTGGCCCGCCGCATCAGCAGTCGCCCCGCCACCGCACAGACGAACACGCCACCCACCAGCGGCAAGGGCGTGCCGTTGAACGCCAATCCAACCGGCACCGCGATGGCGACCGCCCCGATGGTCGCCACCGCGTTGATGACCGACGCCGCCGTGCCCGCGATGTGCCCCATGGGTTCCATCGCCAGCGCGTTGAGGTTGCCGACGGTCAACCCGGCCTGAAAAAAGATGCTCAGAAGCCAGATCAGGAACCCGCCGAACAGCACCACGGACGGCACACCGGACAGCCAAAGCCCCGCCATCGCCGCCGACAGGAGGATTTGCGCCGTCAACATGCCGCTGACCATGCCCCGCATCCCGATCCGCCCGACCAGCCGCGCGTTCAGGAATGACGCCGACGCCGCAAGCAGCGATATTCCCCCGAACCAGAGCGGAAACGACGCCGCCCGCCCGAAGGTTATGTCGAATATCTGTTGCGTGGTGGCCAGCGTGGAAAACAACATGCCATAGCACAACACCTGGACAAGGATCGCCACCCGCACGGTGTGGTTGCCGAACATCTCGCCTACGGCCGCGAACATGGGCTTGATCCGGAATGGTCTGCGATGGGCCGGGTCCAGCGTTTCGCCTTGCCGCATCCAGAGCCACGCCGACAGGATTGCCGCAAAGACCACCAGCGCCAGAAACTGCGCCCGCCAGCCTGCATAGGCCGTGATGACCGACCCGAGCAGCGGCGCAATCGCGGGCACCAGTGTAAAGACGATCATCACCAGCGATGTTATCCGCGCCATGTCCCGCCCGGTATACAGGTCCCGGATGATCGCAATCGCCACCACCCGTGGCCCTGCCGCCGCGATACCGCCCAGAAACCGGGCGGCGAGCAGCATTTCCAGACTGGGCGCCGCCCATGCCGCAAGCGCCGCAAGGATATACAGACCCGCCCCGGTCAACATGACCGGTTTGCGCCCGAACCGGTCGGACAATGGCCCGGTAAAGAACGTGCCCAGCCCAAGCCCCAGAACAAAGCTGGTGATGACCAGTTGCGCCTGATTTGGCGCGTCCGGCGACAGGGCCGCCCCGATCTGTGGCAAGGCGGGCAACATGCTGTCGATGGAAAACGCCACAAGCGCCGACAGCATCGCCATCAAAGCCACGAATTCGGTTTGCCCCAGTCGGCTTGGTGCCGTTCGGCGGGTGGCGGTCATGCGTCGGCGTTGGCGATTTGCGTCATGATGTCGTCCATCACCTTGAGCCACATATCGGTGGACTGCGCGCCCGGCACCGCATGTTGCCCCGCCACGATAAAGGTCGGCACAGCGGAGATGCCCATTTGCCGGCTGTGCGCGTCGCGCGCCAGGATGTCCGCCATATCCGCGTCCGAGGCCAGCAATTTGCCGATCACCGCCGCGTCCAACCCGGCGCTGTCGGCGATATCGGCCAAAACCTCGGCGTGGCCGATGTCCCGGCCTTCGACAAAATAGGCGGTGAACAGGGCCGACACCACAAAGGTTTGCCGCCCCTCGATGCCCGCCCAATGGATCAGCCGATGCGCGTCAAGCGTGTTCGGGGTCCGTTGGATCGCGTCGAAATTGATCGTCAGCCCGGCCTTTTCCGCATGGGCCAGAACCGGGGCGTATGCCTTGACCGCGCCCGCTTTGCCACCAAATTTGGTTTCAAGGTAGGTCTGTCTGTCCATGCCGCCGATCGGCATTTCTGGGTTAAGCTGGAACGGATGCCATTCGATTTCAAAGGGATGATCGCCCACTTGTCCCAGCGCCCGGTCAAGGTTCGCCTTGCCGATATAGCACCACGGGCAGATCGGGTCGGACAGAATATCAAGTTTGACCATGGTCGGTTTCCCAATTTTGCCGCAGCACCCGCCGCAGAAGTTTGTTGTTTGCCCCGCGCGGGAGCGTGTCTACCCGGATGAACAGCCGGGGCTGTTTATACCGCGCGAGCCGTTCTGCCAGATAGGCCCCAAGGGTGCCGTCGTCCAGCGGGTCCGGGCCGCACCAGAACGCCCCGATCACCGTCGTGTCCTCCTTGACCGTCAGTTCACAGGCCGCGCATTCGGTGATGCCGGGGTGGGAGGTCAGCGCCTCTTCGACCTCGATGGGGGACACCCGGTAGCCGCCTGCGTTCATCATGTCGTCGGCCCGCCCGTCATAGCGGATTGCTCCGCTGGCGTCCCGCGTGCCGATATCGCCCGTCAGGAACCAGTCCCCCGCAAATCGCGCCGCCGTTTCGTCCGGTTGGTCCAGATAGCCCAACATCAGCCCCGGATCGCTGTGATGCACGGCGATGATCCCGTGATCTGAGGGCTGACCATCAGCCAACAGCACCACGCGCCGCCCCGGTTGGGGATATCCCAGCGTGTTGTCGGGCGCGGGCCGCGACGGGTTGCCCGACAGAAAGGTCGAACATTCCGACATGCCGTATGCTTCGTGAATGGGGGTGCCGGTGGCGGCGAGCCATGCTGCCCGAACCGTTTCGGGCAATTTTTCTCCCGCACTCAACCCGTGCCGCAAAGCGGGCAGCGCGGGCACGGGGGACCGCAGGATTTGCCGATAGACACCGGGTGCCGCCGCAAAGAGCGTGGCATCATACGCCTGCAAAAGATGGGGAAGGGTGCCCGGATCCGTGCCAGCCGCCGGGATCAGCGCCGTCGCCCCAATGGCCCAAGGATCCATCAACCCGGTGCCCAGTGTATAGGTCCAGTTGAACGCGCCTGCGTGCAGGAGCCTGTCATCGGCTCGCAGCCCATACCAGCCGTCCCACATCATTTGCCGCGCCAGAATGGCCCGGTGCGCGTGGACCACCGCCCGGGGCCGCCCGCCCGTGCCAGACGTGTAGATGATATAGGCCGCCCGGTCTGCTGGCCCGACCGCAAAGGCCGCGGGTGGCAGCGTGTAGAACCCCCGCAAAGTGTCCGTGTGGATCACCGGTGCCGCGTGAACGGGGAGCGCCACACCGTCGCCCGCGATCACCAGCGCGGG
>JBGSIZ010000238.1:0-3957 GCA_041742255.1 Marivivens sp. | reverse complement strand
GGCCACGACGGTCGCATGGGACGATAGAGCGGCCACACGGGACGCGGCAGCGGCGGACGGTGTGTCCATCGTAGACCTGACAAAAGATAACGGTTTCAACGGCATAGACCTTTTGGTCACCTCGCCCGGCATCCCGCATCTCTATCCCGCGCCACACCCCGCAATCGCCGCGGCATGGGCTGCGGGCGTGCCCGTGGACAATGACATTGGCCTGTTTTTCCGGTCCTACGCCACCTACGACTGGGACGATTTCGACATGACGCCCAAGGTCGTGGCGGTCACCGGGTCGAACGGCAAATCGACGACCTCGGCGCTGATCCACCACATCTTGTGCGAAACCGGGCGGCCCGCACAACTTGCAGGCAACATCGGGCGCGGCGTTCTGGACATTCCCCCCGCCCGCGATGGCGAAGTGGTGGTGCTGGAACTGTCGTCCTATCAAACCGATCTGGCGCGGGCGCTGACCCCGGATGTGGCTGTTTTCACAAACCTTTCGCCCGATCATCTGGACCGGCACGCGGGCCTTGGCGGTTATTTCGCGGCCAAACGGCGGCTGTTTTCCGAAGGCGGCCCCGACCGGGCCGTGATCGGTGTGGACGAGGCCGAAGGGCGCTATCTGGCCAATCAACTCGCAGAAGGACCGGGGGACGACCGGGTGATCCGGGTGTCATCGGGTCAGAAACTGACCGGGGACGGCTGGCAAGTCTATGCACGCAAAGGATTTTTGTCCGAATACCGCAAAGGTCGGCAAGTGGGCAGCATCGACCTGCGCGGGGTTGCGGGCCTGCCGGGCGCGCACAACCACCAGAACGCCTGTGCGGCCTATGCCGCCTGTCGCGCGCTCGGTATTGGCCCAAAGGCGATCGAGACGGCGCTGCACAGCTACCCCGGCCTGCCGCACCGCAGCCAGTTGATCGCCGACCAGAACGGCGTGCGGTTCGTCAACGACAGCAAGGCCACCAACGTGGACGCCGCCGCCAAGGCGTTGCAGGCGTTCGATAAAATCCGCTGGATTTGTGGCGGTCTGCAAAAGGACGGCGGGCTGGACGGGCTTTTGGCCCACACCGGATCCGTTGCGCGGGCCTATGTCATCGGGCGTGAGGCGGACCAGTTCGCGCGCCAGTTGACCGGCGTCGAGACCGAGGTTTGCACGACCATGGCCCGCGCCGTGCAACAGGCCGCCGCAGACGCGCAACCGGGCGACGTGGTCCTGCTGGCACCCGCCTGCGCCAGCTTTGACCAATACGACAATTTCGAACAACGCGGCGACGATTTCGCGGCGCAAGTGCGGGAATGGATAGCAACCCACCAAGGTTCAGGGCCAGTCTGACCCCTCACGATGTGCGCCGCGACCCGTCCTGACTGTCCGCAATCGCACTCCCCGCGGCATGTGCCGATGCCCAGGCCCATTGGAAATTATACCCGCCCAGCCACCCGGTCACATCGACACATTCGCCGATGAAATACAGGCCCGGTCGGGCCTTGGCCTCCATCGTGCGGGACGACAGGGCGGTCGTGTCCACGCCGCCCAATGTGACCTCTGCGGTGCGATACCCTTCGGTCGCGGTGGGGCGCAAAACCCAAGCGGACAAGGCGTCTGCCAACGCCTCGATCCGGGCATCGGACCATTCGGCGCAATTGCCTGCCATGTCCATTTGCCCCGCCAGATACTCCACCAACCGACCGGGCAGGTGATGCGCCAGCACCGTGGTCAGGTTGCGGCGGGGGCTGTCCACCCGCGCCTGTCGCAAGGCGGTCCGCAGGTCCAGACCGGGCAACAGGTCCGCGGCCACGGGCGCACCTTCGGTCCAATAGGACGACGCCTGCAACATCGCGGGGCCGGACAATCCGCGGTGGGTGAACAACAGGGCCTCTTCAAATGCTGGGCCGTCGGCATGGGCGCGGACCGGGACGGCGACCCCTGCAAGGGGCTTGAACCGTTCATCCGAAAACGTAAACGGGACAAGAGCGGGGCGGGTGTCTGTCACGGGCAGCCCGAACTGTTCGGCGATCTTGTAGCCCAACCCGGTCGCCCCCATTGCGGGGATGGATTTGCCGCCGGTGGCCACCACCAGATTGGCGGCGCGCACCGTCACATTGCGGCCTTCGCGGACCACGCGGACCACGAACCTTGTGCCGTCATGGGCGACCTCGGCCACCTCGGTTCGTAACCACAGATCGGCGCCCGCCGCCTCGGCCCGCAGCATGTCGATGATCTGGGTCGCCTTGCCGTCGCAAAACAACTGACCCAGCGTTTTCTCGTGCCACGCGATCCCGTAGCGGTCCACAAGGGCCACAAAATCCCACGGGCCATACCGGGCAAGGGCGGATTTGGCGAAATGCGGGTTGCGGCCTAGAAAGTTTTCCGCAGCACACCCGGTGTTGGTAAAGTTGCAGCGCCCGCCGCCCGAAATCCGGATTTTCTCGCCCGCGCGGGCCGCATGGTCCACGACAACCGTGCCCGGACCTGTCCGGCTGGCACAGAACAGGCCCGCGGCCCCGGCCCCAAGAATAAGCGTTGAGATGTCCATGGCGCGGGGATGGCGCGAAATGATCCGCATCGCAAGGGGGCGGTGGGTTGGCACCCTGTTTTCACTGGAAATCAGGGGCAGAACGGGATACGCTTTGCCTCAGACCCGGAAAACGGGCGGTGTTGAGGCAGTAAGGCAGTATTTCCATGACAGAAATGGTCCACGGGACGATTCCGGTTCAATCCGGCGATCCGATCCTTCCCCGCTGGTGGCGCACCATCGACCGCTGGACGATGTCGTGCATCCTGCTGTTGTTCGCGATCGGGTTGCTGCTGGGCCTTGCGGCCTCGCCTCCTTTGGCGGCGCGCAACGGGCTGGAGCCGTTTTACTATGTCGCGCGACAAGGATTCTTTGGCGGGGTCGCGATCACGGTCATGATCCTGACCTCGATGATGTCGCCCGTTCTGGTGCGGCGGCTGGGGGTCATCGGCTTTGTCCTCGCGTTTCTGGCGCTGGCGATGTTGCCGGTTCTGGGGACGGATTTCGGCAAAGGGGCGGTGCGGTGGTATTCGTTGGGTTTTGCCAGTGTGCAGCCGTCGGAATTCCTCAAACCGCTGTTTGTCATCGTGGCCGCGTGGTTCATGGCGGCGAGTTATGAAATCGGCGGGCCGCCCGGTCGGCTCTATTCGTTTTTCCTCATGATCATCATTGTGACCATCCTCGCGCTGCAACCCGATTTCGGTCAGGCAGCGCTGGTGCTGTTTGGCTGGGGTGTGATGTATTTCGTGGCGGGTGCCCCGATTGTGTTGTTGATGGGAATTGCGGGACTTGTCATTCTGGCGGGATCGTTCGCGTACGGCGCCTCCGAACACTTTGCCCGCCGCATTGACGGGTTTCTGAGCAGCGAAGTCGACCCGACGACGCAGCTTGGCTATGCCACCAACGCCATCCGCGAAGGTGGTTTTTTCGGGGTTGGCGTGGGCGAGGGACAGGTGAAATGGTCGCTCCCTGATGCGCATACCGATTTCATCATCGCGGTGGCCGCCGAAGAATATGGGCTGTTGTGCGTCATCGCGATCATCCTTCTGTATTGCGTCATTGTGGTGCGGTCGCTGCACCGCCTGACCAAGGAACGGGACCCGTTCATCCGGTTTGCGGGCACGGGCCTTGCCTGCATGTTCGGGGTGCAGGCGATGATCAATATGGGGGTGGCCGTGCGGTTGCTGCCTGCCAAGGGGATGACCCTGCCGTTCGTAAGCTACGGGGGATCGTCGCTGATTGCGGGGGGGATTGCCGTGGGGATGCTGCTGGCGTTCACCCGGTCGCGTCCGCAAGGCGAGATCGAGGATATCCTGCTGCGCCGGGGGCGGTGATGGCGGCCCCCCTTTTGATCATTGCGGCAGGTGGCACAGGCGGCCACATGTTCCCCGCACAAGCGCTGGCCGAGGCGATGCTGGCGCGGGGTTGGCGCGTGCGTCTGTCCACG
>JBGSIZ010000237.1:0-2685 GCA_041742255.1 Marivivens sp. | reverse complement strand
CTGCTGGAACGGCTGGACGCGGGCTGGCCCCGGCCTGCGGTCATCCTCGGTTTTCCGGTGGGGTTCATCGGGGCGGCCGAATCCAAGGCCGAACTGTCCAGCAATCCGCTCGGTGTGCCGTTCATCGCCTTGCGGGGGCGCAAGGGCGGGTCGGCGATGGCCTCTGCGGCGGTCAACGCGCTCGCCGCAGGCCTGCCCGAAGACGTCTCTGGGAACGCACAATGACACCGACGCACTACCGACGCGAAACCGACGCAAAATCACGGGGCAAAAATGGCTGATCCATGGCTCCACATCATCGGCATTGGCGAAGACGGGGTCGCAGGGCTGTCGCCCGCCGCGCAAACGCTGGTGGCCACGGCACAGGTGATCGTGGGCGGGGACAGGCACCATGCGCTGGGCATCAATCCTACGGCCGAGCGGCTGGCATGGCCGTCGCCCTTTGACGCAATGATTACAGCTATTCAAGGGCTTAAAGGGCGGCGGGCGGTGATCCTCGTGACCGGGGACCCGCTCTGGTATTCGGTCGGGGCACGCATCGCGCGGGCCTTGCCGCCCGGTGACATCGCGTTTCACCCGCAACTGTCGGCATTCCAATGGACGGCGGCGCGGCTTGGCTGGTCGATGGCGGATGTGGAAACGCTCACGGTGCATGGCCGCCCTGTGCAGCAGATGATCCCGTTTATTCAACCGGATCAACGGCTTATCATCCTCACCACCGGGTCCGACACGCCCGGCGACATCGCGGGTTTCCTGCGGGACCGGGGTTACGGCGCGTCGCGGATGATCGTTCACGCGGCACTTGGCGGCCCGTCGGAACAGCGTTTCGATGGCACCGCCGCCGATTGGGCGCACACCGTCCCGGCCTTCAACACGCTCGCCGTCCACTGTATCGCGGGGCCGGATGCGGTGGTTCTGGGGCGGACGCCGGGCCTGCCGGATGACTGCTTTGCGTCCGACGGAACCATGACAAAACAAGAGGTTAGGGCGATCACCCTCGCCCGGCTCATGCCCATGCGGGACGCGCTGTTGTGGGATGTTGGCTGTGGCTGCGGGTCGGTGGGCATCGAATGGATGCGGGCAGCACCGGGGGCGCGGGCGATCGGGATCGAACCTCGGGCGGATCGGCGGGCGATGGCGGCGCAAAACGCGCTGACCCTTGGCACCCCCGGTTTGCGGCTGATCGAGGGAGAATCCCCCAACGCACTGGAAACGCTGGCAAATCCGGACGCAATTTTCATCGGCGGCGGGCTGTCGGCGGACACCTTCGGGCTGTGCTGGACGGCGCTCAAACCCCACGGGCGGCTGGTGGCCAACGCGGTCACGCTGCAATCCGAACAGGCGCTTGCGGACCTCCACGCGCGGCACGGCGGCACGCTCATACGGATCCAGATTCAGCGGGCAGAACCCGTCGGGCGGCTCACCGGATGGCGGCCCGCCATGCCCGTGACACAGTGGAGCCTGCAAAAACAATGACAGGCACCTTGTATGGCGTGGGCCTTGGCCCCGGCGCGCCGGACCTCATCACCTTGCGGGCGGCGCGGCTGATCGAAAACGCGGCTGTCATTGCCTATCCGACGCTGGCGGGCGGGGACAGTTTCGCGCGGTCCATCGCCGCCGGGCTGATCCCGGCCACAGCGCGGGAAATCGTGATGGACGTGCCGATGACACCTGCGCGTGGCCCGGCACAGGCGGCCTATGACACGGGTGCGGCACAGATCGCGGCGGCCTTGGACGCAGGCGACGATGTTGTGTGCCTGTGCGAAGGCGACCCGTTCTTTTACGGCTCTTTCATGTATCTTTTTGCCCGCTTGTCAAAGCGTTACAGGATCGAGGTCGTGCCCGGCGTGACCTCGGTTTCGGCCTGTGCGGCGCGGGCGGGGCGGCCACTTGTCGCGCGCAACGAACGGCTGACCGTGCTGCCCGGCCCCCTGCCCGAGGATGAATTGCGCACCCGGATCAACACCGCCGAAAGCGTGGCGATCATGAAGGTCGGGCGGCATCTGCCCAAAATCCGGGCGGTGATCGACAGCCTCGGCCTGACCGCGCAAGCGACCTATATCGAACGGGCGACGCTGGCGACCGAACTGATCCTGCCCCTCGCGGATGCGCCCGATACCGCACCCTATTTCTCAATGATCCTGCTGACAAAAGGGGCCGATCCATGGCTTTGACACCCATCGTTGTGGCCTTGTCCCGGTCGGGATCGGCAACGGCGCACCGCATCGCCACAGCCCTGGATTGCCCCGTGCATGGGCGAAAGGACCGCGTTGACCACGCCGACGCCTATTTCCCCAATGCGCTCGACCATATCCGCGACCTGTTCGCGGCGGGGCACCCGGTGATCGGCGTCTGCGCCAGCGGCATCCTGATCCGGGCGGTGGCCCCATTGCTGGCAGACAAACGGACGGAACCGGCGGTGATTTCGGTGTCGGACGACGGCGGTGTCGTGGTCCCGCTATTGGGCGGGCACCGGGGGGCGAACAGGTTGGCACAAGTCATTGCACAGACGCTCGGCGGGGTGGCGGCAGTGACAACGGCGGGGGATGTGGCGCTGGGCGTGGCGCTAGATGAACCACCCGCGGGTTGGCGTCTGGTCAACGCCGGCGATGCCAAAGACGCGATGGCGGCCTTGTTGGCCGGGGGTGGGGCTACCGTGACAGGGGACGCGGCGGCACAGGCGGC
>JBGSIZ010000236.1:0-11826 GCA_041742255.1 Marivivens sp. | reverse complement strand
GCGGCCACGCGGGGGTCCTCGGCCTCGGGAAACACCACGCGGGCACGCCGGGCGCGGGCGACCTCCATGGCGCGGTCCAGAACGGTCATGGCCTCTTTCCCCTTGGCTCCACTTTGGCCCACAAAGCGGGGTCCGGGGCTGCGGGTCAAGTGGGGGCATCCGCATTTATGTCTCGCACTGCGGGGCAATCTGCGATAATTGATCCATCATTGATACACACCCACCAAAGGGAACACCGTGACCCATCCTGAACCCGCCCTGAACCTCTCGCCGCCCGTGTCGGACGAGGTGCGCCAGACCACATGCTACATGTGCGCCTGTCGGTGCGGGATCAACGTCCACCTCAAGAACGGCAAAGTCGCTTATATCGAAGGCAACCGGGACCACCCGGTGAACAAAGGCGTGCTGTGCGCCAAAGGGTCGGCAGGGATCATGCAGCACAACGCGCCCTCGCGGCTGCGGGCGCCGCTGAAACGGACGGGGCCGCGCGGGTCGGGGGAGTATGAGGAAATATCGTGGGACGAGGCGCTGACGCTGGCCACGTCATGGCTCAAACCGATCCGGGACACAGCGCCGGAAAAACTGGCGTTCTTCACCGGGCGGGACCAGTCCCAATCGTTCACCTCGCTTTGGGCGCAGGCGTATGGCACGCCCAACTATGCGGCGCACGGTGGGTTTTGCAGCGTCAACATGGCGGCGGCAGGGATTTATACGATGGGTGGGGCGTTCTGGGAATTCGGGCAACCGGATTGGGACCACGCCAAACTGTTCCTGCTGTTCGGGGTGGCCGAAGACCACGACAGCAACCCGATCAAGATGGGGATCGGCAAACTCAAGGGGCGCGGGGCCAAGGTGATCGGGATCAACCCGATCCGGACAGGCTACAACGCGGTGGCAGACGACTGGTATGGGATCACACCGGGCACCGACGGCCTTCTGGTTCTGGCGCTGGTGCATTGCCTGATGACGGCAGGGCAGATCGACCTGCCCTATCTGGCGCAATTCACCAACGCGGCCTGTCTGGTGAACGAAGACCCCGGTTCGGCGCAACACGGCCTGATCCTCAAGAACGAAGACGGCAAGGCGCTGGTGATCGACAAACGAACGGGCAAACCAGCGGCATGGGACGGGGCGGGGGTGGAACCGGACCTAGGGGCGACATGGCGGCACAAAGGGGTGACGCACCGGCCCGTGCTGCACCACATGGCAGACCGGTATCTGTCGGCGGACTACGCGCCCGAAGCGGTGGCAGAACGGACGGGCATCCCGGTAGACCGGATCCGGCACCTGGCGGCAGAAATCGCGCGAACCGCGTTTGAAACACCGGTGGTGCTGGACCGGGAATGGACGGATTTCCGGGGTAAGACGCACAAGACGATGATCGGGCGGCCCGTGGCAATGCACGCGATGCGGGGCATCTCGGCACATTCCAACGGGTTTCAGACTGCGCGGGCGCTGCACCTGTTGCAAATCCTGATCGGGGCAGTGGAAACACCGGGGGGGATGCGGTTCAAACCGCCCTACCCCAAACCGGCCACGGCGCACCCCAAACCGCATTGCAAGGTGACACCGGGACAACCTCTCAACGGGCCGCACCTTGGCTATCCGCAAGGACCAGCAGACCTGTGCCTGACGGGGGACGGGACAGCGGCGCGGATCGACAAGGCGTTCACATGGGAAAACCCGCTGTCGGCGCACGGGATGATGCACATGGTCATCTCGAACGCGCATGCGGGCGACCCCTACCGGATCGACACGCTCTTTCTCTACATGGCGAACATGGCGTGGAATTCGTCGATGAACACGTCGGGCACGATGGAAATGCTCACGGATACGGACGAAAACGGGGACTACGTCATCCCGCACATCATCTATTCGGATGCCTATGCATCGGAAATGGTGGCCTATGCGGACCTGATCCTGCCGGACACCACCTATCTGGAACGGCACGATTGCATCAGCCTGCTTGACCGCCCGATCTGCGAGGCGGGGGCGGTCGCGGACGCGATCCGCTGGCCCGTGGTGGAACCAGACCGCGATGTGCGGGGGTTCCAATCGGTGCTGTGCGACCTTGGGGCGCGGCTCGGCCTGCCGGGGTTCGTGAACGCGGACGGCAGCGCGACCTATGCGGATTACGCGGATTACATCACCAACCACATCCGGCGGCCGGGCATCGGACCGCTGGCAGGATGGCGGATGGGAGAAACCGGGCTGCAACACGGGCGGGGCGGGGCCAATCAGGGGCAACTCGACAGCTATATCGCCAACGGCGGGTTCTGGGTGGAACACGTCCCGGACGACGCGGCCTATTATAAACCGTTCAACATGGGGTATCAGACTTGGGCGGTCAAAATGGGCTTTTACGACAGCCCGCAACCCTACATCTTTCAACTCTACTGTGACCCGCTGCGGCGGTTCCAGATGGCCGCCCAAGGGGTGGGGGCGCATCAGCCGCCCGACCACCTGCGGGGTCAGATCATGACGACGATGGACCCGCTCCCGCTCTGGTATCCGCCGTTCGAGGACGGGCATGTGGACCCGGTGGAATACCCGCTCCACGCGCTCACCCAGCGGCCCATGGCGATGTATCATTCGTGGGGGTCGCAAAACGCTTGGCTGCGGCAAATCCACGGGGTCAACCCGCTCTATGTGCCCACCCGGCTCTGGGTGCAGCACGGGTTCAAACCGGGGGACTGGGCGCGGGTGTCCTCGGCGCACGGGTCGATCACGGTGCCGGTGGCGGAAATGGCCGCACTCAACGACAACACGGTCTGGACATGGAACGCGATCGGCAAACGCAAGGGGACATGGGCACTGGATGGGGACACGCCCGAGGCGACGCAAGGCTTCCTTCTGAACCACCTCATCCACGAACTTCTGCCGCCGCGCGGGGACGGACTGCGCTGGTCCAACTCGGACCCGATCACGGGACAGGCGGCGTGGTTCGACCTGCGGGTCAAACTGGAACCCTCGGCGGCACCGGACGCAAGCCAGCCGCACCATCCTGGCATGGCCTCACCCGTGCCACCGGCACCCGGACACCTTTCGTGGAAAGTGGGGACATGACTATGACACCAACACACCCGGCGGGCAAAAACCAAACCGCCGCGATACCTACGCAAAACCGATGCGATCCGAAGGGGCAAAAATGACCCAGCTTCCCGAAACTACAACCCGCAAACTCGGCCTAGTGATTGATCTGGACACCTGCGTGGGCTGCCACGCCTGCGTGATCTCGTGCAAGGGCTGGAACACCGAAAACTACGGGGCACCGCTGTCGGACACGGACCCCTACGGGGCGGACCCCTCGGGCACCTTCCTCAACCGGGTCCACAGCTACGAGGTGACCCCCGAAACAGGCCCCGCGCAACTGGTCCACTTCCCCAAATCCTGCCTGCACTGCGACGACGCGCCCTGCGTCACGGTCTGCCCCACCGGGGCCAGCTACAAACGCGCCGACGACGGCATCGTTCTGGTCAACGAAAGCGCCTGCATCGGCTGCGGCCTGTGTGCATGGGCCTGCCCCTATGGCGCGCGGGAAATGGACCCCGTTGAAAAGGTTATGAAAAAATGCACCCTTTGTGTGGATCGCATCTATAACGAAAACCTGCCCGAAGTGGACCGGGTGCCCGCCTGCGTGCGCACCTGCCCCTCCGGGGCGCGGCATTTCGGGGATTTTGCGGACCCTGACAGCCACGTCAGCCGCCTGTCGGCCGAGCGCGGCGGCATGGACCTGATGCCCGAAATGGGCACCCGTCCGGTGAACAAATACCTGCCCCCCCGGCCCCGCGACGTGGGCGGGGATATCGACATTCTGGCCCCGTTTCTGACGCCCGTGACCGATGGTCCCAAGGGGTTTCTGGGCTGGCTGGACCGGGCATTGTCCACGCTGCCGGGGGGCAACTGATGCATCCGGCACCGTCCGTCATCTGGTTCACCACCTTGTCGGGGCTAGGATTCGGGCTCTTGTTCTGGCTCGGTCTGGGCTATCCGGTGGTCACCGGATGGGCAGCGTTCGCCTTCTTCACGATCGGGTATCTTTTGGCGGTGGGGGGGCTTTTGGCCTCGACATTTCACCTCGGCCACCCGGAACGGGCGCTCCGGGCGTTCACCCAATGGCACACAAGCTGGCTCAGCCGCGAGGCGTGGCTGGCGGTGTCTGCACTGGTCGTGATGGCGGTCTACGGCGCGGGGCTGGTGTTTTTCGACAACCGGATCAACGGCTTGGGCTGGCTTGGGGCGGCGTTCAGCCTTGGAACGGTCGGGACGACCTCGATGATCTATGCGCAACTCAAAACCGTGCCGCGCTGGCACCACTGGTCCACGCCGGTCATGTTCATGACCACGGCCTTGGCGGGCGGGGCGTTGCTTGCGGGGCAATCACGGTTCGCGCTGTCGCTGCTGGCCATCGCGGGCACAGCGCTCCTTGGGCACTGGATGGCCGGGGATCGACAGTTCGGGGCGTCAGGCACCACGCTCAACACGGCCACCGGCCTGCCGGGACAGGTCCGGTCGTTCGCGCCACCGCACACAGGCAGCAATTACCTGCTGCGGGAATTCGTTTATGTGGTCGGGCGCAAACATGCGGGGCGGCTGCGGATGCTGGCGCTTGTGCTGGGGTTCGGGGTGCCCATCCTCTGCCTAGTTCTGCCGTTCAACCATTGGCTGGCTGCGGTCGCTGTCCTGTCCCACATCGCCGGGATCGCCACCGGGCGCTGGTTGTTCTTTGCCCAGGCCGAACACGTCGTCGGCCTCTATTACGGCAAACGCTAGGGGCTAGCGGATGCGGGCTTCGGTCTTGGCATCAAACAGATACAACCGGGCGGGATCAACGGTCAGACCCACCGGGGCACCTTCGGCCACAGCGACGACACCGCGTTGTTCCACAATGATCTTTTCACCAGCCTTGGTGGTCAGATAGGCATAGGCGACACCACCCAGATTTTCGGTCATGTCTACCGTCATGTCGGCGCGGGCGGGGTCAACAACCAGATGTTCGGGGCGCAGACCCACGGTCACGGTCACCCCTTTCATCGCGGCAGGCATTTCGCGGGGGATCGTCTGGCCCAAACCAGGGACCTCCACCCCACCATCCACAACGCGCCCGGTCAGAAAATTCATCGCGGGGCTGCCGATGAACCCGGCCACGAATTTGTTGTCGGGATCGGCATACAGGTCCAGCGGGGCACCCACCTGTTCGATGACACCCTTGCGCAGCACGACGATCTTGTCGGCAAGGGTCATCGCCTCGACCTGATCGTGGGTGACGTAAATCATCGTGGCGCCGATTTCCTTGTGCAGCCGGGCGATTTCCACGCGCATTTCCACGCGCAATTCGGCGTCAAGGTTCGACAACGGCTCGTCAAACAAAAACACCTCGGGGCCACGGACAATGGCGCGGCCAATCGACACGCGCTGCCGCTGGCCACCGGACAACGCGGCGGGTTTGCGGGCCAGATACTCGTCCAGCTTCAGAATGCGGGACGCCTCGGCGACCTTGGCGGCAATCTCGGCCTTGGGATGACCATTCATCTTGAGACCAAAGCCCATGTTTTCGCGCACGGTCATGTGCGGATACAGGGCGTAGGTTTGAAAAACCATCGCCACGCCGCGTTCGGACGGGTCCAACCGGGTCACATCGCGGTCGCCAATGCGGATCGCGCCGGCGGTGGTTTCCTCCAACCCGGCAACCATCCGCAACAGGGTGGATTTGCCGCATCCGGACGGGCCGACAAACACGCAAAACTCGCCATCCGTGATGTCGAGGTTGACGCCGTGGATCACCTGCGTCTGGCCATACTTCTTGACGACATTCTGTAATTTCACACCCGACATGGTCAGACTCCCGAAGATATTGTTTTGGAATGATCGGGAAAGCGCCAGTCGCTGGCATCCCGGGCGATATGGGTGGCCGCATCCCGCAACAACGGAACCAGCTTTTCCAGACCCGCCAGATTGGTGCGGCGGGTGGTCGATGTGACGGACAACGCACCCAGACAGCGGCCCGTTTCGGTCAAAATGGGGTGGGCGACACAAATGATGCCCGGTTCATGTTCTTCGCGGTCAAATCCGTAACCATGGGCGCGGATGTCGCGCAACTCGGCGCGCAGGGCGGTCGGATCGGTGACGGTGGCCGGGGTAAAGGCGTGAAACGACTGCTGGGCGAGGATGGCTTCCATCGCGGGGTCGGGCTGAAACGCCAACATGACCTTGCCCACACCGGTGCAATAGGCGGGGCCGACCTTGCCCGCCTGACTGAACATCTCGACGGGATGGGTGGCGTTGCGTTTGTCTACATACAATACCTGGGCATGGTCCAGTTGGGCCAGATGGACGGTTTCGCCCACCGCCGCCGACAACCGGTCCAGATGGGGACGGGCGACGGGGGCAAGCGACGATTGGGCCCAGGCGGCATGGGCCAACCGGACCAACCGGACACCGGGGGCATAGGTCTGGCGGTCGGGATCATAGGCCAACATGCCCTGATTGGTCAGGGTCTGCACGAATCGGTACAGGGTGGCCTTGGGAAAGGTGGACCCTTCGATCAATTCTCCAAATCGGACAGGGCGGCCAAACGCGGCGACCTGATCCAACACTTCCAATGCCTTGCCGACCGTTCCGTCCCCGGCAGATGCCATGCGTCGCCTCCCTTGGCCTGCGGTATCCTCCTCGTGGTCCCGCTCGACTGTTGACAAGCATAGGCGAGTCGCGGTTATGATTTCAATATTCAAAACTCAGTTTCAAATAATGAAACCAAAGTTGAGAAGCAACGTAAGGGAGGAAACCATGTTGCACCTGAAGACCCGTGCGGGCCTCGCGCTCGCTATCGGCCTGTTGGCGGGCACCAGCGCGCTCGCGCAGCAGCGCACGCTCAGTTATTACGCCGACTATGACCCGATCCCGCTGGCCGCGATGGAGGCCCTGATCGTCAAATTCGAGGCCGCCAATCCCGACATCGACGTGGTTCTGCAGAACTTCGACCACGAAGGATACAAAACCGCGATCCGCAACTTCCTGACCACCGATGCGCCGGATCTGGCCAACTGGTATGCAGGCAACCGGATGGCACCATTCGTCAACGCAGGCCAGTTCATGGATGTGTCGGACGTGTGGGCGGCCAACGGGCTGAATGACAGCCTTGGGTCGGCTCTGGCGTCGATGACAATCGACGGCAAGCAGTGGGGCGTGCCCTATACCTACTACCAGTGGGGCATCTACTTCAACAAAACCGCCTATGAACAGGTCGGCGCGACCGTTCCCACGACATGGGACGAATTCATCGCCAACTGTGAAAAATTCGCGGCGGCAGACATCGACTGCCTGACCACGGGCACCTCGGCGCTGTGGCCGGCTGCGGGGATCTTTGACTACCTCAACCTGCGGACCAACGGCTATGAATACCATATGTCGCTGACCGCAGGGCAAACGCCGTGGACCGACGAAGGGGTGCGCAACACCTTTGCGGAATGGGCCAAGGTGCAGCCGTTCACGACCGAAAACCACGCTGCCATCGACTGGCAGGATGCCGCAGCCCTCTTGGTGCAAGGCAAGGCCGCGAACTACGTCATGGGCAACTTTGCCGTGGGCGTGTTCAAAGAAGGCGGGATGACCAATGACACCCTCGGGTTCATGCCCTTCCCGACCATCAACCCCGACGTGGCCCGCGCCGAAGAAGCGCCGACCGACACGATCCACATCCCCGCAGGGGCCAAGAACGTGGAAGACGCGAAAACCTTTCTCGCGTTCATCGCCTCGGCCGAGGCGCAGACCGAACTGAACGCGGCGATCGGGCAACTGCCGATCAACTCCGGGTCCACCGTGGCGGCTGATGACCCCTTCATCAGCGCAGGGTTCGAACTGCTCTCCACCACTCCGGGCGGCATCGCGCAGTTCTTTGACCGTGACGCTCCGGCGGAAATGGCCAAGATCGGCATGGAAGGGTTCCAGGAATTCATGGTGATCCCGGCCAACCTCGATGCGATCCTCGAACGGCTGGAAGAAGCCCGGGCGCGGATCTACAACTAACACAGCCTCGCGGCGGCCGGACATCTGGCCGCCGCACCCCTTATTTACGGGGGCGGGCACGTTCGTTTGTTCCTTTATTTCGACATCCGACAGCGGCAAAGGGGGGCCGGGCATGACCATGGCATCAACCGAAAACCGACGCCCTTCGTGGTGGCGCAAGAACCAGCAGACGGTGACGCCGCTGTTGTTCCTGTTGCCGGGTCTGGCGATGTTCGCGCTCTATGTGGTCTGGCCAATTTTCTCCAGCTTCCGGTTGTCGTTCTACGACTATGACGGGCTGGGGACCAAGGTTTGGCTGGGCTGGGAAAACTACCGGGAACTGTTCGGCGACCGGGCGTTCAAAACCTCGCTTTATAACAACGTGCTGTGGCTGGTGCTGTATATGCTGGCGGTTCCGGCGGGGCTGTTCATCGCGATTTTCCTCAACCAGACGGTGCGGGGCATCCGCATCTACAAATCGCTGTTCTTCTTTCCCTTCGTGATCTCTCAGGTCGTGGTGGGGCTGATGTTCGCGTGGTTCTACGCGCCCAATTTCGGCCCGCTGTTCAAACTGATCGAATTTTTCACGGGCAAGGGGATCGCCATTCTGGCCGATCCGACACTGGCAACCTACGGGATCATCGCGGCAGGGCTGTGGCCGCAGATCGCCTATTGCATGATCCTGTATCTGACGGGCCTGAACAACGTCGCGCCCGACCAGATCGAAGCGGCGCGGCTGGACGGGGCCAAAGGCTTGAAAATGCTGTGGTATGTTATCCTGCCACAACTGCGGCCGGCGACCTTTATCGCGGTGGTGGTGACGGTGATCGGGGCGCTGCGATCGTTCGACCTTGTGTCGATTATGACCAACGGGGGGCCGTTCGGGTCCACGCGGGTGCTGTCCTACTATATGTATGAACAGGCATTGTCGGAATATGGCTACCGAATGGGCTACGGGGCGGCGATTGCGGTCGTGCTCTTTGGGATCATGATGGTCTTTATTTCGGGGTTCATCTGGAAAATGGTGCGTGACGAACGGGGGGGCCGCTGATGTTTCCGCGTCCGGTAGAAAAATCATCGCGCACGGTGCGGGTGCTGTATCAGATGGCGCTGCCTGTGGCGCTGCTGTTGTGGCTGTTCCCGCTGCTGGGGGTGGCGCTCACCTCGTTGCGGCCTGCGTCCGATCTGGCGCAAGGCAACTATTTCGGGATGCCGTCCACCATCGCGTTTTCCAACTATGCGGATGTGTTCAACAATTCGCCCATCGGGCAATACATCCTCAATTCGTTCAAGGTGACGATCCCGACGGTGATCGGCACGCTGGTGTTGTCGTGCATGACCGGCTTTGCGCTGGGCATCTACCGGTTCCGGGGCAATCTTCTGGTATTCTTCATGTTCGTGGCGGGGAACTTTGTGCCGTTCCAGATCCTGATGGTGCCGGTGCGGGATCTGACCTTCGGCATGGGGCTGTATAACACCACGGCGGGGCTGGCGCTGTTTCACATCGCGTTTCAAACCGGGTTCTGCACGCTCTTCATGCGGAATTTCATCGCGGCCCTGCCCCGCGAACTGATCGAGGCGGCGCGGGTCGAAGGCGTCGCAGAATGGCGGATTTTCTGGTATATCGTCCTGCCCCTGATGCGGCCGGCCATCGCGGCGCTGTCGGTGCTGGTGTTCACCTTTATCTGGAATGACTTTTTCTGGGCGACGGTGCTGACGACATCGGCCAGCACGCAACCGGTCACGGCGGGGCTGTCCTCGCTCAACGGGCAATGGATTGCGGCATGGCATCTTGTGTCGGCCGGGTCCATCATCGCCGCCTTGCCGCCTGTGTTGATGTTCTTTCTGATGCAGAAACATTTCATCGCGGGCCTCACCCTCGGAGCCGTCAAGTGACAGATCAATCGACCTGGCGGATCGACACCGCCAGCCAGACACTCGCCTTTGCCAGCGTGGGCGACGCCTTGCCCACCTGCGTCTACTGGGGGCCGCCGCTGCCCTTGGGCGAAGACCTGGCACAGCTTGCGGCCAGCACCCGGATGGACATCACCGGGGGCATGCTGGACGCGGTCGCCCCGGTCAGCCTGTCACCTGCCGCCGCCGACACGTTTCCGGGACATCCGGGGATGGACCTTCGGCGCAAGGGTCAGGCGCTGATGCCCCGGCTCACGTTGGTGCAGGCAACAACCGCCGACGGCCTGACATTCACGGCCACGGACGCGGCCCTTGGGCTGACCTATGTGGCGCATTTCCGGGCGGACGCAGGGGGCACGATCCGGGCCTCGGCCACCCTGACCACGGACGGGCAAACAGAAACGCTCTGGCTCGCGGCCCCGGTTCTGCCGGGACCACATCAGGGCGATCACATGATCGACACCTCCGGGCGCTGGACGCGGGAGTTCCAGCAAACGCACACGCCGTGGGGGCCGGGGCTGCGGCTGCGGGACGCGCGGCTGGGACGGTCGGGGCACGAACATCCGCCCTTTGCGCTGTTTCCGGAAACCGGGGCGACCCGGGGTCAGGGGACGGTGTATGCCATGCACCTTGGCTGGTCGGGGGGGCACCGGATGGTGGCCGAAGAACTGCCCGATGGGCGGCGGCAAATCCAATGGGGCAAACTGCCCGGCTCTTTGACGGGAACGACCAACGGCCAAACCATCACGCATCACAGCGGGGATCTGTTGGTCGCGGTGTCGGACGCCGGGTTCAACGGCTGTGCGGCGGCGTTTCAAACGCTGTTCCGCACTGGCACGCCCGCGCGGCGGCGGATGCCCCGGCCAGTGCATTACAACTGTTGGGAGGCGATCTATTTCAACCACGACCTCGCCGCTCTGTCGGACATCGCGGACAAGGCAGCCGCAATCGGGGCGGAACGGTTCGTTCTGGACGACGGCTGGTTCGGGCGACGGGACGATGACACGACCTCGCTGGGGGACTGGACGATCGACCGGCGCAAATGGCCGGACGGTCTGACGCCGCTGATCCAGCATGTGCATCGGCTCGGCATGACGTTCGGGCTGTGGTTTGAACCCGAAATGGTGAACCCGGACAGCGACCTGTATCGGGCGCATCCCGATTGGGCGCTTGGCCCTGCGGATCAAACGCTGGGGCGGCACCAGATGGTGCTGAACATGGCGCTGCCGGATGTGCAAGATTATCTGTTCGACCAGATCGACGCGATCCTGCAAACCCACGACATCGACTACATCAAATGGGACCACAACCGCCTGCCCCCTGTCACGACCGAGGCGCAGACGCTGGGGGCCTACGCGCTGTTCGCGCGTCTGGGGGCCGCCCATCCAGAGGTAGAAATCGAAAGCTGTTCGTCGGGCGGCGGGCGGATCGACGCGGGCATCCTGCACTATTGCGGGCGGGTCTGGTTGTCCGACAGCAATGACGCGCTGGAACGGTTGCTCATCCAACACGACGCGGCGCAATGGTTGCCCTCGGTGGTCACGGGGTCCCATGTGGGGCCACGCCGGTCGCACACATCGGGGCGGGTGCTGCCGATGGGGTTCCGGGCATGGGTGGCGGCGCAACGGCACATGGGGTTCGAAATGGACCTGCGGGAACTGACGGCGGATGAAACGGCGACGCTGACGGCGATCACCACATGGTTCCGGGCTAACCGGGACTGGATGCACGCAGGCACCATCCTGCCACTGGACAGCGCGGACCGGGCGGTTACGGCAGAATTGCAACTCGCGGCGGACGGGCACCGCTTTGTGGTGTTCGCGGGGCAATCGGCGGCGTCGGATCAGATCCTGCCGCGGCCCTTGCGGCTGACCGGGCTGGACGCCACGGCGCGCTACCGGGTGACCC
>JBGSIZ010000235.1:0-1514 GCA_041742255.1 Marivivens sp. | reverse complement strand
GGTGCCCCCCGGCCCGTCCGGTGCCCCGACCCGGGGCCGCATGGATGTGTTGCCCACGGGCCGCAATTTCTACAGCGTCGACAGCCGCGCGGTGCCCACCCCGACCGCATGGGCGTTGGGGTGGAAATCTGCCAACCTGTTGATTGAAAAACATCTTCAAGATCATGGCGATTGGCCCCGCGCGCTGTTGATCACGGCATGGGGCACCGCCAACATGCGCACGGGCGGCGACGATATCGCGCAAGCCTTGGCGTTGATGGGGGTCAAACCGACGTGGGACGCCGCGAACCGCCGCGTGACCGGGTTTGACATCCTTCCCCAAGGCGTGTTGGGCCGCCCGCGTGTTGATGTCACGTTGCGCGTGTCCGGTTTTTTCCGGGATGCGTTTCCGGGGTTGATCGCATTGGTAGACAGTGCCGCGCGGGCCATTCAAGCCCTTGATGAATCAGAAGAATTGAACCCTGCCGCCGCCCGCACAAAACGGGGAGAGGCCGCCGCCCGCGTATATGGGTCCAAGCCCGGAGCCTATGGGGCCGGGTTGCAGGCGTTGATTGATGAACGGATCTGGGCGGACAAGGCCGATCTGGGAAATGCCTATCTTGAGTGGGGTGGCTATGCGTATGGCGCGGGGGCCGAGGGTGTGGCCGACCGCGCCGGGTTTGCCGCCCGGTTGGGGCAGGTTGAAGGCATTGTCCAGAATCAGGACAACCGCGAACATGACCTGTTGGACAGTGACGATTATTACCAGTTTGAGGGCGGGGCCGCCGCCGCCGTAGCGACGTTGCAGGGCCGCGACCGCCCCATCTACCACAACGACCATTCCCGCCCAGAGCGCCCTGTTATCAGGACGTTAGAGGATGAGATTGGCCGCGTCGTGCGGTCCCGCGTGGTCAATCCCAAGTGGATCGAAGGGGTCAAGCGCCACGGCTACAAGGGCGCGTTCGAGATGGCGGCGACGGTCGATTACCTGTTCGCCTTTGCCGCGACGACCGGGGCCGTTCGGGGCCACCATTTCGATCTGGTCGAGGCCGCGTTTCTGGAGGATGACGCCACCCGCGCGTTCATCGCCACCCACAATGCCCCCGCGCTGGCCGAGATAGCCGCCCGGTTGCAAGAGGCCATAGACCGGGGATTGTGGCAGCCCCGGTCAAATTCCGCCCGCGCGCGGATCGCCGGGTTGCTGCCGTAGTCGGCGCATCGGTTTTGCGTCGGTATCGCGTCGGTTTGGTTTTTGGCGGATCAGGCTGGAAAAAAGGGGCCTGACCGGGGTCTCTGGTCCCACGGTCAGGCGACTGTCACAAGACAGCGAGGGCCGCCACGCCCAGATACACAACCAACAGAGCAATCACGAAATAGGGCATGGCGGGAACTTTCGGTCGTATTTTGCGTGCTGTGCCATGGGGGGCGCGGGCGGACACGGGGAAAAATGTCATGCCCCACCCACATCCGGGCGCGGGCCGGATTGACGCCCGCCCGCACCGGGCATAGGGTGCCGCCATGACCCCGCGCCGCCT
>JBGSIZ010000234.1:0-3308 GCA_041742255.1 Marivivens sp. | reverse complement strand
GTTCCACCGACAGGATCGGCCGCCACAACCGGGCCGCCGCCGCAATCCGGGCCGCCCACGTCGCGGGGTCCCCCGTCAGGCACAGGTGGTTGGCGTTGGTCCAGCCCGCGACCTCGGTTGAATAGTCGGTCATCGGGCTGTCATCGAACGGGTCGTCATGGTCGCAGGCGACGGCGACATAGCCAAAGAACGGATCGGCCCGCAGCATCGTCGCCCCGGGCAGGGCGACCAACAGGGCACACATGGGAACCCAGACCCGCATCACCGCCCCGGAATGGTGCCGCGTTTGGTGCCCTTGCCGTCCCATGTGGCAATGGCCGCGACGGCCTCGTCTGCGGTTTCGACGAACCGGAACAAGGACAGATCGTCGTGGGAAATGGTGCCCGCGTCGGCCAGCGCCTCCCAGTTGATGATCTTTTCCCAGAATGCCCGGCCAAACAGCAGGAACGGCACGCGGGCCATGCGCCCGGTCTGGATCAGGGTCAGGGCCTCGAACATTTCGTCCAGCGTGCCAAAGCCGCCGGGGAACACGCAGATCGCGCTGGCCCGCATCAGGAAATGCATCTTGCGGATGGCGAAATAGTGGAAATTGAAACACAGGTCCGGTGTCACATAGGGGTTGGGGGCCTGTTCGTGGGGCAACACGATGTTCAGGCCGATGGACCGCCCCCCGGCCTCTTCGGCACCACGATTTCCGGCCTCCATCACGCCGGGGCCGCCGCCTGTGACGATGATGTCATCGGTGCCCCCTTTGGCCAGCGACTGCTGCGTCATCAGAAACGCGAACCGCTGGGCCTCGGCATAATAATGGGACAGGTCCGCGAGGGTCTGGGTGCGGGCGGTGGCGCGGGCCTCGGGGGCGGGAATGCGCGCGCCGCCAAAGAGGACGATGGTGGACCGCACCCCCGCTTCGTCCATCATCATCTGTGGTTTGAGCAGTTCCAGTTGCAACCGGACCGGGCGCAACTCTTCGCGGCACAGAAAATCATCGTCCGCAAATGCCAGCCGATAGGTGGGCGCGCGGGTCTGCGGCGTGTCGGGCACATGGCGGGCTTCTTCGCGGTCCTGCCCGCTGCGGCGGAACGGATGGCGGCGATCAGGGTCGTCTTTCATGGGTCTGCCTTGATGAAACGGGGATGAAACGGGGATGAAACGGGGTTGTGCCCAGACAATCGGTTCACAGGCCCGGATGCAACCGCAATACGTCCTGCCCCCACCATGATGCAGCGTTGAAAGATGGGTGCGCCCCGGCTATAGCCGCCCCCAACCAACCCCTTGCAGGAGATGCGCCATGTCCAACGCCGCCCTTGAAACCGCCATCGAGGCCGCATGGGACATGCGCGACACGATCACCCCGCAAACAAAGGGCGAAGCCCGTGACGCGATCGAGGCCACGTTGACCGCACTGGACAGCGGCAGCCTGCGGGTCGCGGAAAAGCGGGGGATCGATTGGCATGTGAATCAGTGGGCGAAAAAGGCCGTTCTGTTGTCGTTCCGGCTGGCCGATATGGCCGAAATATCGGGTGGCAACGGCGGCTCCAACTGGTGGGACAAGGTGCCGTCCAAGTTTCAGGGCTGGACCGCCGCCGACTGGAAACAGGCCGGATTTCGCGCGGTGCCGGGCAGCATCGTGCGGCGGTCGGCCTATATCGCCAAGAACGTGGTGCTGATGCCATCGTTCGTGAACCTTGGGGCCTATGTGGACGAAGGGTCCATGGTGGATGGGTGGGCCACGGTCGGGTCCTGTGCCCAGATCGGCAAACACGTCCACCTGTCGGGGGGCGTGGGCATCGGCGGCGTTCTGGAACCGATGCAGGCGGGACCAACCATCATCGAGGACAATTGTTTCATCGGTGCCCGGTCCGAGGTCGTGGAGGGCTGCATCATCCGCGAAGGGTCCGTTCTGGGCATGGGCGTGTTCATCGGCAAATCCACCCGGATCGTGAACCGCGCGACGGGCGACATCACCTATGGCGAGGTGCCGCCCTATTCGGTGGTCGTGGCCGGGTCGATGCCGGGCAATGGCGTGATGGGCAACGGGGCCGCCGCCCCCAACCTCTATTGCGCCGTGATCGTCAAAACGGTGGATGAACAAACCCGGTCCAAGACGGGCATCAACGATCTGTTGCGCGACGCATGATCCTGTCGCGGACGCTGGCCCGCGCCCGGATCGCCAACGGGCAGCGTCCGTCGTGGATCGCCGCATGGGGGCCGGTTCTGGCCGATGGGCTGGCCATTGTGGGCGTTTTGGCGGTGCTGTGGGGGCCGATCATGGGCTGGATCGCCACATGGCAGCCGTCCTTGGGTGTCACCATCGCAATTCTGTTTGTTCTGATCTACCTGCCGTTGCAGACTGTTTTGATACTATCGTCGATCTGGGCTGTAAAATCCCGCTGGAGCGATGAAGTCTAACCAGTTATGCATACACAGGTTCATACTGCCGGGGAGGGCACAGCATGACCGAAACCAAGCAAAAGAAGCTGTCTCGCCAACAGGTTTACACCTTGCTTGTCGAAGTGGGCCGCAGGACGGGCGACGGATTGCCGGACGGGGCAACCGGTGCCGCGCTCATGTGTTATGCCAGTGGCGTGGACGAGGCCGAGGCGGTGCGCGAAACCGTCGCCATCCTGAAACAGGCGGACCTGAATCCGCTGGATGTGTCGGGTTATGGCACGCTGGAGGATCGTCTGGCCGATGGGCACGACATCGACGACGGGGAACAGGAATTGATGCAGCGCGCGCTGGATGAAAACAGCGTGATCGTGGCGCAGATGACCCCGTTTTTCGAGAACAGCAAAGCGGGCTAGGGGTCGCCCCCCAATACCCCTGGGTCAGACCGCCAGCGTCAGCGCCTCGAACCCGCGCAGGGCAGGCAGGCGGATGGGCCGCGCGCGCGGCATCAATTCGTCCGGCATATCCGCCAGCACCGAATGGCCGCGCAGACCGGCATCGGCCAGATAGGGGGTGGGGTCCATGCTCTCGACCAACGCCCCTGACAGCCGGAACACGGCGGGCCGGTCCAGCAGCACCTGTACATAGCGCACGATCGGGCGGGGCGGGGCGGACAGGATGGATTGCCCGTTGGCCAGATGCCGGGCTGACGCGCGCACCGCTTCTTCGCCAAACAGGTATTCCACCTTGGCCCCTGACAGGCACAATTGTTGATCGGGGGCGACGATCATGTCGCGCTGCAACCCGTGATAGGGCGCCCGCATCATCAGCGGGGCAAAGCGTCCGGCGGCAGGCAGGGTGTGGCTGCCGCACCACCGGACCTGCGCCACATCGCCGTCTGCCGTGACGATCAGATG
>JBGSIZ010000233.1:0-6000 GCA_041742255.1 Marivivens sp. | reverse complement strand
CCCGCGCGGCCCGTGTCCGGCCCCCGCCCGCAGCCCCGCCGCGTCCGCCCATGAAATCGCCAAAGAGGTCATCAAACACGTCGGAAAAGGCCGAGGCGAAATCGCCGTTGCCTTGGAACCCGCCGCCCGGTCGCCCGGCGCTGGCCCCCATGCCGCCTTCGAATGCCGCGTGACCATAGCGGTCATAGGCGGCCTTCTTGTTGGCGTCCTTGAGAACCTCGTAGGCCTCGTTCACCTCTTTGAACTGGGCCTCGGCGTTGGGATTGGACGTGTTGCGGTCCGGATGGAGCTCTTTCGCCTTGGTGCGATAGCCCTTTTTGATCTCGTCTGCAGAGGCGCCCTTGGCGACCCCGAGAAGGTCATAATAGTCGCGTTTGGCCATGTGATTTTGTCCCCTTGGGAATGAAAAGACCGGCCCGGGTCAAAGGGGCCGGTCTTTCGTCACGTCGTCACTGGCTCAGCGGCCACGCTTGTCGTCGTCCAGATCTTCGAAATCGGCATCGACGATGTCGTCGTCGCCACCGCGTCCGGACGGGCCGTCGTTGTCGCCGTCTTCCGAGGCGCTGGCTTTGTAGATCGCCTCTCCCAAGCGCATTGCGGCTTCGTCAAGGTTCTGGATGGCCGAGTTGATCTTGCCGGCGTTGTCGTTCTCAAGCTCGTCCTTGAGGGCGGCAATGGCCAGTTCGATTGCTTCCACGGTCGAGGGGTCGACCTTGGCACCATGTTCCTTGATCTGCTTTTCGTAGTCGTGCACGCGGCTTTCGCCTTTGTTCTTGGCTTCGACAAGCGACCGGCGTTCTTTGTCCGCTTCGGCGTTTTCTTCGGCGTCGCGCACCATTTTTTCGATATCTTCGTCGGACAGGCCGCCCGAGGCCTGGATCGTGATCTTTTGTTCCTTGCCGGTGCCCTTGTCCTTTGCGCCGACCGACACGATGCCGTTGGCGTCGATGTCGAACGTCACTTCGATCTGGGGCATGCCGCGCGGGGCGGGCGGGATGTTTTCAAGGTTGAACATCCCCAGCATCTTGTTGTCGGCCGCCATTTCGCGTTCACCCTGGAACACCCGGATGGTCACGGCGTTCTGGCTGTCTTCGGCGGTCGAGAACACCTGGCTTTTCTTGGTGGGGATGGTCGTGTTGCGGTCGATCAGGCGGGTGAACACCCCGCCCAGCGTTTCGATCCCGAGCGACAAGGGTGTCACGTCCAGCAGGACCACATCCTTGACGTCGCCTTGCAGCACGCCCGCCTGAATCGCGGCACCGAGCGCCACGACTTCATCCGGGTTGACGCCCTTGTGGGGTTCCTTGCCGAAGAATTTGGTCACTTCTTCGATCACTTTGGGCATCCGGGTCATACCGCCGACCAGAACAACCTCGTCGATGTCGGACGTGGACAGGCCCGCATCCTTGAGCGCGTCCTTGCAGGGTTTGATCGACTTCTTGATCAGGTCGTCCACCAGGCTTTCGAGTTTGGCCCGCGTCAGTTTCATCACAAGGTGCAGCGGTTGCCCGTTGGCCCCCATCGAGATGAACGGCTGGTTGATTTCCGTCTGGTTGGAGGACGACAGTTCGATCTTCGCCTTTTCGGCGGCTTCCTTGAGCCGCTGGAGCGCCATCTTGTCCTTGGTCAGGTCCGCGCCGTGTTCTTTTTTGAACTCGTCCGCGAGATACTGCACGA
The DNA here is from genome assembly GCA_041742255.1 of Marivivens sp. Classification (GTDB taxonomy): domain Bacteria; phylum Pseudomonadota; class Alphaproteobacteria; order Rhodobacterales; family Rhodobacteraceae; genus JBGSIZ01. The sequence goes on along the minus strand of JBGSIZ010000233.1, from coordinate 4,323 downwards.
TCCGCATGTCGAAATCTTCGCCGCCAAGGAAGGTGTCCCCGTTGGTCGATTTGACCTCGAACAGGCCGTCGTCGATTTCCAGAATGGTCACGTCGAACGTGCCGCCGCCAAGGTCATAGACCGCGATGGTTTTGCTGTCTTTCTTGTCGAGCCCGTAGGCCAGTGCCGCCGCTGTGGGTTCGTTGATGATCCGCAACACTTCGAGCCCGGCGATCTTGCCCGCGTCCTTGGTTGCCTGACGCTGCGCGTCGTTGAAATAGGCGGGCACGGTGATGACGGCCTGCGTCACTTCTTCGCCGAGGTAGCTTTCGGCGGTTTCTTTCATCTTTTGCAGGATGAAGGCCGAAATTTGCGAGGGCGAGTATTTGTCGCCACGGGTTTCCACCCAAGCGTCGCCATTGCCGCCGTCCACGATGTTGTAGGGCACAAGGTTTTTGTCCTTGACCACTTCGGCGTCGGTGGTCCGGCGACCGATCAGACGTTTGACCGCGAACACGGTGTTTTCGGGGTTTGTGACCGCCTGCCGTTTGGCCGGTTGGCCCACAAGCCGTTCATTGTCTGTAAAGGCGACGATCGAGGGCGTGGTGCGCGCCCCTTCGGAGTTTTCGATCACGCGCGGTTTGGAGCCATCCATGATGGCTACGCAGGAGTTGGTGGTCCCGAGGTCAATCCCGATGACTTTTCCCATATCTCAAATCCCTCTCTTAGGCGGTTTGAACGGCACGAACCCGTTCCGGCATTCGTGCCTGCTGGATGAAAGCGGAGCTGGCAATCTTGGCGCCACGCCCGCCGAACAAGCGGTATATAGGGGGGTGCCTGCGGGCCTGCAACGGGTCAGCGCGCTGTCCTGTGATGAAAATGCAACCTTTTGCATGTCTGGCGGCAACCAAGCCCGCGAAGCGAGGGGGTGGCGGGGTTGTTGGCCCGAGTGCCCCCGCGTCAGCGCGTCGCGAACCAACTGACCGAGGCCGATTTGCGGGTGAAGAATTCAACCATCATCCCGATCACCAAAAGCCCGAGCGCCACATAAATCGGATAGCTGATCGAACTGTTGTGCGGGAAGTAATCCTTGAAGATATAACCCCGCGCCTGATCGATGCAGTGGAACAGCGGATTCCAGTCGAACATCGCAAGGATATACCCCGGTGTCGCGTTGGCCACGATCATCTTGCCGGACGCAATCATGTTCGCCCGCGAATAGAGCGATTGCACGATGGTCGTAAAGTTGGGGAACCACGTTTTCAGCGACAGCAGGATGATCCCGATGGACACCCCGGTGAACCACGCCAGAAGGAACATCCCGATTGTCCCAATCGGGTCATGGATCGAAATCGGCGTAATGATCGCGTGATAGAGAAACAGCAGCAACGCCGCCGACAGCGTCTGAATATAGAGCGACCCCAGCGCCGCCGCCGAAATCGTGATGAGTGTGTTCAGCGGCGCGTGTTTCATCATCGCCGATGTCGGACCTTCGGATTTGAACACCGCCCCCATCGCCTTGATGTGGGTCAGGAACAGGAACACCCCCGACATGATGAACAATAGGAAATCCCCCCGGATCTTGGACGACTTCAACCCAAGCACGGTGAACATGAAATAGAACGAGATCACGAACAGGAACGCCTGCAACATCGCCAGCAACAGCGCCATGACCGCGTTCTTGTGCGTTTTGCGCACGTCGTGGACGATGGAGTGATAAATCAGCTCCACCATGTTCATGGCTTGGTTCAACGGGGTCCGTTTTGGCGTTGCCTGAAACATTGTGTGTCCTGCCGAGAGGGTCATGGGCCGGGCCGAAATGCCCGTGATCCCGGTGTGTCACGAAATTCTTGCCGATCGCTTGACGCCGAACCATAAGGGGCATCGCACAGATGATCAATAATAACGGCCCTTTTGAGGCGGTCCCTGCTGGAGATGTGACATGGATCTGGAACAGTTGGAGCGCGTGATGCGCCGCCTTGCGCTCGAGGCGGGCGACCGCATCATGGAGGTCTATGCCGCCCCCGATTTCGAGGTTCGCAGCAAAGGCGACGCCAGCCCCGTCACCGAGGCCGACGAGGCCGCCGACGCCATCATTTCCGAGGGCCTGCGCGCCGCGTTTCCCGGTGTCCCCCTTGTCACCGAGGAACAGGCCGCCACCCATGGCCAGAGCGTGTCCACGTTTCTGATCGTGGACCCCTTGGATGGCACCAAGGAATTCATCAACCGCCGGGGCGATTTCACTGTCAACATCGCCTATGTTCTGGATGGGTCCCCGGTGCGCGGTGTGGTCTATGCCCCCGCCCAGAACCGGTTGTTCTACACCGACAAAGGCGGCAATACTGTCGAGGAATTGCCCCCCTTTGACAAGGCACACAAAGGCGAGGTGCGCCCGATCCGTGTCGGCACCCCCGACAATGCCGCGTTGATGGTTGTTGCCTCTAAATCCCACCGCGATCAGGCCACCGACGATTATATCAACAAATACAACGTCAAAGACATGACCAGCGCCGGGTCCAGTTTGAAATTCTGTCTGGTGGCCACGGGCGAGGCTGATTTGTATCCCCGTGTGGGCCGCACCATGGAATGGGATACTGCCGCAGGACATGCCGTGTTGGTGGGCGCAGGTGGCGATGTTGTCCGGTTCGATGACCACCAACCCCTGCGCTACGGCAAGGACGGGTTCGCCAACCCGTTTTTCATCGCCTATGCCCCCGGTGTTGACCTGAAGGTGTCGTGATGGGCGTTCTGATCGTCATTCCTGCCCGCTATGCCTCTACCCGGTATCCGGGCAAGCCGTTGGTGGCCTTGCGCGGTGCCGGTGGCGATGCCCGCACCCTGATCCGCCGCAGTTGGGAGGCCGCCATGGCCGTCCAAGGTGCCGACCGCGTGGTTGTCGCCACTGACGATGCCCGTATCGCCGATCATGCCGCAGCCTTCGGCGCCGAGGTTGTTATGACCGCCGAGACCTGCCGCAATGGCACCGAACGTTGTGCCGAAGCCTATGCCGTGTTGGGTGCCGATCACGATATTGTGGTGAACCTGCAAGGCGATGCCCCCCTGACCCCGCATTGGTTCATCGAGGATCTGGTGGCCGGGTTGCGCGCCCAGCCTGCCGCCGATGTCGCCACCCCGGTTCTGAAAACCGACGGGGCCGCCTTGAACGGGTTTCTGGAGGATCGCCGCGCCGGTCGTGTCGGTGGCACCACCGCCGTTTTCGGGGCCAGCCACAACGCCTTGTATTTCTCCAAGGAGGTGATCCCGTTCACCGGAAAGACCTATGCCGATACAGACGAGACCCCCGTGTTTCACCATGTCGGTGTCTATGCCTATCGCCCTGCCGCCCTTGCCGCCTATGCCGGGTGGCAGCCCGGACTGCTGGAAACCCTTGAAGGGTTGGAACAGTTGCGGTTTCTGGAACGCGGTGTCCCTGTGTTGTGCGTCGAGGTCGCGGCGAAGGGTCGCCAGTTCTGGGAACTGAACAATCCCGAAGATGTCCCCCGGATCGAGGCGATGCTGGCCCAGATGGGAGCCGCATGACTGCGTCTGCGGTCAATGTTGTTCCAATTGCCGCCCCTGCGGTCAGCGTCATTGTTGTCAGCCGGGGTCGTCCCGAAGATTTGCCCTTGTGTCTGACCGCCGTCGGGCAACTGTATTATCCCGCGATTGAAATTGTTGTTGTGGCCGATCCTGCTGGGGTTGCCGCAGTGACCGCGATGGGGTGGGCGGACCGGGTCAAGATCGTTCCTTTTGACATCCCCAACATCGCCACTGCCCGAAACCGGGGCATTGCCGCCGCCGCGGGCCGGATCGTTGCCTTTGTCGATGATGACGCGGTGCCCGAACCCGCGTGGTTGACCCATCTGGTCGCCCCGATTGCCGCCGGACAAGCCGTTGCCGCCGGAGGGTTTGTGCGTGGTCGAAATGGGATCAGTTGGCAGTGGACCGGCCGCGATGTGCGCCCTGATGGGTCGTCCGCCCCGTTGGATGTGCAGGACACCACGGTTTTTGCGGGGACCCCGGAGCGGGGGATCAAGACCGAAGGCACCAATATGGCCTTTGACCGCGATACGTTGGTCAGGATTGGCGGATTTGATCCCGCCTTTGCCTATTATCTGGATGAAACCGATGTGAACATGCGGCTGGCACAGGCGGGGATGGCGACCGCCATCGTTCCCTTGGCGCAGGTGCATCACGGGTATCGGGCCAGTGCCACCCGCCGTGCAGACCGGGTCCCGCGTGATTTGCGCCCGATTGGCCGCAGTATCGCCCTGTATCTGCGAAAGCATCTGCCGGGAGGTGATCACGGCGCGGTTTTGCAGGCCGAACAGGCGGTGCAGCGCG
>JBGSIZ010000232.1:0-14903 GCA_041742255.1 Marivivens sp. | reverse complement strand
CGCGGTCGGCGGCGTCGCGGGGATCGCAGGCGCACAGGATATGGGACACATCCCACAACGGCGCAGACCGGAACCGGTCGGGGTCCTTGGCCCATTGGGCCTGCACCACGTCGTCGGTCACGGGGTCAATGGTCAGGGCGGCGTCCAGCACGGCCCGGATCAGCGCCTCGTCCTCGGTCTCAACGCGGCCGGGGGCCAATTCCTCGGGCTCCGGCTCCAGACCACGGACGCGGGCCTCTTGCAGCAACAGCGCGCGGATGGTCAAGGCTTGTGCGGCCTTGCGCCAGGCGATGCCGGGCTTGTCCTTTGGGCCGCTGTGGTTCTGGGCCTCGGCCGCAATCGCCGCCGAGGGGATGGTTTCGCCGTTCACAACGACATCAGGAAACAAGGAAACAGTCATGAGGGTCACTCCGCCGGGGTGGTTGGGATGGAAGGGCCGCGCGTGCCTTGGCGCGCATCAAACGCGGCACGGCGTTCCTCGATCGGGCGACGGCGACGCGACCGCACAATCTGATACCCGGACCGCAAGGTGACATACCGGATCGGCACCGACAGCATATGCACCAACCGGGTGAACGGAAACGCCGCCACAATCACCATGCCCAACACGATATGCACCTTATAGAGCCAATGCACGTCTATGACCTGTTCCCAGGCGTTCAACTGCAACCCCATGACACTTTGCGACCACGTCATGAACCGGATCATCTCGGACCCGTCCATGTGTTCAAGGGTGAGCAGGATAGTGCCCAAACCCACCACAATCTGGAGCCAGAGTGCCACCAGAATGGCAATATCGGCAAAGCTGGAATGTTTGCGGATGCGCACGTCAAACAGGCGCCGGTGCAACAGCATGGAGGCCCCGATAAACGCGGCAAGCCCCGCGGTGCCACCCAGGATCACGGCCAGCCACTGTTTGGCGCCATACGGGATACCCAGCACATCCAGAACCCAGATCGGCGTGAACAATCCAATCAGATGGCCGCCGAATAACACGATGATGCCGACGTGAAACAACACCGATCCCCACATCAACTGTTTGCGGCGCAACAACTGACTGGACGACGTTTTCCATGTGAACGGGTCGCGTTCATACCGGGCGATTGTGCCGATCACGGCCACGGCCAGAACCGCATAGGGCAAGATGCCGAAAATAAGAAAATCGAGGTCAAAATTACCGAACATGATGTCGTCTCCTATTCAGCAGCTTGCTGGTGTTTGGGCGGGGTGGGAGCAGATGTGACGGGAATATCCATACCCGCCAGCAGGTCGCGGACCTGCGGACACCCGCCATTTGGATCGGGGCCAAAGGTGACCTCGGTTTCTTCCCAAACCGCGTCCAGAGCGGCAAGGTCGGTGGGGTCATCATCAGGCTGGGCGAGCATCCCGGCCACGGCCTCGGCGTCGGCGACGGACCCGGCCAATTGGGTCAAGGCAACAAACGCCGCCGCATACCCGCTTTCGCGCCGGACCAACCGGGTGCCAACGGCGTCAAAGATATGGGCGGCATCGTTCAGGATGTCCTGCGTTTCTGGCGCAGGCCGGGTGGCCAAAAACTCCAGCAAAACAGGCAGATGATCGGGCAGTTCGGTGGTGGCGGGTTCAAACCCGCCCTCCCGATAGGTTTCGATCAGGCTGACCATCGCGCCACCCCGATCCCGGCTTTCGCCATGGACATGCTCAAACAGATTGAGCGACAGCGTGCGCGACCGGTCAAACAGCATAACATAACTTTCCTGCACATCATACAGATCGCCCTGCGCGATGGCCCCGGTCAGGCTGCGCAACGCGGTCTTTGTCTCGGCCGATATGCGGGGGTCTTGGTCGAATACCGCGCCAATATCAGGCATCGCGGCCTGCAATTCCCCGGTCGGATAACTCAGCGTCAGCGACAACGCCTTGAGCGTGCGGTCCATCATCAGAATGACTCCAACGGAAGGGCAAAGGATTTCTTCTTGCCGCCAAACAGCGTGGTTTTGCCGCTGTCGCCGCTGGAACACCCGTTGCCATCGGTGAATCCACAACCGCCCCGAATTTCGGCGCCGTCTTCGTTCTGTTCGCGGTGTGCGGATGGTATGGCGAACCGGTCTTCGTAATCGGCGATCGCCATGATCTTGTACATGTCCTCGATCATCCGGCCAGACATGCCCACGCGGGCGGCGATGCCTTCATCCCGCACGCCGTCCACCGTCAGGGCACGCATATACAGACGCATCGCCGACATCCGTTCCAACGCATTAACAATCGGTTCCTCGTCACCGGCTGTCAGCATATTCGCCAGATACTGCACGGGAATACGCAGGGACCGGACATCGGGCATCTGGTCGCTCATCGCGATTTGTCCGGCTTGGGCGGCATTCTGGATCGGCGACAACGGCGGAATATACCAGACCATCGGCAAGGTGCGGTATTCTGGGTGCAGCGGAAACGCGACCTTCCACTCCATCGCCATTTTCCAGATCGGACTGATCTTGGCGGACGTGATCCAATCCTCGGGAATACCGTCGCGGCGGGCGGCGGCAATCACATCGGGGTCGTTGGGGTCCAGAAACACATCAAGCTGGGCACCATACAAATCGGTTTCACGCTCGGAACTGGCGGCGGCCTCGATCTTGTCGGCATCATACAGGATAACGCCCAGATACCGGATCCGACCCACACAGGTTTCAGAACACACGGTCGGCTGGCCGCTTTCAATACGGGGATAGCAGAACGTGCATTTCTCGGATTTGCCAGATTCCCAGTTGTAATAGATTTTCTTGTAGGGACAGCCGGTGATGCACATCCGCCAGCCGCGGCATTTTTCCTGATCAATCAGGACGATACCATCCTCCTCGCGTTTGTAGATCGCGCCCGATGGGCAAGAGGCAGAACAGGTCGGGTTCAGACAATGTTCGCACAGCCGGGGCAAATACATCATGAATGTATTTTCGTATTCGCCATATATTTCCTTCTGCACATTCTCGAAATTATAGTCCTTGGACCGTTTCGAAAATTCACCGCCCAGAATTTCCTCCCAATTCGGGCCACCTTCGATTTTTTCCATCCGTTCGCCAGTGATCTTGGACCGGGGACGCGCAGTGGGAAAGGCGTTCATGTCTGGGGCGGATTTCAGATGGTCATAATCAAAATCGAACGGCTCATAGTAATCGTCGATTTCGGGCATGCTCGGGTTGGCAAAGATATTCGCCAGAATCCGCCACTTGGCCCCTTGCTTGGGGTGCAACTTGCCAGACTTCGACCGGGACCAGCCGCCATTCCAACGCTTCTGATTTTCCCAATCGGTGGGATATCCGGTGCCGGGTTTGGTTTCGACATTGTTGAACCACGCATATTCAACGCCTTCGCGCGTCGTCCAGACGTTCTTGCAGGTGACCGAACAGGTGTGACACCCGATACATTTGTCAAGGTTCAGAACCTTGCCGATTTGTGCGCGAACTCTCATTCTGCGGCCTCCATCTTTTTGGTTGCAGGCGTATCCAGCCAATCAATATTCTTCATCTTTCGCACGACCACGAATTCATCCCGGTTGCTGCCGACAGTGCCGTAATAATTGAACCCATAGGATAATTGAGCATAACCGCCGATCATGTGGGTGGGTTTCAGAACGGTGCGGGTCACTGAATTGTGGATACCACCGCGATTGCCGGTCTTTTCCGATCCGGGCGTATTCACGATCTTTTCCTGCGCGTGATACATGAACAATGTGCCCTGCTTGATGCGCTGGCTCACCACCACCCCGCGCGGTCAACGCGCCATTGATGTTGTAGGCCTCGATCCAGTCGTTATCGACCAGCCCCGCCTTGGCCGCGTCCACCTCCGACATCCACACCACTGGACCGCCCCGGTTGAGCGTCAGCATCATCAGGTTGTCGGTATAGGTGCTGTGAATCCCCCACTTCTGGTGGGGCGTGATAAAGTTCAACACAACATGCGGGTTGCCTTCGGCGGCGTCATTGTTGACGGCCTTGGTGATGGTTTTCAGATCGACAGGCGGGCGGTAGCTCACAAACCCTTCGCCAAAGGCGCGCATCCACAGGTGATCCTGATACAATTGCTGGCGACCGGTCAGGGTGCGCCACGGGATCAATTCGTGGACGTTGGTATATCCGGCGTTATAACATACCGTCTCGCTTTCAATTCCGGACCATGTGGGGCTGGAAATGATCTTGCGCGGTTGGGCCGCAATATCGCGGAACCGGATTTTCGTGTGGTGTGCGCCTTCGGCCAGATGGGAATGATGGCGGCCGGTTGATTTCTCGATTTCTTCCCATGCCTTGACCGCAACCTCGCCATTGGTTTCCGGGGCGAGCATCAGGATCATCTCGGCAGCATTGATGGCGGTGTCCAATTTGGCCATGCCTTCTGAAACGCCCTTGTCCTGCACCACGCCATTCAGATCGCGCAAAAGACCGACCTCCTGCTTGGTATCCCAATTGATCCCCTTGCCGCCATTGCCCAGCTTTTCCAGCAATGGGCCGACCGAGGTGAATTTTTTGTACAAGTTGGGATAATCGCGTTCGACCGCGATGTAATTCGGGGCAGTCTTGCCGGGGATCAGGTCACATTCGCCCTTTTTCCAATCGCGGACGTGGGCCTGTGCCAATTCGCCGGGGGTATCATGCAGCAACGGCAATTGCACGATATCAGTTTCGACGCCCAGCACTTCGGGGGCGACTTCGGAAAACTTCTTGGCAATCGACTTGAAGATTTCCCAATCGGATTTGGATTCATACGCCGGGTCCACTGCCGCCTGAAGCGGGTGAATGAACGGGTGCATGTCGGACGTGTTCAGATCATCCTTTTCATACCAGCTCGCGGTGGGCAAAACGATGTCGGAATAGACACAGGTGGTGGACATCCGGAAATCGATGGTCACCAACAGATCGAGTTTACCCTTGGGCGCCTCGTCGTGCCAGGCGGCCTCGACCGGTTTCACGCCGCCTTCTTCGCCAAGGTCTTTGCCCATCACGCCGTGATCGGTGCCCAGCAAGTGCTTGAGGAAATATTCATGCCCCTTGCCCGACGATCCCAACAGGTTGGACCGCCACACAAACAGGTTGCGGGGCCAGTTTTCCGGCGCATCCGGGTCCTCGCATGACATCTGCAGTTCGCCGGATTTCAGTTTCTCGGCAACATAGGCGGGAATATCCTTGCCTGCGGCCTTTGCGGCTTTGGACACCTCGAACGGGTTGGTTTTCAATTGTGGGGCGGACGGCAGCCATCCCATCCGTTCGGCGCGGATGTTATAGTCGATCAGGCTGATATCCCAATCGCCCGCTGGGGCGGTCGGCGACAAAATCTCGCTGGCACTCAACGTTTCATACCGCCACTGGTCGGTATGGGCATACCACGCGCTCGTGGCGTTCATGTGCCGGGGCGGGCGGTTCCAATCGAGCGCAAACGCCAAGGGCGCCCACCCGGTCTGCGGACGCAGCTTTTCCTGACCGACATAGTGGGACCAGCCGCCGCCTTCTTGGCCGATACAGCCGCACATCACCAACATGTTGATGATCCCGCGATAGGCCATATCCATGTGATACCAGTGGTTGATCCCTGCCCCCAGAATGACCATGGACTTGCCATGGGTCTTTTCGGCGTTTCCGGCAAACTGGCGGGCGACGGCAATGATCTTTTCGCGGTCAACACCGGTGATCTTTTCGGCCCAGGCGGGGGTATAGGGCACATCGTCGTCAAAATTCTTGGACACCCATTCGCCGCCCAACCCCCGGTCCAGACCGTAATTGGCGCAAAACAGGTCAAATACCGTGGCGACCGTCGCCTTCGTCCCATCGGCCAGCGTGACGCGCCGCACCGGAATGTTGCGCGTCAGCACTTCGGGGTGGTCACACTTCACGAAATGGCTGGACGCGGCACCGCCAAAATACGGGAAATCAACCCCCACAACGGTATCATGATCCCCGTCGAGGATCTGGCTCAGACGCAGCTTGGCATCCTCGCCCTTGGCGCGTTGTTCAAGGTTCCATTTGCCGCTTTCGCCCCAACGAAATCCGATGGACCCGTTGGGCACCACGACCTGACCCGTGGCATCGTCGAACGCGGTGGTTTTCCAATCGGGATTGTTGGTTTCGCCCAGATGACCATCAAAATCATCGGCGCGCAGCATCCGACCGGGGATGTAATGACCATCCTTTTCGTCCAACCGCACCAGCACGGGCATATCGGTATATTTGCGGGCGTAATCCTCGAAATATTCGGCCTGCCGGTCCAGATGGAATTCGCGCAGGATCACATGACCCATGGCCATAGCGAGAGCCGCATCGGTGCCGGCCTGCGGGTTCAACCAGATATCGCTGAACTTGGCGGCTTCGGAATAGTCGGGGCTGACCACGGCGGATTTGGTGCCGCGATACCGGACCTCGGTGTAGAAATGGGCGTCGGGGGTCCGGGTCTGGGGCACGTTGGACCCCCACAGCATCAAAAACCCCGCGTTATACCAATCGGCGCTTTCGGGGACATCGGTCTGTTCGCCCCATGTCTGGGGGCTGGCGGGGGGCAGGTCACAATACCAATCGTAGAACGACATGGCCGTGCCGCCCAGCAGCGACAGATACCGGGACCCGGCGGCGTAACTGACCATCGACATCGCGGGGATCGGTGAAAACCCGAACACGCGGTCCGGGCCATAGGTCTTGGCGGTGTAGGCGTTGGCGGCGGCGACAATCTCGGTCGCCTCATCCCATGTGGCGCGCACGAACCCGCCCTTGCCACGGGTCTTGGTATACGATGCGCGCAGGATTGGATCATTCTGGATCGCGGCCCACGCGGCCACGGGCGTCATCGTGGCGCGCATCTTGCGCCAGGCGCGCATCAGGGCGCCCCGGATCAACGGGTTCTTCACCCGGTTCGCGGAATACAGATACCAGCTGTAGGAGGCGCCGCGCGCGCAGCCGCGCGGTTCATGGTTGGGCAGGCCCGCGCGGGTGCGGGGATAATCGGTTTGCTGGGTTTCCCATGTGACGATGCCGGACTTGACATAGATCTTCCAAGAACACGATCCGGTGCAGTTCACGCCATGGGTGGACCGCACGATTTTGTCGTGCCGCCAGCGGTTGCGATAGGTGTCTTCCCAATCGCGGTTCTCACTGGTGGTCTGGCCCCAGCCGTCGGAAAACGTTTCTAACGTATTGCTTTTGAAGAAATTCAGGCGGTCAAGAAGATGGCTCATCGTGCTGTCCTTTCGGGGGTCCGGCTTTGGGCGGCGACCTGTGCCACCCGTGAATTGAGAAATGTCATTGGGCGGGTTGGGCCACGGGGGGGGCCATGGGCGGGGGTGGCGTGCGGCCATGTTCGATGTCGTGCAGCACGCCACCGGGACGGGTGTAGACGACCCATGTCAGCACCAGACACACAACGTAGAACGCCAGGAACAACCACAACGCGCCGATCGGGCTACCGGTGATGGCAATCGACGACCCATAGGCCTTGGGGATAAAGAACCCGCCATAGGCCCCGATGGCGCTGGTGAACGCGACGATCCCCCCCGATTCCATGGCGATCTGACGGGCGCGATCGGCCCCTGTCAGGTTTGGCATCAGACGGGGCACTTCGCGGCCCATGATGACCGGGATCATCTGGAACGTGGACGCATTGCCCACCCCGGTAAAGAAAAACAGCGCCATGAACCCGGCAAAGAACCCGGCGAACGATCCGGCCTGCAAGGACAATATCACCGCAAGAACCGATGCGATCATCCCCGCAAACACCCAGAACGTGACGCGCCCGCCGCCGAACTTGTCCGCCACCCAACCCGTGCCAGCGCGGCTCAGTGCGCCAACAAGCGGCCCCAGAAACACATATTGCAAGGCGTTGATGTCGGGAAACGCGATCCGGCTCAGCAACGGAAACCCTGCCGAATACCCGATGAAGCTGCCGAACGTGCCGATATACAAAACGCACATCAACCAGTTGTGGGTGCGGCCAAAGATGACCGATTGCTGGGCAAAACTGGCCTTGGCATCGGAAATATCATTCATGCCCAACCATGCGGCCGCCGTGGACATCAGGATAAAGGGCACCCAGATGAACCCGGCGTTCTGCATCCACAATTCGCCACCGTCCGTCATGCTTTGGGGGGCGCCGCCAATGGCGCCGAACACGCCCACCGTGATGACCAGCGGCACCAGAAACTGCATGACGCTGACACCAAGGTTCCCAAGACCCGCATTCAACGCCAGCGCATTACCTTTTTCAGCCTTGGGAAAGAAATAGCCGATATTGGCCATGCTGGAGGCAAAGTTCGCGCCGCCCAATCCGCACAGCAACGCCAGCACGAGAAAGATGAAATACGGGGTTTCCGGGTTCTGAACGGCATAGCCAATCCCGATGGCGGGCAACATCAGGGATGCGGTGGACACCGTCGTCCACAACCGCCCGCCAAAGATCGGCACCATGAAACCATAGAAAATCCGCAATGTGGCCCCAGACAACGCAGGCAACGCGGCGAGCCAGAACAACTGTTCGGAATTGAACGCAAACCCGATCAACGGCAGCTTGGCCACGACCATTGACCACACCATCCACACAGAAAACGCCAGCAACAGCGCGGGGATCGAAATCCACAGGTTGCGGCGGGCCACGGCGCGGCCCTTGTCAGCCCAGAATGCGGGGGTTTCGGGGTGCCAATCGTCCAAAACGCGGGGCATCGTCGTGCGTTCTGGCTGGTGAATGGCCTGCATCTCGGGCAGTTCGGGCAACTGGTCCAACGCCGCCCCATGGGCGGCCCGTTCCATCGCGCGGATCGACAGATGCATCCATGACAACGCGACGCCGACCAACAGGAACAACAGGGCAAAACACGACGTGTAAATGCCCGTCAGGTCCAACAGCGCGCCAAACGAGATCGGCAGGATGAACCCACCCAGACCGCCGATCATGCCGACCAGTCCGCCAACCGCGCCAACATGGTTCGGGTAATAGACGGGGATATGCTTGAACACCGCCGCCTTGCCCAGGCTCATGAAAAACCCAAGGCCGAACAACGTGATGACAAACGGCCACAGGCCCATCTTGGTCGAAAACGCAATCGGGCCGTCTTTGCCCTGAATGACATAATCCGTCGGCGGATAGGACAGCATGAACAAGAACACGAGCGCAAAGCCGAAGGTCCAGTACATCACCGACCGGGCCCCGAATTTGTCCGCGAGGTGCCCGCCATAGGCGCGAAACAATGATGCCGACAGGCTGAACGATGCGGCGGCCATACCCGCCGTGCGGACATCGACCGAATAGACGTCAATCAGGTAATGCGGCAGCCACAGGGCCAGCGCCACAAACGCGCCAAAGACGAAAAAGTAATACAGCGAAAACCGCCACACCTGCAGGTTCCGCAGGGGCGCGAATTGCTGGGCCAGCGACGGGGCCTTGGCCCCGGTCCGGCGGCGTTCGACCAATTGGGGATCGTCCTTGGCCAGCAAAAAGAACAAGACGCCCATGATGGCAAGGCCCCCCGCCCAGACATAGGCGACCCCGTGCCAGCCAAAGGCCACCATGACGAAGGGCGCCACAAACTTGGTCACCGCCGCACCAACGTTGCCTGCGCCGAAAATGCCCAATGCGGTGCCCTGATGGCCCGCGTCATACCAGCGACTGACATAGGCCACGCCAATGATGAACGACCCGCCCGCAAGGCCAATGCCAAGTGCTGCCACCAAATACATGATATAGGTATCGGCAAGCGTCAGCGCCCAAGTGGCCAAGGCCGCAAGGATCATCTGCAACGAAAAGACCAATCGCCCCCCGTATTTTTCGGTCCACACCCCCAGAAACAACCGGGACACTGATCCGGTCAGGATCGGCGTGGCCACCAGCAATCCGAACTGGGTATCGTTCAGACCCAACTCGGCCTTGATGGCGACACCGATGATGGCAAAAATGGTCCACACCGCGAAACAGGCGGTAAACGCAATCGTGCTCAGGCTCAGGGCGCGCGTTTGGTCGGCGCGGGACACAGTGGCAACAGTCGGCATGGAATGGCCTCCGAAAGCATTGGCATTGGCACCCCGTAACGGGGTCAATCCCAATCCTGACGTCAGACCAGACCATTCGACTTGATCTAGAACAAAAAAGCGCGAATTTATAATGAAATAAATGGCTTACAGAATTTTATCATGCCGCATCAAGGCATCCGTCAACGCAAATCCGGCGAAAATCAAACCTGTGCTTGACTTTTATCAATCAGTCGAGGCACCCTTGTTGGCAAGATACCCATGGGACGCCACAGCATGCCTGACGTCGATGATACCGACATCCGACAGCTTGATCTGTTCGCTGACATGGCGGACGAAACCTATGCGGACCTGATGCGCGGGTCTTACGTTCAGAACTTTCCGCCCCAGATCGAATTGATCACCGAAGGCGACCCAAGCGACTTTCTCCACATCGTAGAGTCCGGCTCGATCGACCTGTTTTCCCGGTGGGAAGGGCGCGAAACCAGTCTGGCCACGGTGCGCCCGGTGTCCACGTTCATCCTCGCGGCCACGATCCGGGATGCGCCCTACCTCATGTCCGCCAGAACGCTGGAGAAAAGCCGGATCGTGCTGGTGCCCAGTCAGGACGTGCGCCGGGCCTTCGCGGCCGACGGAAACTTTGCCCGCGCCATCGTGACCGAACTCGCGCAGTGTTACCGGACCGTGGTCAAATCGCACAAAGACCTGAAATTGCGGACGTCACTGGAACGGCTGGCAAACTATGTGCTGCGCCAGCAGAAACGCCGCGACGGGGCGACGGCGTTCAACCTCGACTTTGAAAAACGCAGGCTGGCGTCGGTCCTTGGCATGACGCCCGAAAACCTCAGCAGGGCGTTCAAGGGCTTGCTGCCCTACGGCGTTTCGGTGGACGGCACCCGCATCACGATCAAGGATCAGACCAGCCTCGAACAGTTCGCCAAACCCAACCCGATGATCGACGATTTTTCCGTCTGACACCTTTTCCGCCCCGCCCGCGGGTTCGTTCCCCAATGTTCTAATGACGGTGGCGCACGTCACCGGATCGAACTAGTATTTCATTTGCGGATTAGGCGGCGTGACGCCGCACATTCAACTCCAGATCGGGATGGTTTCAGTGCGGCTTACTTCGTTCACTGACTACGGGTTGCGCGTGCTGATGCGCATGGCGGGCGACCCCGCGCGGGCGTTCACCACCGCAGACCTAGCGCTGGAATTTCAGGTATCGCGCAATCATCTGGCCAAAGTGATCTCGGCACTCGCGGCGGCCGGGCTGTTGCACACCCGGCGGGGCGGCGGCGGCGGGGCCATTTTGGCGCAGCCTCCTGCAAGCATCCGGCTTGGGGATGTGGTCGCCCGGCTCGAGGCCGATCAGGCGCTGGTGGAATGCTTCGCGGGAACGTCAAACGCCTGCACCCTGACCCCGCATTGTCGGCTCAAGGGTCGGTTGGCCCAGGCCGAAGCGGCGTTCATCCGCGATCTGAACCAGCATACCTTGGCGGATTGCGCCTATTTGCCCCTAAGGGACTGACGGGCAATGAACGCGATCACGCCCCAGACCGTGGCGCGCAACGCCATGGCAAAAACGGTGCGCATTTCAAACGCACCCCCTTGGGCGACATGCACGGCAAACCCGGCAAACACCAGAACGGTCGCTGCGAATATGACCACCGACAGAAGATAGGCCCATCTGCGCCCGCTCCACAGGCCAACGCCTGCCAGGACATAGGCCAGTCCGGCCACTGTGTTGAACCACAACACAAACGGGACAACGGCGCCCATATCCAGCGCACCCAGCAACGCAGTGGTGCCAGAAAAAAGGGTCAGAACGCCGAACACGAGGGCGACACCGCCCGCAAGACGCATCGTCCGTCGGGACTTATCCATGACCAATCTCCTCTGGCAGGCGCAACAGCGCGATTTGAACATCGAACAAACGCAACCCGTCTGAAACCAATGAAAATCCGCGCGCACCTAGCGTCCAGCGGATGGCGACCCCCTGCACAAGGGCGATCAACAGCATGGCTATATCGTCCGGCGCGACATCGGGGCGCAGATGTCCCCGCCCCTGCTCGGCACGGATGGCCGCGACCAACCGCCTTTGAAACGCGCCCAACACCGATCGGAACACCTCGCGCAACGGCGGGTTGTCGATCTGCAATTCGCGGGAAAACAGGATAGAGGGCAAGGCGGGAACGTCCGCAATCATGCCCAACTGCGCGGCAATCAACGCCCGCAACCGGGCGTCCGGTCGGCCCTGCGCGACCTCGATGTCGCCCATGGCCTCGGCGTCTGTCCACGCAGCAGTCAACCGATCCGCGATATGGTCCGCCACCGCCAGCCACATCGCGCCCTTGGTTGGAAAATGCCGGAAAATCGCGGGCTGGCTCAGACCGACAGCGCGGGCAACATCGGTCGTGCTCAGGCGGTCCGGGCCAATTTCATCGGCCAGACGCAACACCTGTGCAACAATCTGGGCCTTGCGTTGAACGGCACTTTGACGGTCGGCCATGAAACTCACCCCTTGTTAGTGATAACTAACTTACATATAATCCAGTCAACAACAACCCCCCGCGCCATGCCTGCCCTGCGCGACGTCTAACGAAAAGGACCCCCCGCCCATGTCCGTCCAGTCGCCGACCGCAAAACCCGCGCCCGCCGGATACTCGCGGCTCCAGATTGCGCTGCACTGGGTGGCGTTCTTGCTGATCGCGCAGCAATTCGTGCTGCATGATGCGATGTCAACGGCATGGGATACGGTCACCAAAGGGGGAACCGCAGGCTTTGACCCGCTCGTTCTGGGCCATGTGGCAGGGGGCGGGTTTATCCTTGGAATAGCGGTCTGGCGGCTCTGGTTGCGGGCATCGCGCGGGGTGCCGGCCCCGGTGGACACGCCACAAACCACGACCAGCCGGGCACAGGCGCGTCTGGCCAAAGGGGTGCATGCCGGGCTTTATGCGGTAATGATCCTTTTGCCGATCAGCGGATCGGTGGCGTGGTTCGGCGGGGTCACAGCAGCAGCACAAGGGCACAACCTGTTCAAGGTGGCCTTGCTGGGTCTGGTGGGCCTGCATGTGGCTGGGGCGCTCTATCACCAATTCTTTCTGCGGGACGGCACCTTGGCGCGGATGCGCCGGGCACAGGAGTAACCGATCATGCGGCTGGCCCCCCTCCTCGCCCTTCCCCCGATCGCACTTGGGCTGGCCGCCGCCGCGTGGATGGTCAGCACGGCACCCGGCCCGGCACAGGTCACGGACGCCGCCCCCGCCGTTGCGGTGCGGGTGGTGACGGTCATGGCACAGGACATCCGGCCCACAGCCACCGTATGGGGAAATCTTCGGGCCGCGGACCGTTGGATCGCCGTCGCGCAGGTCCAGGGCGAGGTGATCTGGCGGCACCCCGATCTGGAACCGGGGCGGCTCATCGTTGCGCAAACCGATGTGTTGCGGATCGACCCGACCGAGTACGAACTGGCGCTGGCACAGGCCCGCGCAGATCTGGCAGCGCTCACCGCCGAAGCGGCTCAGTTGACCGCCGAGGCCGCCAACACAGCCCGCATTCTGGCGCTTGAACAGGCACGGCTGACCTTGGCCGAGGCTGATCTGACGCGCATCCGGGCGCTGACCGCCCAAGGCACCACACCGCAAACCCGCGCGGACGAGGCCGAACGGGCAACCCTTCTGGCGCGCCGGACGGTGGCAGAGTTTGAAAACGGGCTGGCGCTGGTGCCATCACGGCAGGCCCGGATCACGGCCCAAACGGCGCGGACAACTGCCGCCATCGACAGGGCGCAACAGGCCCTGTCCCGGACAACCTTGACCACACCCTATGATGTGCGGATCGCCGAGGTGTCGGCGGAACTCTACCAAACCGTTGCCCCCGGTCAGGCAATCATCCGCGGCGACGGCCTCGCGTCGGTCGAGGTGGTGGCGCATCTGCCGCTGGAAACCTTCCGGCGGTTGGTGGGCGATCTGCCGGCGGGGACATCGGCCATGGACCGGCTGCGTGACGGCCCAACTGCACAGATGTCCGTGATCGTCAGCCCTTTGTCGGACCCGTCGCAACTCTGGACCGGACAGGTCGCCCGGATCGAAGGGGCGCTAGACGCGCGGGCACGCACCGTGCCGGTCGTGGTGACCATCGACAACCCCTATCTGGACGCGGCCCCACCGGGCCGGATGCCTTTGGTTCCCAACATGCAGGTGCAGGTGACGTTCACAGGCATGGCGCTGCCGGGGAAATTCATGATCCCGGCCTCTGCGTTGCATGGCACCACGGTGCGGATCGCAAACGATCAGGACCGCTTGGAGTTACGGCTGGTCACGCCGGCCTTCGTGCAGGACGGACAGGTAATCGTTTCGGACGGGTTGGTCTCGGGGGACCGGGTGGTGCTGGACGACATCGTGCCGGCCTTGCCCGACCTGCCCCTCGCCCCGGTCGAGGCGTCGCAATGATCCGCTGGTTCGCCGGGCACGCGACAGCGGCCAATCTGCTGCTGTTGTTGTTCCTGGCCGCCGGGGTATTCGCGGCACCCGGCCTTCTGCGGGAAACCTTCCCGGACTTTCGCGCGACCGAGGCAGAGATCACCGTGCCCTACCGGGGGGCCACCGCCGAAGACGTCGAAGGTGCGATCTGCGGTCCCCTGTGGGACAATGTCCAACGGGTCGAGGGTTTGCTGACCTTCACCTGCACCGCGCAGACCGGGCGGGCGCGGGGCGTGGCAACCATGGCGCCAGGCAACGACGGTCTGCGGTTTGTCAACGCGCTGCGAACCGAGGTGGCGGCCATCGACAGCTTTCCGGCGCGGGCCGATCCGGCCATCGTGCGGGACCTGCACCGCACCGATCCGGTCACCTCGGTCGCCATTTCCGGCGACATTCCCTTGGCGGAACTGGACCTTTACGCCGATGCGCTGTCGGACCAGCTTTCGGCGCTGCC
>JBGSIZ010000231.1:0-3078 GCA_041742255.1 Marivivens sp. | reverse complement strand
GGCACGCCACGGCCACGCGGGCGGTGGCGCGGGCCAACGGGGCCAACCAGATCGCCATCGCGGTGCCCTGTCACCGGGTCATCGGGGCCGACGGATCGCTGACCGGATACGGCGGCGGGCTGTGGCGCAAATCACGGCTCCTCGACATCGAACGACGTCATCTTTCCCCCTCTGACCACAGGACCACGTCATGACACAGGATATCGGGGCCACCTTCCGGGCGCTGCATCAAACGGGGGATGCGTTCATCCTCGCCAATGTCTGGGACGCAGGCAGCGCGCGGATGCTCTACGCCATGGGGGCACAGGCGCTGGCCACATCGTCGGCGGCACATGCGTTCACTATGGGGCGGCCCGACGGCGGCACGCTCACGCGGGACGAGGCCTTGGCACACGCGCAAACCATCGTGGCGGCGACCCCCTTGCCGGTGCAAGGAGACTTTGAAAACGGCTTTGGGGATGACCCGGACACCTGCGCGCAAACCGTGCGGCTGGCCGCCGAAATCGGGCTCGCGGGGATTTGTATCGAAGATACGGTGCTGCCCGGCGACGCGCCCTATGCCTTTGATTTGGCAATCGACCGGATCCGGGCGGCGGCATCGGCGGCCCGGTCCCTTCCCCATGATTTCGTCCTGACCGCGCGGGCGGACGGGGTCATGCTGGGCACCTACGACGCGACCGAAGGCTTGCGGCGGTTGCAAGGGTTTCAGGACGCCGGGGCCGATTGCGTCTATGCCCCGGTTTTGCCGGACATGGACACCGTGCGGCGCTACACCGGGGCCTTGCGGGTGCCGCTCAATGTTTTGGTGGCGGGGGCCTTCACGGGGCACGCCCGCGCGGACTATGCGGCGGCAGGGGTGGCGCGGCTGTCGCTCGGGTCAACTCTCGCGCGGACGACACACCGGGCAATCCACGACGCAGCGCAGGAAATGTTTGGGCAAGGCGCATTTAAGACTCTGGGAAATGGCATCGCGGGGAGTATCGTGGACGCATTATTGTCCAAGGATTGACCCCATGCCCCGATTTATCGCCCTTGTTGCAGCACTCCTGATCTTTCCTGCACTCACCCACGCACAGGTTTACCCGGACCTGCGCACCACAACGGTCAACGACTACGCCGACCTTCTGACGCCGACCGAGGAAGCCGATATTGCGGCCCAACTCGGTCAGGCGCGCACCGATACCGGCACCGAAATCAACGTGGTCACTCTGTCGTCGCTTCGGTTCTATGCGACCGACACCACCCTTGAGGACTACACAACAGGATTGTTCAACAGTTGGGGGGTCGGGGACGCCACCGCCAACACCGGGGTTCTGTTCATCGTCTTTCGGGATGACCAGACAACGCGCATCGCACTCGGGTCCGGCTATGATGCAGCGGACGAGGCCGCCGCGATCAGCATCATCACCCGCGACGTGGTGCCCGCGTTCCGGGACAACAATTATGCAGGCGGGATCAAGGCCGGGGTTGCAGGCGTGATCGACGACATCGTGCGCAGCAGCGTAACCCCCGCGCCAGCGACACCCGCCCCCACGGCCCCGGCATCGGGGGGCATCCCATGGACAGTGATCGGGTTTTTCGGGGTGCCGATTGCGGTCATCGGTGGGCTGATCGGCCTGAACCGGCGCAAACAACGGCGGGAACCTTGCGAAAAATGCGGCCAACCGGGGCTGACCTTTGCGCAGGTCACCCTCGAACCGGCAACCACGACAACCACAGGACGCGCGGAAACCCGCAAAACCTGCGGGGCCTGCGGACATGTGGCAGTGGCGCCAGTCACGCTCGCGATGGTGACACCCAACACGGCCAATCCGACCCATTCCGGGGGCAAGACGGACGGTGGCGGGGCAAGCGGCAAATGGTAGCCACCCGCCCCGCCTGATCTCAAATCAAACCGTTCAGAACTGGAACGACACGCGGGCCGAAACGGTGGTGGCTTCAACATCAATGCCGGACCCGGCATAATCGTCGAACTGGTGCTTGAGAACTTCACCACCCACGATCACCCGCTCGTTCAGGCGATAATCCACGCCCAGACCATACAACTGGCCGGTGTCCTTGTCGTCAATCGCGCCCGATGTGGTCAACTCGGCCACACCAATCGTGACATAGGGCAACCATTGACCAGCGTCATAGCCTGCGCGCAGTTTGGCGCGGGCCACGCTGTCAACCTCCAGACCGCTGACGTCGTCGGTGATATCGGTGCCATCAAGGGACAATTCACCGCCCAGAACAACGGACCCCAGATCGACCATATAGCCGCCCAGAATACCATAGGTCAGGCCGTTCACATCGTCGCCCAGCGTATTGGACCCGGTCACATCGCCGTAGCCCAGCGATGCACCGACATACCCGCCGGTCCAGTCGGCGCTCGGGGCGACATAGACCGGGGCGGGGGTCGGGGCCATCGGTGCAGCCTCAACCATGGGTTCGTTCAGACCACCGGCCTGCACCACTCCGGCCGACAACGCGACCGACAGGGCAACGGTGGCGACACTCATCATCGTCTTTTGAAAAACAGTCATTTTGACATCCTTATCTGCTCAGATTGATGCGTCCGCGCCGTGACCATGGGGAACGCTTGTCCACGACGTAGGCAGTCGGGACAGCGGCGCAACGGCCCTACCCGGTTTGTGACAATCGTCGGCGCGGTACCGCCCGAACGGTGGAACGACACAGGCGAACATCCGCAGACAAACGGGCACGACGACCCGGACAGGGTCCACAGGCCACAATCCGCGCAGGCATCCCACGTTCTGTTTCCGGCACCAAGGTCGCAAACAGAACAGAAGGGCAAACCGCGAGGGCGGCACACTGACCAAGTCTTGCACCGGGATGTCGCAGTGTCGCAACAAAGCAAAATCACGCTCGTTTTGCGCACCATCGGGGCGCGGCGGGGTCGTGCGGCGCGCGGGGGTCCTGTTTCCGTCTGCTGACGTCGCATTCCCCTTCACACCAGCACACCGTGAGACAGCCATGACCGATATTTCTGACGCGCCCGTTGCGGGCCTTGACGCATCCCTTGCCACCGGACGGACGTCCCAACGATCGGGGGGGCGGGCAGCCCGGACGGCCGCG
>JBGSIZ010000230.1:0-7506 GCA_041742255.1 Marivivens sp. | reverse complement strand
CGTGCAGGCCCCGCAGTCGCCTTCGTTGCAGCCTTCTTTGGTGCCTGTCAGACCCCGATTTTCCCGCAGCCAGTCGAGCAGCGTTTGCGTGGCGGCACCTTGCGCCGCCTGAGGTTCTCCGTTCAGAAGAAACCTGATTGTCATTGTGTTGACCCGCCGCCTTACCCCGGGTTGCGGAACGTGGATCGCTGTCGATGCGGCGTAGACAGCGCGTTCCGGTATCGGTGTGTATGAAACCGACGAATGGCCGATGGCGCAAGCCCCGTTTTGTTTCGCCCGGATGTCCGGTTCGCGTCAGTCCCCGAACAGCGCGTCTTGCATGCCGGGCACCCAGTCCCCGGTGTTTCGGTCCCGGATCGCAAAGTTTGCCTGTGCCGCCCAGACGCACCAGCCGATCCCCTGCGCCTCCGCCGATTGTCGCACGGACCGGGTCCATGCCGTCCGAAGGTCGGGCGCGATCCGTTCGTAGGCCCCGAATTCCCCCAGAAACAGGGTCCCCCCGACGCGTTGGCCCCACGCCCCGGCAATCTCAAAGTTTGTGGCCAGTTCCGTCAGGTCGTCCGCGCTGCCCCAGTCGCGGGGCGCGGGCGGGTCCGTTTCCCAGTAGACGGATTGATGTGTGAAATCATAGGGTTCGTAATAGTGGAATGTCACCGCCACGTTGTCCCCAAGGTCAGGCATGTCCGGCAAGGTCGCGATGTTGGACCACGTTCCCCCGCCCGCGATGATCCAGCGGTCCGGGTTGTTGGCCCGGATGATCGGCAGCACCTGTCGGTAAAGGTCCACCACCCGCCCTGTGGTCAGTTGGTCAAAGGGTTCGTTCAGAAGTTCGAACACCAGATCGTCCCCGTAGCCCGCGTAGTGCCCTGCAAGTTCCGCCCAGATCGCCAGAAATTTGTCCGTTTCGCCGTCCGGGTCCGCGCTTATTTCCTCGAAATGGTGGAGGTCGAGAATGACCGTCATGCCCCGGTCGTGGGCCTGTTCGATGATCTGATCCACCCGCCCCATGAGCCAGTCGTCGATGCGACCGTCCCGCCAATGCGCCGAAAACCGCACCGGAAGGCGCACCGTGTCGAACCTTTGCGCCGTGATCCAGTCCAGTTCGGGTTGGGTGATGATGTAGTCCCATTCCCCCTCGAACCGGGGCGCGTCGAGCGCGTTGCCAAGGTTCACGCACCGCTGCACCGGGAAATCCTGGGCCGTCGCAGGTAGCGCCAAGGGTCCGAAAAGGGCGCCAAGCGCCAGCCCGATATGCCAACCGTTCACCATTCCCATACCCCTTACCGATGTGTGCCAACCCTAGACCACCATGACCCCCTGTCCAGCGGTGGTATCGGTGGGTTCACCCGGTCGGCAGATGCATGCCTGCTTTTGCTTTGGCCGCGCGGGAGGTAGGGTCGTTGCATGACCACACATCCCCGATTCATTCACCTGCGTGTCCACACCGAACATTCCCTGCTGGAAGGGGCGGTTCCCGTCAAAAAGCTGCCCGATCTGGCCGTCGCCGCAGGTATGCCCGCCGTGGCCGTCACCGACACCAACAATTTGTTTTGCGCGCTGGAGTTTTCAGAGACAGCCATCAAGGCCGGGGTGCAGCCGATCATCGGCTGTCAGGTGTCGTTGGGGTATGTCCCCACCGACCCCGGCAAGCGCCCCGAACCCGCCGCCCCGATTGTTCTGCTGGCCCAGTCGGAGGCCGGGTATGAAAACCTGATGAAGCTGAATTCCGCGCTGTATCTGCGCGGCGATGGCGCGTTGCCCCATGTGATACTGGACGATCTGGCCGCCCATGCGCAGGGTCTGATTTGTCTGACAGGTGGTCCGGATGGCCCGATTGGCCGCCTTCTTCGCGCGGGGCAGCGCCCCAAGGCCGAGGCGTTGATGGCCGATCTGGCCCGCCTGTTTCCCGACCGTCTGTATGTTGAATTGCAGCGGCACCCGATGGATGGCGGTCTGCCCGATGCCGAACGCCAAAGCGAGCGCGGACATATCGAAATCGCCTATGCCATGGACCTGCCGCTGGTGGCCACGAACGATGTCTATTTCCCCAAGGCCGCGTTGTTCGAGGCCCACGACGCCCTGATTTGCATTGCGGATGGTGCCTATGTGGATCAATCCGGCCCCCGCCGCCGTCTGACCCCGCAGCATTATTTCAAATCCCCCGAGGAAATGGCCACCCTGTTTGCCGACCTGCCCGAGGCGTTGGACAACACCGTGGAAATCGCCCGCCGCTGTGCGTTCAAGGCCTATAAACGCAAGCCCATCCTGCCCCGGTTTGCCGATGACGAGGTCGAGGAGTTGCGCCGTCAGGCCCGCGCCGGGTTGGCCGCCCGATTGGCCGTGATCCCCCACGCCGCCGGGGTGGACGTTTATCAGGCCCGGTTGGAGTTTGAGCTGGGCATTATCGAGGGTATGGGGTTCCCCGGTTATTTCCTGATCGTGGCCGATTTCATCAAATGGGCCAAGGATCAGAATATTCCTGTCGGCCCCGGCCGGGGGTCGGGTGCGGGCAGTCTTGTGGCCTATGCCCTGACCATCACCGATCTGGACCCGTTGCGGTATTCGTTGTTGTTCGAGCGGTTTTTGAACCCCGAACGGGTCAGCATGCCCGACTTTGACATTGATTTTTGCATGGACCGCCGCGAGGAGGTCATCCGCTATGTGCAGGCCAAATATGGCCGCGACAAGGTGGCCCAGATCATCACGTTCGGCGCGTTGTTGTCCAAGGCCGCCGTGCGCGATGTGGGCCGCGTGTTGCAGATGCCCTATGGTCAGGTGGACCGCATTTCCAAGATGATCCCGGTTGAAGGTGTCAAACCCGTCAGCATCGAAAAGGCGCTGGCCGATGAACCCCGCCTGCGCGAAGAAGCCAAGGCCGAGGAGGTTGTTGCCCGTCTGTTGAAATACGCCCAGCAGATCGAAGGGTTGTTACGCAACGCCTCGACCCATGCCGCAGGCGTGGTCATTGGCGATCGTCCGCTGGACGCGCTGGTGCCGTTGTATCAGGACCCCCGGTCCGACATGCCCGCCACCCAGTTCAACATGAAATGGGTCGAGGCCGCGGGGCTGGTCAAGTTCGACTTTCTGGGTTTGAAAACCCTGACCGTCATCCAGAATGCCGTTGATCTGATCCGCGCATCGGGCCGCACGTTGAATGTCGCCGCCGATGGCACCCGGTTGTATGACCCCGCCCCGGGGTTTGAATTTGATATTGGCGCCATCCCGTTGGAGGACCCGAAATCCTACGACCTGTATGCCAGTGCCAAGACCGTCGCCGTGTTTCAGGTGGAAAGCAGCGGCATGATGGATGCCCTGAAACGGATGAAGCCCACCTGTATCGAGGATATCGTGGCGTTGGTGGCCCTGTATCGTCCCGGCCCGATGGAGAATATCCCCACCTATTGCGAGGTTAAGAACGGCCTGAAACCCATTGAATCCATTCACCCGACCATTGATCACATTCTGAAGGAAACCCAAGGCATCATCGTTTATCAGGAACAGGTGATGGAGATTGCGCAGGTCATGGGCGGCTACAGCCTTGGCGGGGCCGACCTGTTGCGCCGTGCCATGGGTAAAAAGATCGCCGAAGAAATGGCCAAGGAGCGCCCGAAGTTTCTGGACGGGGCCAAGGCCACCCATGGCGTTGACGCCAAGAAAGCCGGCGAAGTGTTTGATCTGTTGGAAAAGTTTGCCAACTATGGGTTCAACAAATCCCACGCCGCCGCCTATGCCGTGGTCAGTTATCAAACCGCGTGGCTCAAGGCCAATCACCCCGTTGAATTCATGGCAGGCGTCATGAATTGCGATATTCATCTGACTGACAAGCTGGCCGTGTATTTCCAAGAGGTGAAAAAGGGGCTGGATCTGCCCAATACCCCGCCGTGCGTGAACCGGTCGCAGGCCACGTTTGATGTGGCAGGTGGCAAATTGGTCTATGCCCTTGGCGCGTTGAAGAATGTCGGTGTGGACGCCATGCGTTTGATCGTGGAGGGCCGGGGCGACAAGCCGTTTGCCACCCTGTTTGACGTCGCCCGCCGCTGTGATCTGAAACGTGTGGGCAAGCGCCCGCTGGAGATGCTGGCCCGCGCCGGGGCCTTTGACGTTCTGGACCCGAACCGACGTCGCGTTATGGAAAGTCTGGATGCCCTTGTCGCCTATTCCGCCGCCATAAATGAGCAGAAAAGTTCAAGTCAGGTGAGCCTGTTTGGCGATGCGGGTGACGATTTGCCCGAACCCCGATTGGCCCGGTGTGACGATTGGATGCCCGCCGAACGGTTGGCCGAGGAGTTCAAGGCGGTTGGGTTCTACCTGTCTGGTCATCCGCTGGACGATTATCTGGCCCCGTTGAAACGCAAAGGTGTCCTGACCCTTGACGAGGTGACCGCCCGCGCCGAACGCGGGGCCTGTATCGTCAAGATGGCCGGGACCGTTTCGGGCCGCAACGAGCGTAAATCGGCACGCGGGAACAGGTTTGCCTTTGTCCAGTTGTCGGACCCGACCGGCCAATATGAGGTCACCGTGTTCAGTGACACGCTGGAAACCGCCCGCCCGTATTTCGAGGCCGGGATGCAGGTGGTTCTGGGAATCGAGGCCACGATGGAGGCTGACCAGCTCAAGCTGTTGTGCCGGTCCGCGGGCCCCATTGATGCCGTGGTCGCCGATGCCGGGGCTGTGGGTCTGCGCGTGTTCATCGACGCCCCGGATGCCATTTCGTCTGTCCGGTCCATTCTGAAAGGCGCCCTGCGCGACAAGGTGCGCGGGGGCCGGGGGCCGGTGTATTTCTGTTTGATGGCCGACGGTTTGCCCGGTGAAACCGACATTGATCTGGGGGAGGAATTTCCCGTCACCCCGCAGATCAAGGGCGCGTTGCGCAGTCTGGGCGGCGTGATCGAGGTCGAGGAGGTCTGATCCCCTACCAGTGCGGCGGTTTCTGGTCGGCGATGGGCAGGGCGGTGCCCGATTGCGCCTCTCGTTCGCCTTCGCGCTGCATCAGCATGGCGACCCGCCGCGTGAGCGTCGCGATTTCGCGCGATTGGAGCGCGACCACGTCCGACAAATCCTCGACCGCGCGGGTGAGGTGGGCGATGTCTTCTTCGAGGCGGGTTGTGTCGGTCATGCCCGTGCCCTAGCACGCCAGCCGCATGGGAAAAAGGGGGGCCAGCCCCCGTCGGCCTAAGGGCCGCCGCCCCCCGGAGTGTTACGGCAAGGTGAAGCGGGCAAGAGTGCGCGAATGTCCGGGATCGCCCGCCGTCATCGTTGCCCTTGGGGGCCGGGCGGGGTAAAGGCTGCGCCGACAGGTGACCGCCGCGTGACCAGCCCCAAACCCGAGGACCAGATGGCCAAGGACAAGACCGCCCCCCGCCCCAAGGCCGAGACCCCCAAGGGGTTTCGCGATTATTTTGGTGCCGAGGTGACCGAACGCGCCGAAATGCTCCGCACGATTGCCGGGGTGTATCACCGCTATGGGTTCGAGGCGTTGGAGTCTGCCGCCGTGGAAACCGTGGAGGCGCTGGGCAAGTTTTTGCCCGATGTGGACCGCCCCAATGAGGGTGTGTTTGCGTGGCAGGAGGACGGCGAAGGCGAGCGCCCCGGCGATTGGCTCGCCTTGCGGTATGATCTGACGGCCCCCTTGGCCCGCGTGTATGCCCAGCACCGCAACGATCTGCCTACCCCCTATCGCCGCTATGCCATGGGTCCGGTGTGGCGCAATGAAAAGCCCGGACCGGGCCGGTTTCGCCAGTTTTATCAATGCGATGCCGATACAGTGGGTGCGGCCACCGTCGCCGCCGATGCCGAGATTTGCGCCATGTTGGCCGACACGCTGGAGGCCGTGGGCATTACGCGCGGCGATTATGTGGTGCGGGTGAACAACCGCAAGGTGCTGAATGGAGTGTTGGAGGCCACGGGCGTCACCGATCCCGACACCCAAGCCGCCGTTTTGCGCACCATCGACAAGTTCGACAAGGTGGGCGCGGAAGGCGTCCGCGCCTTGCTGGGGCGCGGGCGGCTGGATGCCTCGGGCGCCTATATCGACGGGGTCGGGTTGAGTGACGTGCAGGCGGCCCCGGTAATGGGTTTCATTGACTATTGGGCAATCGTTCAAGACGATCTCTCCTTGGAGGCCACCCAAGCATACGATGAAGATAATGCGGCCAGAGGCAAACAACTGGACCGGGCGCGCAACTGCGTGATGTCCCAGTTCAAAAATGACCCAGTTGCTTCAGATGTTGATGCCCTAGGCATATGGAATGAAAGAGTATTCAATCACTTAAAGAAGATCATTGGATCATCAACCATTGGTTTTTCAGGAGTTGAAGAGCTGCGCGAGATGTTTGATCTACTTGGTGCGCAGGGATATGGAGCGGACCGCATCAGAGTCGATCCGTCGGTCGTGCGTGGCCTTGGGTATTATACCGGCCCCGTGTTCGAGGCTGAACTGACGTTTGAGATCACCGACGAAAAGGGCCGCCCGCAGCGGTTTGGGTCCGTGGCCGGCGGTGGCCGCTATGACGATTTGGTCAAGAGGTTTACCGGTCAAGAGGTGCCCGCCACGGGCGTTTCCATTGGGGTGGACCGTCTGCTCGCCGCCTTGCGCGCCAAGGGCCGGATGGCCGCCACCCCGCCCGGACCCGTGGTCGTGACCGTCATGGACCGCGCCCGGATGGCCGAGTATCAGGCGATGGTCGCCGAATTGCGCGGTGCCGGAATTCGCGCCGAGGTTTATCTGGGTAACCCCAAACAGTTTGGCAACCAGCTCAAGTATGCCGACAAGCGCAATTCGCCCGTGGCCGTGATTGCGGGGGGAGATGAATTTGACAAGGGCGTGGTGCAGATCAAGGACCTGATCCTTGGGGCCGAAATGGCCAAGAGCGCCAGTCTTGAGGAGTGGAAAGACCGCCCGAGCCAGTATGAGGTGCCCCGTGCCGAACTGGTCGCCCGCGTCCAAGCCATATTGGCCGCCCAATGACCGAACGGGCCGTGCGCGACGAGGCTGCCCGCCTGATGGCCCGGTTCGTGGCGGCGGGCGCTGTGTCTGTCGAAACCCCCATTTTGCAACCTGCCGAGACGTTGCTGGACCTGTATGGCGAGGATATCCGCGCCCGCGCCTATGTCACCACCGACCCCGTGCGCGGCGAGATGATGTTGCGCCCCGATTTCACCGTGCCCGTTGTCCAGATGCATATGCAGACGATGGCCGACCCCGCCCGCTATACCTATGCGGGCGAGGTGTTTCGCAAGCAGGAGGACGACACCCGCGCCCGTCCTGCCGAGTTTGTGCAAGTCGGATACGAGGTGTTTGATGGCAGTGATCCTGCCGGGGCTGATGCCGATGTGTTCACCCGGATTGCCGCCGCGTTGGAGGGTCTGGACCTGCGGGTTGCCACCGGGGATATCGGTGTTCTGATGGCCGCCGTGGCCAGTTTGCGCACCACCGACGCCCGCAAGGCCGCCTTGACGCGCCATATCTGGCGGCCTCGCCGGTTTCGCGCGTTGCTGGATCGGTTC
>JBGSIZ010000229.1:0-3016 GCA_041742255.1 Marivivens sp. | reverse complement strand
TGCTGGGCCGGGTCAACCGGGTGTTTGCGGGCCGAGTGAACCGGGTGGCCTGCGGAACATGGCCCACCGCATTGCCTGCCGGGGTGACGGGTGTGCATACAGGGAACCCGGTGCGGGGCGTCATCCTTGAACGGGCCGGGGCGGGGTATATCCCGCCCGGCGACTACCCGATGTCGATCCTTGTCACGGGCGGCAGTCAGGCGGCGCGCGTGCTGTCAGACGTGGTGCCCGCCGCCATCGCGGCCTTGCCCGACACCCTGCGCCGCCA
Organism: Marivivens sp.; assembly: GCA_041742255.1. GTDB lineage: Bacteria > Pseudomonadota > Alphaproteobacteria > Rhodobacterales > Rhodobacteraceae > JBGSIZ01. Next base: position 2,748 of record JBGSIZ010000229.1, on the reverse strand, counting down.
CATCCGCATCAGCCATCAGGCCCGGCCCGAAGATATCGACCGGGTCACGGAATACTACGCCGCCGCAGGCATCGCCGCCGATGTGCAGGGGTTTTTCACCGACATGCCCGCCCGCATCACCGAGGCACAGTTGGTCATCGCGCGGTCCGGGGCCTCCACGGTCGCCGATGTGTCGGTGATCGGGCGGCCCGCGATCCTTGTGCCCTTCGCCGCCGCCACGGGCGACCATCAGACCGCCAACGCGCGCGGGTTGGAACAGGCGGGGGGGGCGGTGGTGATCGCGGAATCCGCGCTTACCGCGCAAACCCTGTCCGCACACATCGTGGCCATCCTTGGCAACCCGGATACAGCCGCCGCAATGGCCGCCGCCGCCCTTGGCTGTGGCCTGCCTGATGCGACCGACCGCCTCGCCGCCCTTGTCGAAACCCTTGCCCAACCGAAAGCGCCCACGCCATGAACGCCGCCGCAACCAAACTCCCCCTTGATGTTGGCCCGATCCATTTCGTGGGCATCGGCGGCATCGGCATGTCGGGCATCGCCGAGGTGCTGCTCAACCACGGCTATGTGGTGCAAGGGTCCGACCTGAAGGGGTCCAAGATCACCGACAGGTTGGCCGCCATGGGGGCATTGGTGTTCGAAGGCCAGCGGGCGGAAAATCTGGCGGATGCGCAGGTGGTCGTGATTTCCTCGGCGATCAAACCGGGCAATCCGGAACTGGACGAGGCCCGACGGCGCGGCCTGCCCATCGTGCGGCGGGCGGAAATGCTGGCCGAACTGATGCGGCTCAAATCCAACGTGGCGGTGGCGGGCACGCACGGCAAAACGACGACGACCACGATGGTTGCGGCGCTGCTGGATCACGGCAAATTCGACCCCACCGTGGTCAACGGGGGCATCATCCACGCCTACGGCTCCAACGCGCGGGTGGGCGAAGGTGAATGGATGGTGGTCGAGGCGGACGAAAGCGATGGCACCTTCAACCGCTTGCCCGCCACCATCGCCATCGTTACCAATATCGACCCCGAACACATGGAACACTGGGGCACCATCGAAAACCTGCGGCGCGGGTTTTACGATTTCGTCTCGAACATCCCGTTCTACGGCATCGCCGTCTGCTGCACCGACCACCCGGAGGTGCAGGCGCTGGTGGGCCGGATCACCGACCGCCGGGTGGTGACATTCGGCTTCAACGCACAGGCGGACGTGCGGGCGACCAACCTGCGCTATGCCAAAGGGGTGGCGCATTTCGACATCGCGCTTCAATCCGAAGGTCAGGTGATTGAGGGCTGCACGCTGCCCATGCCCGGCGATCATAACGTGTCCAACGCGCTGGCGGCGGTGGCGGTGGCGCGGCATCTGGGCATGAAACGGGACGAAATCCGCGAGGCGCTGGCGAAATTCGGCGGCGTCAACCGCCGCTTTACCAAGGTGGCCGAGATCAACGGCGTCACCATCATCGACGACTACGGGCACCACCCGGTCGAAATCGCGGCCGTCTTGCGGGCGGCGCGACAGGCCAGCGACGGACGGGTCATCGCCGTGCATCAACCCCACCGCTACACCCGCCTGCATTCCTTGTTCGACGATTTCTGCGGCTGCTTCAACGAAGCCGACGTGGCCGGCATCGCCGAGGTTTATGCCGCGGGCGAGGACCCGATCCACGGCGCATCCCGCGATGATCTGGTGGCGGGCCTGATCCGGCACGGCCACCGCCACGCGCGGGCGGTCACGGACGAGGCCGATCTGGAACGGCTGGTGCGCGAACAGGCGCGGCCCGGCGATATCGTCGTCTGCCTTGGGGCAGGCACGATAAGCACATGGGCCAACGCGCTGCCTGAACGGCTCAAGGGGTGGGGGGCGTGATCAGCGAACCGCTTCTTTGGGCGGGCCTGTGGGTGATCGCGGCGACGGTCACGGCGTTTTTGCCGATGCGGCGGCAATATCTTCCGGGTATTCCCTTGCTGCTGGTGGCCCCGGTTCTGATCGTCTGGATCGGGGCGGTGCATGGCTGGTGGGTTTCGGCGCTTGGCCTTACGGCGTTCGCGTCGATGTTCCGCAACCCGATCCGCTATTTCTGGGCGAGGGCGCGGGGCCAGAACCCGCAACTTCCCCCCGAATTGCAACCCGAATTGCAGCCCGAATTGCAGCGGGACAAGCAGCCATGACGCTCTCGCTCATCCTGTCCTTCGTCTGGCTGGTGGCGGCCAACGTGCTGGCGATGCTGCCCTCGCGCGACAACCACTGGGCGCGGGCCTATGTCCTGATCGCGCTGGGGGTTCCGTTGCTGGGCTGGGTGACGGTGCAAAACGGACCATGGGTGGCGCTGGTCCTGCTGGCGGCCGGGGCAAGCGTGCTGCGCTGGCCCGTCATCTACCTCATGCGATGGCTGCGGGGCCGAGGCAACCGCCGGGCAGGGTAGGGGTTTTCCCCCTTGTCAAACGGGCGCGGGTCTCTGATGTCTGGGACATGGAGATTGAGGGCATCAAGGACAAGAGATCGCTTGACGATTGGCTGAGTGGTCAGCCGCGCGAGGTTGGCATGGCCATTGCGCATCGCAGCGCGCTGCGGGTCGCGCCGCTGTGGTTCCGGGCGATGAACGCAAGCTGGGCGCGCAAACGTGATTTGACAGCTCTGCCCATCTTGCGGCTAACCCTAACTTCGGGGGTTGCGCGACAACTGCCAACCCCCGAAGTTAAAGTCGCCTCCGCCTCCGCCTCCGCCTCCGCCCATGCCCACGCCGCCGCCGCC
>JBGSIZ010000228.1:0-3423 GCA_041742255.1 Marivivens sp. | reverse complement strand
AGTGCCCCGCCCGCCACCAGTGCCGTATATCGCGCCGTCTTGGCCCGGTGCAGGTCCGCGATGTCAAGCGTGGACGGGTCCAGCCCGCAGGCCGCCATATGCGCCGCGATCCGTTCCTTGCCCCCGGTGGTCCGCAACAGGCGTTTGTAGTCCGGCTTGGTCCAGACCCAACCCAGCCCAGCCTCTGCAAAGGCCCCGTTGAAGGCCTGACGATGCAGGTCTTCGGTTTCGGCAAGTGTGCCATCCACATCAAAGATCAGTGCGCGCAGCCCCGCGTCAGCCATGGCTGTTGGCCGCGTCCCGAATGGCCCGGATGTTGCGGCCATAGACCTCGGGCGCTGTGACCGATCCGCCTTTGAACACCGCAGACCCTGCCACCAGCACGTCTGCGCCTGCCGCCACCACGAGGGGGGCCGTGACCGGGTCCACCCCACCGTCGATTTCGATGTGGATGGGCCGGTCACCGATCATGGCCCGAAGGGCGCGTACCTTGGCCGTCATGTCGATGAATTTCTGCCCGCCAAAGCCGGGGTTCACGGTCATCACGCACACAAGGTCCGCGAGGTCCAGAAGATGCGCCACCGCGTCCGCCGGTGTGCCGGGGTTGAGCGCCATGCCCGCCTTCATCCCCGCCCCTCGGATCGCCTGAAGCGTGCGGTGGATATGCGGCCCCGCCTCGATATGCGCCGTGAGGATGTCCGTTCCGGCGGCCGCGTAGGCGTCGATATAGGGGTCCACGGGCGCAATCATCAGATGCACGTCCATCACGGTTTTGACGTGAGGCCGGAACGCCTTGACCGCCATGGGCCCGAACGTGAGGTTGGGCACGAAATGCCCGTCCATCACGTCCACATGGACCCAATCCGCCCCCTGATCCTCGATCGCGCGAATTTCCGCGCCAAAGTTGGCAAAGTCAGCCGACAGGATCGACGGCGCGATTTTGATGGTGCGGTCAAAGGTCATCGGGTGGTCCTTGTCATAGCGCGCGCGGGGGTGTGGGCGCGGGGGATTGGGTCAAAGCGTTCCTTGGGCATAGCGGCGGGCCATGTCATCCTGTGCGATGACCTTGATCCGGGCCGCGTTGCCTGCGGTACCAAAGCGTTCAAAACGGTCGTGGCAGAGTTTTTCCATCTCGTCCATCGCGGCGATCATGAATTTGCGCGGGTCGAATTCGGTCCGTTTGGTCATCGCCACCTTGCGGAACTGTCCGGTGATGGCCATGCGGTTGTCGGTGTCGATGTTGACCTTGCGCACACCCGACCGGATGCCGCGTTCGATTTCCTCGACCGGGACGCCGTAGGTTTGCGGCATCTCGCCGCCGTTTTCGTTGATCAGGTCCTGCAGGTATTGCGGCACGCTGGACGATCCGTGCATGACCAGATGCACCTGCGGGATTTTGGCATGGATTGCTTCGATCCGTGAAATGGCGAGGGTTTCGCCTGTTGGCTTGGTGCTGAATTTATAGGCGCCGTGGCTGGTGCCGCAGGCGATGGCGAGCGCGTCCACGCGGGTCAGTTTCACGAACTCCGCCGCCTCGTCCGGGTCGGTGAGCAGTTGGTCATGGCTGAGTTTCCCAGTGGCCCCTGATCCATCTTCTTCGGCGGCTTGCCCGGTTTCAAGGCTGCCCAGCACGCCCAATTCCCCCTCGACCGAGGCCCCGACATCATGCGCCATGCGTGACACCCGTTCGGTGATCGCGACGTTATAGTCCCACGATGCCGGGGTTTTCATGTCCGCCTCGAGGCTGCCGTCCATCATGACGCTGGTGAACCCGTGTCGGATCGCCGACAAACAGGTGGCTTCGTTGTTGCCATGGTCCTGATGCATGCAGATCGGGATGTCCGGCCACATTTCCGTCAGCGCCTGTATCATGTGCCGCAGCATGATGTCGCCTGCATAGGACCGCGCCCCCCGGCTGGCCTGAAGGATCACGGGCGCGTCCGCCTTGGCCGCGGCCCGCAGGATCGCCAGCCCTTGTTCCATGTTGTTGATGTTGAAGGCGGGCACGCCGTAGCCGTGTTCGGCGGCGTCGTCCAGAAGTTGCCGGAGCGTGATGAGGGCCATGTGTGTGATCCTTGTGGAGTGAGGGTCAGAGGGTGTGCGTCCGGCCCGGCCGGGGCCGTTGACGGGTGCGATTGCGGATTGGTGGTGGTGTCAGAGCAGGGATTTTGCCATGTCGGCCACGGCCTGTGGCGTGATCCCGAAGTGGGCATAAAGGTCTGATGCCGGGGCCGATGCCCCAAACCCGGTCATGCCCACAAAACCGTCCGTATGCCGCAGAACCGTGTCCCAGCCTTGCCGAATGGCCGCCTCGACCCCGATGCGCGGGGCGGTGCCCAGTGTGGCCGATTGGTAGGGCTGCGGTTGCTGTGCGAACAAATCGAACGACGGCGCCGACACCACGGCCGCCCGGATGCTTTGGCCTGCCAGAAGGTCCGCCGCCAGAAGCGCGATTTCGACCTCGGACCCGGTGCCGATCAAGGTGACGTGCCGGTCGTCGCAATCCCGCAGCACATAGGCCCCACGCGCCGTCAGGTTTTCGTCAGCGGCGGTGCGCAGGGTTGGCAGGTTTTGCCGCGACAGCGCCATCAAAACCGGCCGGTCCGTGCTGCCCATCGCGATTTCCCAACTTTCTGCTGTTTCGACCGCATCGGCGGGTCGCAGCACGGTCAGGTTCGGAATGGCCCGGAGTGACGCGATGGTTTCGACCGGTTGGTGCGTTGGCCCGTCTTCGCCCAGACCGATGCTGTCGTGCGTCATGACGAAGATGCTGGGCACCCCCATAAGTGCCGCCAGCCGGATGGAGGGACGGCAGTAGTCGGCAAACGCAAGGAACGTGCCGCCGAAGGGCCGGAACAGGCCCCCAAGGGCGATGCCGTTCATCGCTGCCGCCATCCCGTGTTCGCGCACGCCGTAGTGCAGGTAGCTGCCCGAGAAATCCCCCGGCACCACCGACCGCTGGTCTTTGGTGCGGGTCAGGTTGGACCCGGTCAGATCCGCCGATCCACCGATGGAAAAGGGCAGGGCGGTGTTCACCACGCCGAGCGCCATTTCGCTGGCCTTGCGGGTCGCCACCTTGGGTTTGTCGGCGATCAGGTGCGATTTGTAGGCCGCCATTGCGTGGAGCAGGGGGGTCATGTCTTGCGAGAGATGCACGTCCAGCGCGTTCCGGTGAGGCGATGTGGCCCGCCGCGTTTGCCAGTCGCGGTGCGCTGTAGCCCCCCGGTCTGCCACCGCGTGCCATGCGGCATAGACATCGGCGGGCACGTCAAAGGGGGCGTGGGACCAGCCCAGATGCGCCCGCGCTGCCGCGATTTCATCCGCCCCGAGCGGCGCCCCGTGGACGTTGTGTCCGCCTTGTTTGTTGGGCGCCCCGTAGCCGATGATGGTCCGGCACGCGATCATGCTGGGCCGGGGATCGCT
>JBGSIZ010000227.1:0-25045 GCA_041742255.1 Marivivens sp. | reverse complement strand
GCGCGGCCACGGTCGCGGACCTGTCGCGCTACGGGGCGGTGACCGGGCAACCCTTGCGGGGCGGGGTGACGGCACAGGTGTCGGGAACCGGGCAACCGGACGCCAGCGCGTTCGACCTGACGCTACAGGGCACAACGCAATCGGCCGGTATCGGCAACGCCACGCTGGACAAACTTCTGACCGGGGCGGGACGCTTTGCGGTGCGGGCGATCCGGCCCATCGGGGGCGGCCTGACGCTGGACGGGGTCAACGTGACGATGCCCAACCTCACGCTGACAGGCAACCTGTCGGGACAAGACGGGGCAGGACAGGCGCAATTCGATGCCCGCCTTGCGGATATCGGCCTGTTCACGCCGGATTTTTCGGGACCAGCAACAGCCACAGGCACAGCGCGGCGGACGGCAGGGGGCGACTGGGTTCTGGACACGGTGGCCAATGGGCCGGGGGGCACCACGGCGACGGCATCCGGGACGGTCAGCACGGACGGGCGGCTGGCCGTCAACATCAACGGATCGGCCCCCTTGGGTTTGTTGAACGGGGCGCTGGAACCGCGCCGGCTCGAAGGGGTGGCGTCCTTTGATCTGGCGGTGAATGGACCGGCGACGCTGAACAGCGTGCAAGGGACCGTGCGGCTGGACAATGCGCGGTTGTCGGCCCCCACGCTCCGGCAGGCGCTGGACGGGATCAGCGGCACAATCGGGTTGACCAACGGTCAGGCAGAAGTGGCGTTGACAGGGGCAGTGACCAGCGGCGGCACCATCGCGGTGAACGGTCCGGTGACACTTTCGGCACCTTTCCCGGCAGACTTGACCGCGGCACTGAGCGGGGTCGTCCTGCGGGATCCGGACCTTTATGACACCACGGTCAGCGGGACAATCACGGCAAACGGGGCGCTGGCCGGGGGGGCACAAATCCGGGGCATCCTCGATCTGGGCCAAACCAATATTCAGGTGCCCTCCAGCCCGGTGGGGGTTCTGGGGGACTTGCCCCCGGTGCAACACATCGGGGCCTCGGCGGCGGTGCGGGACACCTTGGCGCGGGCGGGTCAGGGCACAAACGGCCAAAGCACGACAGCGTCGGGCGGCGGCGGACCCGCCTATCCACTCGACATCACGGTGCGGGCCCCGTCGCGGATATTCATCCGGGGGCGGGGATTGGACGCGGAACTGGGCGGGGCGCTGCAACTGACGGGCACGTCCCAAAACGTGGTGCCTATCGGCCAATTCGACCTGATCCGGGGGCGGCTGACGATCCTGCAACAACGGTTCACGCTGACCGAAGGGTTCGCAGCCCTGCAAGGCGGGTTCATCCCGTTTATCCGGCTACAGGCGACGACAACGGCGCGCACCGGCACGGTCATCACCATCCGGATCGAAGGCCCGGCCACCGAACCCACCGTCACCTTTACCTCAGCCCCCGACTTGCCACAGGATGAAATTCTGGCGCAACTGATCTTTGGCCGGGACCTGTCGTCGATCACCCCGTTGCAGGCGGTGCAACTGGCATCGGCCGTGGGGACGCTCGCGGGGCGGGGCGGCGGCGGCCTGATCGACAATCTGCGGGATGGGTTCGGGTTGGATGACTTTGAAATCACGGCGGATGAAAACGGGACCGCCGCCGTGCGCGCCGGCAAATACCTGAGCGAGAATGTCTATACCGACCTCACCATCGGGGCAGACGGCACGAGCGAGATCAACCTCAACATCGACATCTCGCCTTCGGTGACGGCAACGGGCAGCACGACATCAGACGGCGACTCCAGCCTCGGGATATTCTTTCAGCGCGATTACTGAAGGCGCGATTTTCCAAGGGAGGGTGGGTCAAGACCCACCTTACGCCGCAAAACCTGTGCTAGACTGCTGCAAACAGTTCAAAAACAGGAGAGATCATGCAACTTGGTGCCTTTTCAATCAGCCTCCCCGTCAAAGACCTTGATGCGTCCTGCGATTTCTACACCCGGCTTGGGTTTGAACAGGTCGGCGGGGACTTCGCCCAGAATTACCTGATCCTGCGCAACGGGCAGGCCACGATCGGCCTGTTTCAGGGCATGTTCGACACCACGCTTCTGACGTTCAACCCCGGTTGGGCACAGGACATGTCGCCGCTGGACCAGTTCGACAGCGTGCGCACGATCCAGCAAAACCTGCGGGACGCCGGGATCGAACCGGATCTGGGAACGGCGCCGGATGGGACCGGGCCGGGGCATATCGTGGTGACAGACCCGGACGGCAATCAGATCCTGATTGACCAACACGTCTGACCACTGGCGCGGGGCAGGCCCCTACCCCACCGCCAGCGCGGGTTCGACCGCATGGAACGGACAGGCCACCAGATGGCCACTGCCCAAATCCTCCATCATGGGGCGATCTCCGGCGCACACCGGTTGGGCCTTGGGGCACCGGGTGCGGAACACACAGCCCGACGGCGGATTGAGGGGGGACGGCAACTCGCCCTCGATCACCTGCCGGGGACGGGCGCGCTCCAACACCGGGTCCGGGATCGGCACGGCAGAGATCAACGCTTGGGTATAGGGATGTTCGGGCCGCGTGGTCAGAACGCGGGCGGCGGCGGTTTCCATGATCCGGCCCAGATACATCACGGCAATCCGGTCGCTGATGTGTTTCACCACGCTCAGGTCATGCGCGATAAAGATCATCGACAACCCCATGTCGCGGCGCAATTCGGCCAACAGGTTGACCACCTGCGCCTGCACCGACACATCCAGCGCGGACACGGGTTCATCACAGATCAACAACCGGGGCCGCAGGATCAGGGCGCGGGCGATGCCGATCCGCTGGCACTGGCCACCCGAAAATTCATGCGGGTAACGGTTGATCAGATTGGGCAACAGGCCGACCCGCTCCATCAGATCGCGCACGCGGGCCTTGACCTGCGCGCGGGGGGTGCCGGGTTCGTGGGTCACCAGCGGTTCGGCGATGATCTCGCCGACGGTCATGCGCGGGTTCAGGGCGGCCAGCGGGTCCTGAAAAATCATCTGGACATCGCGGCGATGGGTGCGGCGGGCGCGAGGTTCCATCGCGGCAAGGTCGGCACCGTCAAACAGGATCTTGCCGCCCGATGTGGGCACGGTGCCCACAATGGCACGGGCGAGGGTCGATTTGCCGGACCCGCTTTCGCCCACCACGCCCAGACATTCCCCCTTGCCAAGCGTGAACGACACGCCCCCCACCGCATGCAACTTGCGCGGCGGCGTCCAGGGCCAGGCCCCCGGTGTGCGGACATCAAACGTGACGGACAGGTTTTCGACAGACAGCATCGGTTTGGTCATCATACCACCTCCTCACGGGGCACATGGCAGGCCCGTCTGCGGTCCGATTGGGTCACCAGTTCGGGACGGGTCCCCGCACAGATATCAGTGACAAAGGTGCAGCGGGGGGTGAACGGACACCCCACGGGCAAATGGGACATATCCGGCGGCTCGCCCGCGATGGTCTGCAACACGTCTTCGTCGCGATCCAGCCGGGGAACGGCGTTCAACAACCCAAGGGTATAGGGGTGGGACGGTGCGGCAAACAGGGCATCGGTCGGCCCCTCCTCCATCACTTGCCCACCATACATCACAAGGGTCCGGTCACAAAACCCGGCCACAACGCCCAGATCATGGGTGATGAGGATGATGGCGGTGCCAAATTCACGGCGGATATCGCCCAGCAACTGCATGATCTGCGCCTGCACGGTCACATCAAGGGCGGTCGTGGGTTCGTCGGCGATCAACAGCCGGGGACGGCACAACAGGGCCATCGCGATCATGACACGCTGCCGCATACCGCCCGAAAACTCGTGCGGATACATGGACACACGGGCCCGGGCATCCGGAATACGGACGGCATCGAGCATCCGAACGGATTCGGTCACGGCCTCGGCCTTGGACATGCCCTTGTGCAGGCGCAACACCTCGGCCATCTGGTCGCTGACCCGCATATAGGGGTTCAGGGACGTCATGGGGTCCTGAAAGATCATCGCGATTTCCTGCGCGCGAACGCGGTTCAATTCGCGCAGGGGCAACCGCAACAAGTCGCGGCCATCAAACCGAACCTCGCCCGTGGCGCTGCCGTTCTTGGCCAGCAACCCCATCGCGGCAAAGGCGGTCTGGCTTTTGCCGGACCCACTCTCGCCCACGATGGCGAGCGTCTCGCCCTTGTCGATGGTCAGGGACACACCATTCACGGCGTTCACATCGCCGTCGCCCGTGCGGAATGTTACCTTGAGGTTGTCAACGGTCAGCAGGGTCATATCAACGGTCCTTTGGGTCGAGCGCATCGCGTAACCCGTCGCCCACAAAGAAAAAGGCGTATTGCGTCAGCAGAAAGAAAAACAACGGAAACGCGATCTGCCACGGGGTGCCGAACCGCATTTCCTTGGCCCCGTCATTGATCAACGCGCCAAGCGAGGTCATCGGTTCCTGAATCCCCAGCCCCAGAAAGCTGATGAAACTCTCGGTCAGAATCAATTCGGGGATCAACAAGGTGGCATAAACCACCACGATGCCCAAAAGGTTGGGCACGATATGGCGCAGGATGATCCGCATGGGGGATACGCCGGTGGCAATGGCAGCCTCCACGAATTCCTTGTTCTTGATGGACATGGTCTGACCGCGCACGATCCGGGCCATGCCCAGCCACGAAATCATCCCGATGCCGATGAACAACATGGTGATGGACTGGCCAAAAATGACCAGCAGCAGGATCAGCACGAACATGAACGGGATCGAATACAGGATATCGACGATCCGCATCATCACGCTGTCCACGCGGCCGCCGTAATACCCGGCGATGGCCCCATAAAGGGTGCCCACGACAACGGCGACCAGACTGCCGACAACGCCAATCAGGATCGAAATGCGGGTGCCCTGAACGGTGCGGACAAACAAGTCGCGGGCCTCTTTATCCAACCCGAAATAATGCTGCGTCTCGAACGACGGTTGGCCTTGCCCCGCAATATCGCCGCGTTTGAGAAAGTCGATGAAATCGGGTTCATGGGGCGATGCAAACTGCCCGAACAACGCGAAAATCAGGATGGCCCCCAACACGAACAATGCGACCACAGCGGCCTTATTGCGGCGATAGCGGCGCACGGCATCCGACCACAGGGACCGGCCCCGAACCTCGGCCAGTTGGGCAATCTCGCCCAGATCATCGGCGGCCTTCTTGTTGAACATCATCATCGGATGCGCCCCTTCACAGGCGGATCTTCGGGTCGATCCATGCATAGAGCACGTCCACCAGAAGATTGAAAAGAATGGTCAACACGCCGACAAGGATCGTGATCCCCATCATGACCGAATAATCCCGGTTAAACGCAGAATTCACAAAAAACTGACCCATGCCGCCGGTCGAGAAATACAGGTCAATCACAACGGACCCGGTGATCATCCCCACAAACGCCGGGCCCAGATAGGACAACACTGGCAACAACGTAGGCTTCAGAGCGTGTCGCAGAATGATCCGGTGGGTCGGCAACCCCTTGGCGCGGGCGGTGCGGATGAAATTCGAATTCAGAACCTCGATCATCGACGACCGGGTGATCCGGGCAATCGCCGCCAGATAGGACGTGGCGAGCGCGATCACCGGCAACACGACATATTGCCATTGCCCGCCGTTCCAGCCGCCACCGGGCAACCATCCCAGCCACAAGGTGAACACGATCACCAGAACCGGACCCATGACGAAATTGGGCAACGACTGCGCCCCGATGGAAAACCCGACGGCCAGATAATCCAGCCATGTATTCTGCTTGATCGCGGCGACAGCGCCCAGCGCCACGCCGATCACGGACGCAAACACAAACGCCCACGCGCCATAGGTCAGAGTGACAGGAAACCCTTGGGAAATGATGTCGTTGACTGTCCGGTCCTTGTATTTGAACGACGGCCCGAAATCGAAATGGGCGACCACGCCCCAGACATAATTGGTGATCTGCTTCCAATACGGCTGGTCCAGCCCGTATTTGGCCTCAAGGTTCGCCATGACCTCGGGGGGGGGCAGCTTTTCACCTGCGAACGGGCTGCCGGGTGCCGCATACATCAGCATGAACGACAGCACGATCAGGATAAGAATGGTCGGGATCGCCACAGCGAGGCGGCGCAGGATGAACGCGGTCATGATGTATTGTCCTTGGGCGGAAATGCCCAAACGGGCCGCGCCCCCGGGACAGGGGGCGCGGCGTTGCCTGCAAGACCGATGTTACTCGGCGACTTTATACAGATTGCGGGCGTACCAGTTTTGCTGGACGTTGGTGACCGGCCAGCCTTTGACCGTGTCGTTCAACATGAACACGCTGGTATAGTGATAGATCGGGATGATCGGGGTTTCGGCGGCGATGATTTCCTCGACCCGGGTGTAGTTGGCGCTGGGGTCATCCATCGTCTTGGCGGCGGCCATCAGTTGGTCGATCTCTTCGTTCACGAACTTGGCGTCGTTGTAGCCCGACTCGGACGACATCAGGTCAAGGAACGTGGACGCTTCGTTATAATCGCCACACCAACCGGCACGGGCGAGTTCAAAGTTGCCGTTGCCGCGGGCGTCAAGAAATGTCTGCCATTCCTGATTTTCCAACGTGGCCTCGACACCCAGCGTCTGTTTCCACATCTGGCTGATGGCCAGTGCGACGGATTTGTGACCCTCGGACGTGTTGTAAAGGATGGACACGGTCAGTGGGTTATCCGCGCCGTAGCCAGCCTCGGTCAGCAGTTCGACGGCTTTGGCGTTGCGTTCGTCCTGCGTCATAGACGCCGTGGGAACCGCAGGCACCGTAAACCCTGCCGTGGCACCGGGGGTAAAGGTATAGGCGGGGATCTGGCCTGCGGCGGTCACGTTGGTCACGATCACATCACGGTCCACCGCAAGGCTAAGCGCCTGACGAACCCGCACGTCCTTTTGCCATTCCGGCGCATCATCGCGCAGGTTGAACGTGTAGTAATACGAACACAGCGAAGGAAAGCTGTTGGCTTCGGCCGGATAGGCTTCCTTCAGGCGGGGATACTGGCCGGACGGGATGTTGGATTTGTCCAGCTCGCCCGCTTCAAACCGGGTCAGGGCCTGTGCGTCGTCGTTGATGACCAGACGGACGACCTTGTCGATGATGGTGGCCTCGTTGTTCCAGTAATTCACGTTCCGCTCGCGGACCATGCGTTCCTGCGGCACCCATTCGGTCAGGACATAGGCCCCGTTGCCCACGAAATTCTCGGGCTTGGTCCATTCGGCGCCATGCGCCTCGACCACGGCTTGGGGCACAGGAAAGGTCGTGCCGGTTGTGACCATCTGCGGAAAATACGGCAGCGGCTGGGACAACGTGACGACAAAGGTCAGATCATCGGGGGCGGACACGCCCAATTCTTCCTTGGGTTTTTCGCCCGCGATCACTTCGGACACGTTGGCGATCGACATCAATTCCAGATACCACGAATAGGGCGACGCCAGTTCCGGCGACGCGGCGCGCTGCCAGGCATAGACGAAATCGCCTGCGGTCACCGGTTCACCGTTGGACCACTTGGCATTGTCGCGCAGGGTAAAGGTATAGGTCAGGCCGTCGTCGGATTTGGTGTATCCGGTGGCCACACCGGGCACGAGGTTCCCATCGGCATCCTGGCTCATCAGACCTTCCCACAGGTCGCGCACGATGTCATTGCCGGCAACATCCTCGACCATGCCGGGGTCGATGGACGGGCTTTCGTCGATATCCTGATAGGTAAACGTCTGATCGGACGCCAGCACTTCACCGGTGACGGGGTGGGTGGCGTGGCTCTCAGCGAATACGGCGCCGCCGGTCAAAACCAAAAGGGTGGCCGCCGAGGCCAAAAGGGTTGTTCTGCGCTTCATGTTGGATACTCCCTGACATGGCCCATTCGGGCCGTTTCATTGGATTCAGCCGCCGCTGGAAAACAGGGGCGGGAATTGCACGATCCTTTGACCAAAGTCGGCAATTGGCAAGGGGCCATCGCATCCTGACCCGGCGTCAATTCGGATCACACCCACCTTGGGCCACTTTTCGCAAGGCAGGCAGGGGACCCATTTCAGGTTCGCGCGCCCCGGCGATAGATGATAAACCCTGCCCCACAATCCGGTGCCACATCCCAAGGACAAGACCGCCATGCAACCACCCAGCTTTCAGGGGCAGCCCGACTATGTCGAGCGAACCGCGCGGATGGTGCCGGGGTTGTCGGACATGCACAGGATGGCGGGGATTTTGCTGGGCGAACGTGTGCCGGACGCGGGGCGGGTTCTGGTCCTTGGGGCCGGTGGCGGGATCGAACTGCGGGCTTTTGCGCAGATGCATCCCGGCTGGCGGTTCGACGGGGTGGACCCCTCCCCGGATATGCTGGATCTGGCGCGCACCACGCTTGGACCGCTCACGGACCGGGTGGCGTTTCACGACGGCCTGATCGACTTTGCGCCAATGGGTCCGTTTGACGGGGCAACCTGCCTGTTGACGCTGCATTTTTTGCCCGAGGCAGAGCGGGTGCAGACCCTGCGGGACCTCTATTCCCGGCTAAAACCGGGGGCACCGCTTGTCGTGGCGCACCATAGCTTCCCAAATTCGGACGGGGAAAAGGAAACGTGGCTGACCCGGTTCGCGCGATTTGCCGGGATGGATGGACCCACAGACGGGGCCGCCATAAACATCAGCGCGATGAAAGACCGGCTGCCGGTCCTGTCGCCCGCCGGGGACGAGGCGGCGCTGACTGCGGCGGGCTTCGTGGACATCACGCTTTTCTATGCGGCGTTGACGTTTCGGGGCTGGATTGCGTATCGCCCGACCTAGGTTGTGCGCACGGCCAGCCGACCAAAAGGAATACACCGATGCAAGACCTGACCCGCCTTGAAACCCGCGCGGGGCTGCCCGATGCGCTCCGGGTGCTACTGGCAGACTATCCGCGCCCGCTTTGGGCGGCGGATGCGGGGTTTGACGGGTTGATCCGGTTCTGGCTGGATCGGCACCTGATGTTTCGCAAACTTCTGACCGACATGACCAAGGACACCCAAGGATTCATGGATAACCGGATCGGATTTGACACCTATGCGGGGCGATTGTCGCGGCTGGGGTCGGGATTTGTCCAGAACCTGCATGGGCATCACCAGATCGAGGACACGCATTATTTCCCCAAACTCGCAGGGCTGGACACGCGGATCAGCACAGGGTTTGACATTCTGGACGCGGACCACCACGCGCTGGACGAACATCTGGCGCGGTTCGTGGAACAGGCGAACGCGGTGTTGCAGGACACCGACGACACCAATGCAGCGGGGCGGTTCCACACCGGGTTGCTGGGGCTTGCGGGATTTCTGGACCGGCACCTGACCGACGAAGAAGACCTGATCGTGCCGGTTCTGCTGAAATTCGGCAGCGCGGGACTTGATTGACAGGGCGGGCCAGAATTTGATCATGTCCGGACTGCGGCAGGCCCCGTAAACACCGAATCTGACCGCGACCCTGTCGCCCCTGTGCCGGAGACCTCTGCTTGGACAGCATCACCCCCAAACTTCCGGCGCATGAAACCGTGTATCGCACGCTGCGGGACATGATCCTTTGCGGCGAACTGGAACCGGGACAGGCGGTCACGATCCAAGGGCTGATCGGCAAACTCGGCGCTGGCATGACCCCGGTGCGCGAGGCGATCCGGCGGCTCACGGCGGAACATGCGCTTGAATTTCTGGGCAATCGGCGGGTCTGCCTGCCGGTTCTGACCACACCTCAAATCGACGAACTGGAATTCGCGCGCATCGCTCTTGAACCGCAACTGGCGTATTGGGCCACCTCCCGGATCGGGCAAGCGGACATTGACGCGCTGGGGGCCATTGACGACGCGGTGAACGCGGCGATGGACCGGGGCGATGTGCGGGCCTACCTGTTTCACAACCATGAATTCCACGCCCGCCTCTACGCGGCGTCGGGCGCGCGAATTCTGGCCACGGTGGCGGACGGGTTGTGGTTGCGGATGGGGCCATCCCTGCGGGTCATGGGCGGACGATTCGGCAGCAACACCCTGCCCGACATGCACGCCAAGGCACGCGCGGCCTTGGCCGCGCGGGATGCGGACGGGGTGCGGGACGCCATCCGGGACGATATCCAACAAGGGTTCGACGGCATCCGGGCCACGTTGGGCCGATAGGTTACAGCCGGTCGCGCAACGAAAACCACACCATCGCCAAAACCATCAAAGGCCAGCGCATCGCGGCACCGCCCGGAAACCGATGGGTGGGCACCTGCGCCATGATATCAAACCGCTCGGCCTGTCCGGCCACGGCCTCGGCGGCGATCTGTCCGGCCAGCGTGGCCATGGCGACCCCGTGCCCCGAATACCCCGACAACGACAGGATATTGCCGGACAGTCGGGCAAAATGGGGCATCCGGTTGGCGGTAATGCCCAACGTGCCGCCCCACGCATGGTCAATCCGCACATCGGCCAGTTGCGGAAAAATCTCGGTCATCGGTTTGCGGACAAGGGCGGCAATATCGGCGGGAAACCGATAGCCATAGGTTTCGCCACCGCCAAACAGCATGCGGTTGTCCTCGGACAAGCGGAAATAGTTGATGACGAACTTGCTGTCGGCCACGGCCTCGCGGTCGCGGATCAGCCCCGTGGCCTGTGCATCGCTCAACGGTTCGGTGGCCACGATGAAATTGTTGATCGGCATGACGCGGGCGGCCACCTGCGGCTGTAGATTGCCCATGTATCCGTTGCACCCCAACACCACATGCCCGGCGGTGATCCGGGCGGCACCAACCCGCACGGTTGCGGGTGTGCCCGGTTCGATCGCGGTGACCCGGCTTTGTTCGAAAATACGCACGCCCGCCTGCAAACAGGCGCGGGCCAGCCCAAAGGCAAACCGCAACGGATGCAGGTGCCCGCCGCCCAGATCAACCATGCCCCCGTAATAGGCAGGCGACCCGACCTTGGCGCGCATTTCGTCCCGGTCCAGCGGGCGGATAAGGTCATAAGCATAGTCGCGGTTCAGCTTTTCCGCATAGGCGGCGTAGTGCGGCACATAGCGGGCACGGTGGCTCGCGCTGATGATACCCGGCGTCCACCCGGCATCCGGGGCGTGTTTGGCGGCCAATTCACGGACCAACGCGACCGATTGCAGCGAAAGATGCCACAGACGCAATGCCGACGCGATACCGACCATTTTTTCAAGGTCGTCCTGCTCCACCCGCTGGCCTGTGCCGACCTGCCCGCCGTTGCGGCCCGATGCGCCAAACCCGACCCTTTGCGCGTCCAGCAGGATCACGTCATAGCCCCGTTCGCGCAGATGCAACGCCGTGGACAACCCGGTAAATCCGGCCCCGACCACACAGACATCACAGGTCAGATCGCCCGCAACGGCAGGCTGCGGCGCAGGCCCCGTGGCCGTCGCGGCATACCAGCTTGGGGGATACTGCCCCGCCCGGTCATTGGCCGTAAGGATATCCATCACGCCGCCGTGAACAATCCATCCGCCTTCAACCCGGCATAGCTTTCGTCCAGCGATTTCCGGGCTCTACGGATCAATTCGTCAACTTCTTCCTCGGAAATAACCAGCGGCGGGGCGATGATCATCCGGTCCCCGACGTGCCGCATGACAAGGTTGTTGGCAAAGCACCGCTCACGGGTGCGAACCCCCGCGGTGCCTTCTTCGGCCTTGAACTTGGCGCGGGTTTCCTTGTTCGGGGTCAACGCCAGCGACCCCATCATGCCGACCATCTGCGTCTCGCCCACCATCGGGTGATCGTTCAACGTGGCAAACGCGGCCTGCAAATAGGGGCCGATCTGGTCGCGGACACGTTCCACCAGCCCTTCTTCTTCGATGATCCGGATATTTTCCAACGCGACAGCGGCGGCCACCGGATGCCCGGAATAAGTATAGCCGTGGTTGAAATCCCCATTGGCACCAACCACTTGGGCAATCTCGTCACACACCAGCGACCCGCCGATTGGGATATACCCGGACGACAACCCCTTGGCGATGGTCATGATATGCGGGCGAATACCCATGGTGGTGGACCCGAACCAATTGCCGGTGCGGCCAAAGCCGGTGATAACCTCGTCCGCAATCAGGATGATGCCGTATTTGTCCACGATCCGCTGGATTTCGGGCCAATAGGTGCTGGGCGGGACGATCACGCCGCCCGCACCCTGAATGGGTTCTGCGATAAAGGCTGCGACCTTGTCGACGCCAATTTCCTCGATAGCAGTTTCCAGTTCGCGGGCGCGCATCAGGCCAAACGCCTCTGGCGTCATGTCGCCGCCTTCGGCCCACCAGTTTGGCTGGCCAATGTGGTGGATGCCAGGGATCGGAAAATCGCCATGTTCATGCATGGGTTTCATACCGCCAAGGCTGGTGCCACCGATGGTGGACCCGTGATACCCATTCCAGCGCCCGATGATGACCTTGCGGTCATGTTGGCCTTTGCAATCCCAATACCGCCGGACAAGGCGGATATTGGTATCGTTCGCCTCGGACCCGGACCCGGCATAGAACACATGGTTCAGATCACCGGGGGCCAGTTCCGCCAGTTTCGCGGACAACGCGATGACGGGCACATGGGTGGTCTGGAAAAACGTGTTGTAATACGGCAGTTCGACCATCTGGCGCGCGGCAACATCGGCCAGCCGTTGACGGCCATACCCCACATTCATGCACCACAATCCGGCCATACCGTCCAGAATGCGGTTGCCTTCGCTGTCTGTCAGCCAGACGCCTTCGGCACGGGTGATGACGCGGGCCCCCTTGCGGGCCAATCCGTCGCGGTCGGTAAAGGGATGCATGTGGTGGGCGGCATCCATCGCCTGCAATTCGGCAGTGGGGGTCTGGGTTGAAATCAGGGTCATAACGGGTCCTCGCACGCAGGGGAATGGCATCAAAGGATTGCACCGCGCGGGCAATCCGGGCCTTTGGCCGCAGAATAGAAAGGGTGGGCGGGGTGTCAACGACTTTTGATCAAATTATTGGATGGGGCGGCGGATGGCTTGCCGAACCTGTTCCTGTTGCAGGGCGGCAGACGATAGGAAACGATGCGCCGGCCCCGGGCTATCCAGTCGATTCGCACAACATTTCAGCAAGCCGCCCAATGGATAGGCAATACAACCGGACACAGAAACCGATCACGGTGCTGCATTAAAAAATATGTTTACCACAAGAAAATCCGTGGTTTGCCCTTGAAAATCCGGCAAAGTCATGGCCCGATGCGCAACAGCGTGGCCGGAAATACCTGTTGTCATGTGCGACATATTTGATCAAATCGTATCAACGGTCACCACGAACCACTCAAAACTGGGGAGAACGAACATGCAGAACATTTGGTTGCCGATGACGGCTGCTGCGGCGTTGATGGCGGGGATGGCCACAGCCGAAGAGGTCCGGGTTTACAACTGGTCCGACTATATCGACGAAGAACTGCTCACGAAATTCGAAGAAGAAACCGGCATCGACCTGATCTATGACGTGTTCGACAGCAACGAAGTTCTGGAGACCAAGATGCTGGCCGGTGGGTCGGGCTATGACATCGTGGTGCCCACGGGCACCTTCCTGCAGCGGCAAATTCAGGCGGGCGCGTTCCAGAAACTGGACATGGCGCAGCTGCCGAACGCAGGCAACCTGTGGGACGTGGTCAAGGAACGGACGCTGCAATATGATCCGGAAAACGCTTATTCGATCAACTACATGTGGGGCACCACCGGGCTGGGTGTGAACCTGCCCAAGGTGACCGAAGTGTTGGGCGCCGATGCCCCCATCGACAGTCTTGCGTTGATCTTTGATCCGGCGAACATGGAAAAACTGGCGTCCTGTGGCGTGTATGTTCTGGACGCCCCGACCGAGATGATCCCGGCCGCGCTGAAATACATCGGTGAAGACCCCAACAGCCAGGACCCAGAGGTCATCGCCAAGGTGGAACCGGTATTCGCGGCCATTCGCCCCTATATCCAGAAGTTCAATTCGTCCGAATACATCAACGCGCTCGCCAATGGCGAGATTTGCGTGGCGTTCGGCTGGTCGGGCGACATTCTGCAGGCCCGCGACCGCGCGGCCGAGGCCGCAAACGGGGTCGAGGTGGTCTATAACGCCGCCAAGGAAGGCTCGCTCATGTGGTTTGACCAGATGGCGATCCCTGTGGATGCGCCAAACCCCGAAGGCGCGCACAAGTTCCTGAACTTCATCCTTGATGCCCAGAACATGGCCGCCGCGTCGAACTATGTCTACTACGCGAACGGCAACGCGGCGTCGCAGGAATTTCTGGTCGAAGACGTGATCGGCGACTCTGCGATTTATCCCAGCGACGAAACGCTGGCCAATCTCTACACCGTGTCGCCCTATGACGCGACGGTGCAGCGGACCGTGACCCGGCTCTGGACCAAGATCAAGTCCGGCACCTGATACCGCCTGCAATCCGCCCCGCGCCGGACGTTTGGCGCGGGGCACCCCCAAATACCCGAGGTTATCATGGCCCTGCCCGTCAAAGCCCCCACCGTTTTCGCGCCTTGGGAAGACCCCACCGCCAAGCCGCTGATCCAGTTCAAGAATGTGACAAAGCGGTTTGGTGACTTTGTCGCTATCGACGACCTCACCATCGACATTTACGAACGCGAATTCTTTGCCCTGCTGGGCCCATCTGGTTGTGGCAAGACCACGTTGATGCGGATGCTCGCTGGGTTCGAGACGCCGACATCGGGCACCATCCTGTTGGGCGGCGTGGACATCAGCCCGGTGCCCCCCAACAAGCGCCCCGTGAACATGATGTTCCAAAGCTATGCGCTGTTCCCGCATCTGACCGTGTGGGACAACATCGCGTTTGGCTTGCGCCGGTCCGACATGCCCAAGGAACAGATCGCGGGCCGGGTCGAGGAAATGCTGCGCCTGACGCGAATGGAACAATTCGCCCGGCGCAAACCGCACCAGATTTCCGGTGGTCAACGTCAGCGCGTGGCGCTGGCCCGCAGTCTGGCCAAGGCGCCAACCCTGTTGTTGCTGGATGAACCGCTGGGCGCGCTGGACAAGAAACTGCGCAACGACACGCAGTTCGAATTGATGGACATTCAGGAAAAGACCGGGACGACCTTCGTCATCGTGACCCACGACCAGGAAGAGGCGATGACCGTCGCCTCCCGCGTGGCCGTGATGGACAACGGAAAGATGATACAGGTGTCCACACCCGCCGGCATCTATGAAAACCCGGCCTCCGTTTACGTCGCGGATTTCATCGGGGACGTGAACCTGATCGAAGGGGCCGCAACAGTGGGCGCCGATGGCGCTGTCGAAATTCGGTATGCCGAAGGGGTCGCCCCGATCAAGGGGGTGGCCACCACGCCCGTGCAAACCGGCCAAAAAGTCTGGTTCGCGATCCGCCCGGAAAAAATCATCGTGGGGCTGGAACCAGATACCAGCCGCGTCAATCAGGTGCATGGCAAGATCGAGGACATCGGGTATCTGGGCAACGTCTCCACCTATCACGTCCGGCTGGACACCGGGGACCTTGTGTCCGCGCAAATGACCAACAGCCGCCGTCTGGCCCGCCGTGATTTCACATGGGAAGACAACGTCTGGCTGTCGTTCACCGAAACCGCGGGCGTGGTGTTGACCAAATGACGGGGCTGGGATCATGAACCTGCGCCGCCTGTCGCTGATCGGCATCCCCTATTTCTGGCTGTTGCTTTTCTTTCTTGTGCCGTTCCTGATCGTCCTGAAAATTTCGCTGTCGGACCCGGCAGTGTCGATCCCGCCCTATGCGCCGACGCTCGATCTGTCGAACGGCTGGCAAGGGATCAAGGATTTCTTTGGCGGGCTAGATTTCGAGACATTTCAGTTCCTCGCGTCTGACCCGCTCTATGTGTCAGCCTACATCTCAAGCCTGCGGATCGCGATTGTGTCCACGCTCATTACCCTGTGCGTGGGGTTCCCGATCGCCTATGCGATGGCCCGCGCGCCCGAGGAATACCGGGCGACACTGATGATGCTCATCATCCTGCCATTCTGGACGTCGTTCCTGATCCGGGTCTATTCGTGGATGGGTATCCTTGGGCAGGACGGATTTCTGAACTTTGGCCTGATATGGCTGGGGATCATCGACGAACCCATGCGGATCCTGAACACCAATACGGCGGTCTATATCGGGATCGTCTACACCTATTTGCCGTTCATGATCCTGCCGATCTACGCGACGCTTGAAAAACTGGACGGATCGCTGCTTGAGGCCGCCGAGGATCTGGGGTGCACCCGGACATCTGCGTTCTGGTTGATCACCGCCCCCTTGGCGGTGCCGGGCGTCGTGGCCGGGTGTTTTCTGGTGTTCATTCCGGCGCTTGGTGAATTCGTGATCCCGTCCCTGCTGGGGGGGTCCGACACGCTGATGATCGGCAAGGTCTTGTATGAGGAATTCAGTTCCAACCGCGATTGGCCGGTGGCCAGCGCCGTGGCGGTCATCTTGTTGCTGATCCTGATCGTCCCGATCCTGCTGTTCCAGCGCAACCAGCAAAAACAGGCGGAGAAAGACGCATGAGGCGGTTCAGCTGGTTCAACATCACGTCGCTGACACTTGGGTTTGCATTCCTGTATCTGCCCATGCTGATCCTTGTGATCTATTCGTTCAACGGCGGGCGGAACGTGGCGATCTGGGCCGGGTTTTCCACTAAATGGTATGGCGAATTGTTCAAGAACGAGGCGTTTCTGGACGCCGCGTGGGTCACCGTCCGGGTGGGCTTCCTGTCGTCAACCTTGGCCACCATTCTGGGCACTATGGCTGCCTACGTCATGGTGCGCGGCGGGCGGTTCCGGGGGCGGACCCTGTTTTCCGGCATGATCTATGCACCCTTGGTGATGCCCGAGGTGATCACGGGCCTGTCGCTGTTGTTGCTGTTCATTGCCATCGGGCTGGACCGCTCGCTTATCACGATCGTGCTGGCGCATACGACATTCACCATGTGCTATGTGTCGGTCGTGGTGTCGTCGCGGCTCGTCAGCTTTGACAAATCACTCGAGGAAGCGGCGCTCGATCTGGGCTGCACGCCGTTTGATGCCTTCAAATCGGTGACCTTGCCCATCATCGCGCCTGCGGTGGTGTCGGGGTGGCTTTTGGCCTTTACCTTGTCTCTGGATGATCTGGTGATCGCGTCCTTCGTGTCGGGGCCATCAGCGACGACATTGCCGATCAAGATTTTCTCGGCTGTGCGGCTTGGTGTGTCGCCAGAGATCAACGCGCTCTCGACCATCATGATCGGCATCGTGACGGTTGGGGTCATCGGGGCGTCCCTGATGAACAAACGCGCCATCACCCAGCGGATCAAGGACGAACAAAAGGCCGCCGCGACGTGACACCGTTTCAGGTCGAATATGATGCGTTCTGCGCAACCTTTGGCGTGCCCGACAGGGTCGAGGCGATGTTGTTTGACCTCAACGCCATTCCGCGCGGCAAATGGATACCGGGACGGGACGTCGGCAAACTGAGCAAGGGCGGGCTGCGGATGCCCGAAGCCGCCTATGCCCCCAATATCTTTGGCGAAGAAGTGGACGAAACCGGGCTGGGCACGGTCAAGGGCGATCCTGACGGCACCTTGATCCCGGTTCCCGGCACGCTGCGGCCGGTGCCATGGGTTGGCCCGAACGTGGCACAAGTCCAGATCGAAATGCAGGACGATGCAGGAGGGATCAGCGCGCTCAGCCCGCGCGGCCATCTGGCGCGCGTTCTGTCCAGGTTGCACGCGGCGGGCTATCGGCCCGTGGTGGCGACCGAGCTGGAGTTCTACATCTGCCGCCCGCGCACCAATTCGTCGGATGCGCCCGAACCACCCTCGGGTCTTGGCCGGGCCAAGAATTACGAGATGGGCGCACTCGTTCATTCCGAAGAAGTGATGGCAGACATCCTTGATGCTGCCCGCGCCCAAGGCTTGCCGACCGATGTGCTGACCGCCGAATATGGCCCCGGTCAGTTCGAGGTGAATTTCAACCACACCGACAATGTGCTGATGGCCGCGGACACCGCCGTGCTGTTCCGCCGTCTGGTGGGCGGGGTCGTTCTGGGACACGGGCTGGAGGCCACCTTCATGGCCAAACCCTATGCCGACCACCCCGGCAACGGGATGCATGTGCATGTGTCCCTGCTGGATCAGGCCGGGGCAAACGCCTTTGCCACCGCCACGGGCGTTGGCCCCTTGCTGCAGTCCGCCGTCGCGGGCGTGTTGTCCACCATGCGCGAGATGCAGTTGGTGTTCGCGCCCCACCTCAATTCCTATCGGCGGTTCCAACCGGGCAGTTTCGCGCCCACGGCCCCCGATTGGGGGCTGGATCACCGGGGGGTGGCGATCCGTCTGCCGGAAATCCGGGGACCGGGCGCGCGGCTGGAACACAGGATCGCCGGGGCGGATGTGAACCCCTATCTGGTGCTGGCCACCATCCTTGGGGGCATGTTGCACGGTATCGAACAGGGCCTGCAACCCCCCTCCCCGCTTGGCCCCGGTGACCCCAGCCGCAGCGCGCCGCTGGGCCACGATTGGTTGACCGCGATTGATGGATTTGCGGCGTCGCCCTTTGCATTGGACCTTCTGGGCCCTTACCGCGACATCTACGCGGCGGTCAAACGGAACGAGGCCGCCCAATTGACCCGGATCATCCCCCCCGCAGAATACCGCGCCTACCTGAGCCGCCTGTGATGCCCATGATCGCGGGTGTGCCCGCAGCCACAATCGACAGAATGCGCAAACGCGCGGCCACGGCCTATGCCGACCTGCGCCCGAAATCGCAGGCACAGCACCAGACCAGCCGGGACACCTATCTGGACGGTGTCCCGATGCACTGGATGACGGATTGGCCGCAACCATTTCCGATGGTGGTGTCGCATGCCAAAGGGGCACAGATCACGGATATCGACGGCAACCGGCTGGATGATTTCTGCCTTGGGGACACCGGGTCGATGTTCGGTCACGCGCCGCCTGCGTTGGCGCGGGCGATCCGGGCGCAGGCGGGTCTGGGCCTGACGTTCATGCTTCCCACCGCAGACACCGAACTGGTGGGCGCGCAGTTGTCCGCCACGTTCGGCGACATGCGCTGGCAGATTGCCACAACGGCCACAGACGCAAACCGGTTCGCGCTGCGGGTGGCGCGGGCGGTGACGGGGCGACGCCGGGTTCTGGTGTTCAACGGCTGCTATCACGGCACGGTGGACGACGCGATGGTGGCGCTGGAAGACGGACAAACGGTAAACCGACCCGGCCTTCTGGGACAGGTGCGGGACCTGTCGGAAACGGCGGTGGCCTGCGAATTCAACGATTTGGATCAGGTGGAACAGGCGCTGGCCCTCGGCGACGTGGCCGCGATCCTGACCGAACCGGTGATGACCAATTCCTGCATGGTTTTGCCGGATGCCGGGTTCCATGACGGGTTGCGGCGGCTGGCGCGCAAACACGGCGCGATCCTCATCATCGACGAAACGCACACGATTTCATCGGGGCATGGTGGCTACACGCGCACCCACGGGTTGCACCCGGACATCTTTGTGGCCGGAAAATGTGTGGCAGGCGGGATGCCCACGGCGGTCTGGGGCATGACGCCCGCACTGGCCAAACGCTATGCCGTGGCAAACGCGGGCCGGGCGGCGGGTCATTCGGGGATGGGCACAACCCTGTCGGGCAATCCGATGCAATTCGCCTGCCTGCGGGCCACGCTGGACCAGATCATGACCCCCGCCAACTATAGCAAGATGGACAAGGGGGCGGCGCGGCTGGCCAGCGGTCTGGCCTGTGAAATCCATTCGCACCGGGCACCTTGGCATGTCGTGCGGGTTGGGGCGCGGGTGGAATTCATCTGCCACCCGACCCCGTTGCGCAATGGAACCGAGGCCGCACAGGCCCACCATCCCACGCTCGAAGCGGCGATCCACGCGGCCCTTTTGAACCGGGGGTGCCTGATTGCCCCTTTCCACAACATGATGCTTGTGTCGCCTGCCACCACGACCGCCCAGATTGATCGGCTGATCAAGGCGTTCGGGGCCGTGTTGGATGACCTGTTCGGACCAAAACCATGACCCATTGCCCCTCTGGCGCGACCCTCACCGAATGCGAGGCATTTCTTGCCGCCCACCCTCAGATTGAGGCGGTCGATATCGTCCTGCACGACAGCAACGGCATCGGCCGGGGCAAGATCATCCGGCGGCATGAACTGGCCTCTATCTACACCTCCGGGCGGCACATGCCGATTTCCATTCTGGGCTTGGATATCTGTGGCGAGGATGTGCATGAAACCGGGCTGATCTGGGATCAGGGGGATGGCGACCTGCGGGCATGGCCGATCCCCGGCACACTTGTCCCCTTGCATGGCACAACCCCGCCCCGGGCCGAGGTGTTGATGTCGCTGTATATGCTGGACGGCACGCCGATGACATCGGACCCCCGGCACGCGATGCAACGGCAGGTGGACGCGCTCGCCGCCCAAGGGTTGCACCCGGCAGGGGCGTTTGAACTTGAATTCTTTCTGCTGGCCCCGGACCGTGGGGCGGATGGTCGGGTGCGCCCTGCGCCGGACGTTCTGGACGGGCGGCCCAGCCACAAGACCGAAGTTTATTCCGTAGACCAACTGCACGGAATGCTGCCCTTGTTCTCGGACATTTACGCCGGGGCGGCCTTGGCCGGGATCAAGGCTGAAACGATGATTTCGGAATATGCGCCGGGGCAATACGAATTGACCCTGCACTATCGACGCGACGTGATGCAGGCCGCCGATGATCTGATCCGGCTCAAACGGATCGTGCGGGCGCAGGCGCGGGCGCATGGCGTCACCGCCTGTTTCATGGCCAAACCGATCGAGGATTACGCCGGATCGGGGATGCATTTTCACGTCAGCCTGTCAGACGACACCGGGCGCAACGTCTTTGTCGAAGACGTCGAAGGGGACTGGAACCCGACCCTTTTACACGCCTTGGGCGGGATGCGGGCGACCATGGGCGACTCCATGTTGGTCTTTGCCCCGCACGCCAATTCGTGGCGGCGTTTTTCGGCCCAAAGCTACGCACCGGTGTCGCCATCGTGGGGCGTCAACAACCGGTCCGTGGCGCTCCGGATCCCGGCAGGCGACATTGGCGCGCGCCGGATCGAACACCGCCCGGCCGGGGTGGATGCCAACCCCTATCTGGTTGGGGCCACCGTGCTTGCCGCGTTGCGACACGGGATTGAACATCGGATCGACCCCGGCCCCGAAACCACCGGCAACGGCTATGACGGGGCGGACGGCCTGCACATTCCCACCGATTGGCATTCGGCAATCACGGCGGCGACACAGTCGGATTTTCTGCGGGACGCGCTCGGCCCCGACATGCATCGGACGTTTACAGCCGTTAAGGCCGCGGAATATGCCCGTGTCGCCCGCACCATTTCCGATGTGGATTACGACCTCTATCTGCACACGGTCTAGGGTTACGGGGTCACGGCGTTGAAAACGAACACCTGTTCGCCCCCGATCAGATAGCCGTCGATCAGGGTGCGGGCGGCGTCCGACACCAGCCACGCCTCCAGTGCGGCGACAGCATCGGTTTTGACATGAGGATGCCGGGCCGGGTTGACGGGCAAGAACGCATATTGGTTGAACAACACCGGATCGCCCTGAAACAACAGCACAAGGTCGGCTTTGTTGCCGAAATTCAACCAACTGGCGCGATCCGCAAGGATATAGGCGTCCATCCCCGCGGCAGAGTTCAACGCGGCCCCCATGCCCTGCCCCACCGCGCGATACCAATCGCCGCCAGGTGTGACACCTGCCGCCTCCCAAAGGGCCAACTCCATCTTGTGGGTGCCGCTGTCGTCCCCCCGGCTGACGAATGGGGGCATGGCGGCGGCAATATCTGTCATCACCTCCAACGCGGTGGCGGCGTCCGCGATGCTCGCTGGATCGGCGGCGGGTCCGACAACAACAAAATCGTTATACATCACCTCGCGCCGATGGGTGGCGTGTCCTGCGGCCACAAACGCCTCCTCGGCGGCGCGGGCATGGACCAGAACGGCGTCCACATCGCCTTGCTCCCCCAGCTTGAGCGCCTGCCCCGTCCCCACCACCAACAGATCAACGCGGATGCCGGTATCGGCCTCGATCCGGGGCAACAAAACCTCGGCCAAACCGGAATTCGCAAACGACGTGGTGACCGCCATTTTCAGATCCTCGGCGGACGCAACCGCAGGGACCAACAGACAAAACAGCAGCGCGCGCAGCATCATGGCAACAAATCTCCGTTCAGATGGGCCCGGGCCTCGGGCGTGGTGGGGGCATCCAGAAATTCGGGGGCCGGGCCGCTGTCGTGCAACCGCCCTTTGTATAAAAACAGCACATCCGCCGCCAGCCGCCGCGCCTGCCCGACATTGTGGGTCGATAAAACGACCTTGCACCCGGCATCCCGCGCCGCAATCAGAACCGCCTCGATCTCGCGGGTGGATGACCCGTCAAGGTTGGCGCAGGGTTCATCCAGAAACACCACCTCCGGGCGGCGGATCAACGCGCGAGCGAGCGCCAGTTTCTGTTTCTCGCCCCCCGACAACGAAACCGCAGGCAGCGACACACGGTCGCCCAACCCGACATCGGCGGCAGCCACCCGTGCGCAGTCTTGCGCCGCCCCCCGGGCCACCCCGTCCAACATCAGCGGATAGGCGATATTGTCCAGCACGGACCGGCGCAACAGGATCGGGGTCTGGAACACAAACGCCTGCCGCCTGCGGGCGTCCTGCAACGCGGTGGCCCACACAACGCTGCCCCGCCGGACCCGGTCCAACCCGTGCAAGGCGCGCAACAGGGTCGTCTTGCCGCTGCCATTCGGCCCCATGACAACCGTGATCCCACCGGGCTGAACCGTGACGGACACCGGACCCAGAACGCGCGCACCGTCGCGGACCACCTCTATCTCGCGGGCGACAAGCGGCAGGATGGACGGCTCTACCATCGGCTGCTCCGTTCCGTCCGGGACAAGGCGTGCAACGCAAGGTTCACCGCAATCGCCAGCGCGATCAACACCAACCCAAGCGCGAGAGCGAGGGCAAAGTTGCCCCGCCCGGTTTCCAGCGCAATGGCGGTGGTCAAGACGCGGGTGGCGTGGTCGATGTTGCCGCCCACGATCATGATCGCGCCCACCTCGCCAATGGCGCGACCAAACCCGGCCAATGTGGCGGTCAGCAGGGCGCGGCGGGCGTCCCACAACAACACCTTGATCCGCTGAACGCGAGTGGTGTTCAGGGAAATCAACAGATCATGGTATTCGGCCCACAGATCGCGGATCGCCTGATGGGCGATGCTGGCGATGATCGGGGTGATGATGACAACCTGCGCCACGACCATGGCCGTCGTGGTGAACAACAAACCCAGAACACCCAACGGCCCGGACCGGGACAAGATGATGTAAACCAGCAAACCGACCACGACCGGGGGCAATCCCATCAACGCGTTGAGAACGGCAATCACGACCCGGCGAAACCGGAACCGGCTAACGGCCAGCCATGCGCCAAGGGGGAGCGCGACCGCCGCCGCAATCAGGGTCGCGGTGACCGTAACCTGCAACGAACGAACCACAATCTCGGCCAGATCCCGGTCAAGGGTCAGGACCAACCACAGGGCGGTCCATGCCCCTTGGCCCAGATCGGTCATGCGGTCTGGTCCAGAACCCAGGCCGCGATGGCCGCAGGATCGGAGGGCAGCGGGGTGCCCAACCCCTCGGCAAAGGACGCAAACGCGGGCCATATATTGGCGTGCAGGGCCACGATCACCGGAATATCCCGGCCCAGCGCCATGGCAATGACGGGTCGAAAACCGCGGCCATCAGCCTCGCGTTTGCCAAATTTGTTGACCAGCAAAACCTGCGGGGCGGGATCGGCGGCAATGTCGGCGGCGACCATTCCCACAGCAGCCTCCAACCCGGCGCTGTCTAGACGGCACCCCTTGGACATCGGCCCAAGGTTCTGGCTGATGCGGACCACGGCACCGTGGGTCAGGATGTGCAAATCCATATGGCACGGTCCGGCATCGGCGCGGTCCTCGTTCACCTGCACAGCCCCGGCAAGCCGCAGATCGGCGGCGCGCAACAGGTCGGCCACCTGCGCAAGAACGCGGTCGGCGACCCCCGGCCCGTCTGCCTTGACATACCCCAGCATTGGGTTCCCCTTGCAACCGCACGCATCGGATTACAGTATGACCCGACCCATGGAAAGCCCGCCGATGTTGCCGACCCTCCCCATCCTGCCGGACCCGTCCGACCCGCGACTGACGCGGGCGGTGACCGGAACGGACCACACCGGGGCCGCCCTGACCCTGCGCGTGGTCGAAGAACGGCCCTTGACCATCTATCTGAATTCACAGGAAATCGTGACCGCGATGACGATCGGGGATCACCCCGATTACCTCGCGCTTGGGTTTCTGCGCAATCAGGGGATGCTGCGGGCCGATGATGTGGTGACCGCCATCGACTATGACGACGATTTGCAGGTGGTCGTGGTGCGGACCGAACGGCAAACCAGTTACGAAGAAAAGATGCGCAAGAAAACCCGCACCAGCGGGTGCGCCGTTGGCACGGTGTTCGGCGACATGATGGACGGACTCCAAGGAGTGACCCTGCCCCCGTCGCAGGTGCGTACGTCATGGCTCTATGCGCTGGCCCACCAGATCAACACAGCGCCCAGTCTTTATCTTGAGGCGGGTGCGATCCATGGCACGGTCTTGTGCCAACAGGACAAACCGCTGGTCTATATGGAGGATGTCGGGCGGCACAACGCGGTCGATAAGATCGCGGGCTTTCTGTTTTCGCACGGCATCCCGCCGGGGGATAAAATGCTTTATACAACCGGGCGCCTCACCTCGGAAATGGTGATCAAGGCGGCGATGATGGGCATCCCGGTGCTGGCGTCCCGGTCCGGGTTCACGGCATGGGGGGTCGAAATTGCGCAACAGGTCGGGTTGACGCTTATCGGGCGGATGCGGGGGCAGCGGTTCGTGTGTCTGGCGGGGGAATATCGCCTGATCCGGGATGCAGTGGTGACTGGTGCGGACGAAGACGCCCGGCATCGGCGCAAAGGTGCGCGCGATGACTGACCTGCCCG
>JBGSIZ010000226.1:0-1651 GCA_041742255.1 Marivivens sp. | reverse complement strand
GCGTTGGTGCAAGGGGCCGGGTTGCATCCCATCAATCGCATGGTCAAGGCGATGATGCGGGCGGGGCTGAACCCGTTGCCGATGTTTGTTGCCTCGCTCAAGGACCCGCTGAGCATGGCCACGCTGGAGGCCCTGTTCACCGCCGCCCCACCCAGCGTCATTGTCAATTGCACGTCCTTTGCCGTGGGGTCCCCGCATGACGGCGACCCCGCGTCGATGAACCCGCTGGCCGCCCCGTTTGCCAACGGTGCCCCGGTGTTTCAGGTGGTGTTGTCCGCCGGATCGCAGGCCGCGTGGGAGGCGGGTAAGGCTGGCCTGTCGGCCCGCGACATCGCGATGAACGTGGCACTGCCCGAGGTGGATGGCCGCATCCTGACCCGCGCGGTCAGTTTCAAGGGCGAAGCCTATTTTGACGAGGCCACCCAATGCCCCGTCGCCACCTATCAGGCCCATGGCGACAGGATCGACTGGGTCGTGCGCCTGATTGCGGCGTGGGTCCGGTTGCGCGTGGCCCCGGTCGCGGACCGCCGGGTCGCGCTGGTTCTGGCCAATTATCCCAACAAGGACGGCAGGCTGGCCAATGGCGTGGGGTTGGACACCCCAGCCGCGACGGTGCATGTCCTGCGATTGCTGGCGCAGGCGGGCTATGGCGTGGACGGCATCCCCGGCGACGCACAGGTGTTGATGGACCGGATCATGGCCGGCCCCACCAATTGGCTGACCGATCGGTTCAGCCGCGAGGGCGGCGAGGTGTTGCCGATGGCCGTGTATAAAAAACACTTTGACAGCCTGCCATGGGACGTAAAAACCCAAATGACCACACGTTGGGGCCAACCCGAGGATGACCCGTTTGTCACCCCGGCGGGCGATTTTGCCTTGTCCATTCATCGGTTTGGCAATGCTGTCGTGGGCCTGCAACCCGCCCGGGGGTATAACATCGACCCCACCGAAACCTATCATTCCCCCGACCTGATCCCGCCGCACAACTATATCGCGTTCTACCTGTGGCTGCGCACCACGTTTGCCGCCGACGCCGTGGTGCATATGGGTAAGCATGGCAATCTGGAATGGTTGCCGGGCAAGGCTGTCGCGTTGTCGGACACCTGTTGGCCGGAAGTCGTTCTGGGTCCGGTCCCCCATATCTACCCCTTTATCGTCAATGATCCGGGCGAAGGCACCCAAGCCAAACGCCGCGCCGCCGCTGTTATCATCGACCATCTGACCCCGCCCCTGACCCGCGCCGAAAGTTATGGACCGATGCGCGAACTGGAAGCGTTGGTGGACGAATATTACGAGGCGGCAGGCGTGGACCCCCGCCGCACCACCCATTTGCGCCGGGAAATCCTGTCGTTGTCGCAGGTGTCCGGCCTGTCCAACGATGTGGGCATGACGGGAGAGGACGGTGATCTGGCAAAACTCGACGCCTATTTGTGCGAGTTGAAAGAGGCGCAGATTCGCGATGGGTTGCATGTGTTCGGACAATCGCCCGACGGGGTGCAGGCCCGTGACCTTGCGATTGCGCTGGCCCGTGTGCCCCGCCGTGCCGGAACGGGCGGCGATGCGTCCATTCTGCGGGCGATGGCCGCCGATTTTGCGATGCCGTTTGACCCGCTGGACTGCGACATGGCCGCCCCGTGGGACGGTCCACGGC
>JBGSIZ010000225.1:0-5378 GCA_041742255.1 Marivivens sp. | reverse complement strand
GCCGAGGCCGCTGCTGCTGCGGAAGCTGCTGCTGCCGAAGCTGCCGCTGCTG
Organism: Marivivens sp.; assembly: GCA_041742255.1. Taxonomy (GTDB): domain Bacteria; phylum Pseudomonadota; class Alphaproteobacteria; order Rhodobacterales; family Rhodobacteraceae; genus JBGSIZ01. Next base: position 5,326 of record JBGSIZ010000225.1, on the reverse strand, counting down.
CGACGGCTGCTGCTGACGCGATGGACCCTGCCGCGCTGTTGACCGCTGAAGCATTCGACGCCGACAAGATTTCGGCGATGATTGCCGGGTCGACCTTGGGTGACGCGGAACAGGCCACGCTGACCGCTGCTGTCGCCGCTGCAAAAGACAACCCGGCACTGGTGTCTGGTGTGATCGACCAGATCAAGACCGCACTGGGTCTGTGATTCTGTCACGGGTTTGAGACCGAAAAGGCCGCGCAGACTGCGCGGCCTTTTTTGTTTTTAAACAACGTGTTGCGCATTGTTGTTGATGTAATTAGGCGCGTCCCGAAAATCAGATGCCGTCGCCCACGAACGCCTTTTCCACCACGAACTCCGCCGGGTCCGAATTCGCCCCTTCGCGCAGTCCGGCCTGTTCCAGAAGCGCCTTGAGGTCGATGTTGAACGCCAGACTGCCGCAGACCATGGCCCGGTCTGTAGCGGGGTTGAGCGGCGGCACCCCAAGGTCGCGGAATAATTCCCCGGTTTCGATCAGCGTGGTGATCCGCCCCATTTTCGCCGAGGGTTCCCGCGTGGTTGTCGGGTAATACCGCAGTTTGCCAAGGTTTTCCGGCCCGATCAGTTCTGCCATCAGGTCGTCCGACAACAGGGTTTCGATCAATTGCCGCCCATAGGTCAGTTCCGCCACTTCGCGGCAGGTGTGGGTCATGATGACCTCGTCATAGTCTTCATAGGTTTGCGGTTCCCGCAGAAGCGACGCGAACGGCGCAAAGCCTGTGCCCGTTGAAAACAGATACAGCCGTTTGCCGGGCAACAGCGCGTCATGCACCAGCGTTCCCACGGGTTTGGGCCGCAGGATGATCTGATCCCCCGGTTGAATGTGCTGCAATCGCGAGGTCAGCGGCCCGTCCGGTACCTTGATCGAGTAGAACTCCAGTTCGTCGTCCCACGCGGGTGAGGCGATGGAATAGGCCCGCAGGAGCGGTTTGCCGTTGTCCCCCGGCAGCCCGATCATCACGAATTCGCCCGACCGGAACCGCAGCGACGGTGGCCGCGTCACCCGAAAGGAAAACAGCCGGTCCGTGTAATGCTGCACCTGCGTCACGGTTTGCGCATCGGGGAGGGTGGGGGCCTTGGTTGCGGTTTGCTCTGTCACTGGTTTCTGCTCGGTCATGATGTCTTCGGCCCGGATAGAGCCGCCTTGTGTTCTAGTCGTTGATCTGGATCAGGGGAAGGGTTTCAACCCGTTTATCGGCCGCGCAGCCGCGCCTGATAATCGTGCGCCTGCCAGTTGGCCCGCGCCAGCCAGTGCGGTTCCGGTTGCCGGGTGGCCAGATCTGCAGAGATTTCAACCTCGTCAAAGCCTGACCGCCGCGCCATCGCGTATTGATCCGCGATGACGTGCCCATAGGCCCGCAGCCGCCCCGTGTAACCCGCCAGCCGCAACAGCCGCGCCAGCGTGAACCCCCGCCCGTCCGAGAACGATGGAAAGTGGATACGGATCAACCCGAGGTCCCCCAGCCGATTGGTGAGCGTGCCCACGGATGCGTCGGGGCCAAGGTCCAGCCCCAGCCCCTGTGCATCGTTGGCGGGCAGGTCGGCCTGTGCCACGATGTCCCCCGTCCAAGTGTCCGGACCAAAGCCTATGTCGGTGACGATGACGGTTTTGGTGTGGTTTGTCATGCTGCTACCCCTTTGCCGCGCACCAGTTTTCCGTTGATGAAGTGGATGCCGCATTCTTCTTTTTCCCGATCCCGCCAGCGCCCCGACCGTGGATCTTCGCCGTCGTTGACCCGTGTGGTGCAAGGTGCGCAACCGATCGACGGATAGCCCTGCGACACCAAAGGGTGCCGGGGCAGCCGGTTTTCGGTCATGTAATCCTGCACATCGTTGCTGTCCCAGTGGGCCAGCGGATTGACCTTGATCCGGATGTCCCCGTCGGCCTCGAAGAAGTCGAGCGCGGCCCGGGTTTTGCCCTGATACCGTTTGCGCCCGGTGATCCACGCATCATAGCCTGCTAGCGCCGTTTGCAGCGGTTCCGTCTTGCGCAGGGCGCAGCAGGCATCTGGATCGTGCAGGTGCAGCAACCCTTCGTTGTCGCGGGTGAACACCTGCGCCCGGTCGGCCCGGATGATCTGGAGGTTTTCCAGATACAGCCGTTCCGCCAGATCCTGTTGATAGACCAGCGTTTCCGCGAACAGCATTTCCGTGTCGATGAACAACACCGGCGTTTTGCGGTCCAGCACCGAGACAAGGTGCAAAAGCGCCACCGATTCGGCCCCGAACGATGACACCAGCGCGATTTTCCCAACTTGCGCGTCGGTCAGCGCCCGTTCCAGAACCGCCGTCGCCCCGTGGTGTTTGTAGCGCGCGTTGAGGTCGGCCACACGCGTGTTGACGCTACTGTGCGGCATGGGCGTTCACCTGATCGTAGAGCGCCGATTTGAACGGGGCCGGGCCAAGCCGTTTGTAGGCCGCAAGAAAGTGTTCATCGGGTCCGTGCCGCAGCGCGAGGTAGGTCATCACGATCCGCTGGATCGCGTCGGTGATGTCTTCGTATGAAAACCCCGGCCCGGTCTTTTCGCCGATGACCGCATCCTCGGTATGGTCGCCGCCCAGCGTGATCTGGTAGTTTTCCACCCCCGCCCGGTCCAGCCCGAGGATGCCGATATGCCCGACATGGTGGTGCCCGCAGGCGTTGATGCAGCCCGAGATCTTGATCTTGAGCGGCCCGATGTCGTGTTCCAGTTTCAGAGTTTCAAACCGCGTCGCGATTTCCTGCGCGATGGGGATCGACCGCGCCGTGGCCAGCGCGCAGTAGTCCATGCCGGGGAAGGCGATGATGTCGGAAATCAGTCCGATATTCGCCGTGGCAAGGTCCGCCGCCCGCAACGCCGCATAGACCGCGGGCAGGTCTGCCAAATGGACATGCGGCAGGATGACGTTCTGTTCATGGCTGATCCGCAGTTCGCCGTGCCCGTAGGTTTCTGCAAGGTCGGCCAAGGTCCGCATCTGCGCCGACGTCGCATCCCCCGGCGTGGCCCCCGGTTTCTTGATCGACACCGACACGATGGCGTAGCCGGGCGCCTTGTGCGCGCTCAGGTTGGTATCGCTCCACGACCGGAAGGCGGGGTTGGCGAGGCGGGCAGCCTCATACCTGTCGGTGGATTTGGTCACGAAGGCGGGGGGCGCAAAAGCATGTTCGATTTGTGCAAGAAGTTGGGTGTCATACCCATTGAACGCCCCCCGGATTTGTTCAAAGCGTTCATTCACCAGACGCTGGATTTCCTCCAGCCCATGTTCGTGAACGGTGATCTTGATCCGCGCCTTGTATTTGTTGTCCCGCCGCCCGAGGAGGTTCCAGACGCTGACGATCGCCTCGACATACGGCAGCAGGTCTGCCTTGGGCAGGAAGCCCGTGATGACCTTGCCGATCATCGGGGTGCGGCCAAGACCGCCGCCCACGATCACCTCGAATCCCGGTTCCCCGCTGGCGTTGCGCACCATGCGCAGGCCGATATCGTGCGCCCGCGTCACTGCCCGGTCATTGGGCGACCCGGTGATCGCAATCTTGAATTTGCGCGGCAGAAACTGAAACTCCGGATGGTCCGTGGACCATTGCCGCAACAGTTCGGCCACCGGGCGCGGGTCCTCGATTTCGTCCGCCGCCGCCCCGGCGAAATGGTCCGCCGTCACGTTGCGGATGGTGTTCCCGCTGGTCTGGATCGCGTGCATCCCCACGTCTGCCAGCGCCGACAGGATATCAGGCACGTCGGTCAGTTTGGGCCAGTTGAATTGGATGTTCTGGCGGGTGGTGAAGTGACCGTAGCCTTTGTCATAGGTGTCCGCGATATGGGCCAGTTGCCGCATTTGCGTGGGGTTGAGCGTGCCATAGGGCACCGCCACCCGCAGCATGTAGGCGTGCAGTTGCAGATACAGCCCGTTCATCAGGCGCAGGGGGCGGAATTCATCCTCGGTCAGGCTGCCGTCCAGACGGCGCGCCACCTGAGCGCGGAATTGGGCCACCCGTTCGCGCACAAAGGCGTCATCGAAGTCATTGTATTGATACATATCTTGCGCCTTTTTCGGGTCTGACAGGTCTGGGCCGGGTTATTCGGCGGCTTTGCCGTGGGGATAGTTTGACGGTCCCCGCGTTCGGAATGTTTCGCGAAAATGCACCGGTTCGGGGCCGTTTGCCCCCGCCCGCGCATCGGCCAGATAGGCCCCAACGACCAACCCCCGTTGCGCCTGCGCGAACAAAAGGCGGATGTCGGCGTGGGCCTCGTCCTCGATCAGTTCGGCGTCTTGCATCTGGTCGGACCATGTGTCGGCTTCGGTGAGCCAGACGTTGTCGCCTTCGCGCAGGCGGTTGGCGGTGACGACCTTTGGAATATAGCGGCGGGTCATTGAGCAACCTCCATCAGGGGCAAGGTGGTGAGCGCGGCCTGCGCCGCACGCGGGGCGAGCCCCAGAAAGGTGAGCGCGGGCCCGGTGAGTGCGGCATTGGTGAGCGTGGGTTCGAGCGCGCCAAGCGTTGTCGCCAATACCCGGGCGTCAGGGCGCGAGGCGTTTTCGATCACGGTGTCAGGCGTGGCAGGGTCCGCGCCGTGCATCAGCAGACGTCCTTGGACGAACCGCGCTGCCCGTTTGCCCATGTAGATCGCCGCCACCTCGTTCGGACGCGCAAGCGATTTCCAGTCGTGGTCGCAAAACCCGTGCATGTCGTGCCCGGTGATCAGCCGCACCGCCCCGTTGCGCCCGCGCCGTGTCAGGCTTTGCCCGATTTGGGCCACCGCAGCCGAGGCCGCCGTGATCCCCGGCACAATCGTGTAACCGATGCCCGCCGCTGTCACCGCGTCCAGTTCTTCGTCCAGCCGCCCGAACACCGTCGGATCCCCCGATTTGAGCCGCACCACCTGTGCCCCGATCCGCGCGTGCTGCACGATCAGGTCGTTGATGTCGTCCTGTGCGGTTGAGGTGCCGAACCCCTGTTTGCCGACGTCGATCATCACCGCCTCGCGCCGGGCGAGGTCGAGGATGTCGCGCGCCACCAAGCGGTCAAAAATCACCACGTCGGCGGTATCGAGAGCCTTGCGCGCCTTGAGCGTCAAAAGGTCCGGATCGCCGGGGCCTGCGCCCACGAAGGCCACATGGCCGGGCGCCGTGGTTCCCATGATGTATTGGTCCAGAAGGGTGGACAGCGCCGCGTTTGCCGCGTTTTCGGTGCGCGCGGCGGTGTCGTAGTAGGCCCCCCAGAAATCCCGCCGTTTGCGCCCCATCGGCAGCACGTCCGCAGCGTGCCGGAACGCCTTGCCTACCCGCGCCAACAGCCCGAGGTGCGGGGG
>JBGSIZ010000224.1:0-3670 GCA_041742255.1 Marivivens sp. | reverse complement strand
TGCGACTGCGCCTGCGCCTGTGACTGCGACTGCGAATGCGCCTGCGACTGCGCCTGCAATCAAAAGCAGCCACATCGAAAGCTTTTCGAAGACACCTTTCGATGTGGCTGATACCAGTATCTTCGCCAGAATTGCCATGACAATCACGCCAAAGGTCGCACCGCGCCACCCCCACGCAACACCGGCGGGAAATAGCTCAATCGCCCCGATCCCCGTTGCCGCACCCGTCCACGCCCATTGCCCCATGGCGAACAGGATCGGATAAATCAGCGCGATTTTCAGGGCGGCGTCCATCACCGGCCATGACCATGCATTGCCGCGCAACCGCTTCTGGTCTACGGCGTCCCGCGCGCGCGGTGTGGTCAGCCAATCCCATTTTGCATACAGGCCGCGTTCGGGCATTGGCTCCGCCTCGGCGGTGGCGGGCATCATCATCCGGTCCAGCCCGCGCAGCAGACCATTGACAGATTTGGTATACAGCCGCGGGCCATCGCGCCGCCGCAGCATATTGGCGAGGAAGCGCGAGTCAGCATCGTAATCAAAGGTAAACGACACCAGAACAAAAATCGCAAAGGCAATCCATAGAAAGGTCTTGATCAAAAGGGGAATATCCGTCGCTGATACAGCGAGTAATGCAGCGCCAATTAAAGCGGCAATCGTGTTATATGCCGATGAACCGTTCCCACTCATGCCATACCCTAGGCGGATATTCGCCGCCCGCGCAAGCGGTTACGCGCCCACCCGCACCCCCGCCACATAGGTGGCCGCGACCGCGCGGTCGTCGCCCATCATGATTGTGGGAAACACCGCGTCCCAGATGCCTGCGGCTCGGTCGGCGCGCTGCGCGATGGCAGGGGTAGAGGCAAGGTCCAGCACCACAAGATCGGCCATGGCACCCACCCCCAGATGACCAATCTGCCCGCCCATATGCAGCGCGCGGGCCGACCCTTCGGTGGCCAGCCACATCAGTTCGGCAGGGTGCAGCGCCGCCCCGCGCAACTGGCCCACCTCATAAGCGGCGGCCATGACCCGCAGCATCGAAAACGACGATCCGCCGCCTGTGTCGGTGGCCAGCCCCACGCGGTGGGTCCGGGCCAGCCCCATGTCAAACAACCCCGACCCTATGAACGTGTTCGATGTGGGGCAGTGGATCAGGCTGGCATCCACCTCGGCCAACCGCGCGCGCTCCCTGTCGGTCAGGTGGATGGAGTGGCCATACAGGCCGCGCGGGCCCAGCAGACCAAACGCCTCGTAGGTGTCCAGATAATCGCGGGCGTCCGGGAACAACCCGCGGACCCAGTCGATCTCGGGGACCTGCTCGCTCAGATGGGTCTGCATCAGACACTCGGGATGTTCCCCCCACAACGCCCCCAGTGCCACCAGTTGATCCGGGGTCGAAGTGGGGGAAAACCGGGGCGTGATGGCATAGGTCGCGCGGCCCCGCCCATGCCATTTCTCCAACAATGCCTTGCTGTCGTCATAGGCCGATTGCGCCGTGTCACGCAAACCCTCGGGGGCATTGCGGTCCATGCAGGTCTTGCCCGCGACGACGGCCATGCCGCGCGCGGCGGCGGCCTCGAATATGGCGTCCACACTGCCGGGATGGATGGTGCAGAAACTGGTGACGGTCGTGGTGCCATGGGCCAAGGCAAGGTCGAGCGTGTCACCCGCCACCCGGTCGGCATAGGTGCTGTCGGCAAACCGCATTTCCTCGGGGAAGGTGTAGGTGTTGAGCCAGTCAATCAACTGTTTGCCCCAGGACGCGATGATACCGGTCTGGGGGTAATGCATATGGGCATCGACAAAGCCTGCGGTGATCAATCCCTGCCCGTGGTCGATGACGCGGGCACGGGGATAGGCGGCGCGCAGCAGGGCGGCGTCGCCCACGGCAACGGTCCGGCCATTGTCCACCACCACCGCACCCGCGCTGTTGTGATGGGCCACGGCCTCCCACCCGTCGCGAAACGGATCGCCCGAATAGGTCAGCGTCTGACCAAGAAGAAGGGTCTGTGTCATCGCGCCACCTTATGGCCTGCGCGGGGCCGGGTGAAGGGGCGTCCGGAGAACCAGCTGGAAAATCCGCTCCCCGCGTTTTGGCGGCTTTGTGCAGATTGCGGCGGGGAACCGAGTTGCCGCGCGCGGTCATTCCACTATGGTGCGGCCAACTGCAGGGGGCGCCCATGACCGACCAGACCACCGATCCGGACATCGACGACGACGAAGAGGCGTTCGGCGTCACGGACCGCGTGATCGAGGATGTGTTGGCGGCACTGGACGCGCGGGACGGCGATGCCATAGACGTGCTGCTGGACCCGCTGCACGCGGCAGACATCGCGCACCTTATCGAACTGATCGACCCGCGGCGGCGGCGGTTGCTCCTGACCGTCTGGAAGGGGGGGATGGACGGCGACATCCTGTCTGAACTGGACGAAGGTCTGCGGGACGAAATCATCCAAGGCCTCGCACCGGGGGAACTGGCGGATGTGGTGCGGGACCTCGAGTCCGACGATGTGGTGGACCTTGTCGAATATCTGGACGAGGACCAGCAAGAGGCGGTGCTGGACGCGCTGGACGGGCCCGAACGGGTGGCGGTGGAAAAGGCGCTGGCCTATCCACAGGAATCCGCCGGGCGACACATGCAGATCGAGATCGTGCGGGCGCCCGAGCACTGGACGGTGGGGGAAACCATCGACTACCTGCGGTCGGACATCGACCTGCCGGACCAATTCTACCACGTCATCCTGGTGGACCCCCGGCTCAAGGCGGTGGGCTATGTGACGCTTGGGCGGCTGTTGTCGGCAGGGCGGACGGTGCGGCTGCGGGACCTACTGGAGGACAGCTTTCGAACCTTTCACGTCGAAGACCCGGCAGCGGATGTGGCCTATGCGTTCAACCACTACCACCTGATTTCGGCACCTGTGGTGGACGACCACGGGCGGCTCTTGGGGGTGATAACCATCGACGACGCGATGACGCTGCTGGACGAAGAAGCAGAAGAAGACATCATGCGGCTTGCAGGGGTAGGCGAAGGCAGCCTGTCGGACACGGTCATGGAAACCACGCGGCAGCGGCTGCCGTGGCTGGCGGTCAATCTGGTGACGGCGATTTTCGCGAGCCTTGTGATCTCGCTTTTCGAGGCGACGATCTCGGGGCTGGTGGCGCTGGCGGTGCTGATGCCGATCGTAGCGTCGATGGGGGGCAACGCGGGGACGCAATCGCTCACCGTGGCGGTGCGGGCGATTGCAACGCGGGACCTCACGGGGTCGAACGTCTGGCGGGTGATCCGCAAAGAGGTGCTGGTGGGGGCCATCAACGGGGTGATCTTTGCGGTGGTGATGGGGCTGGTCGGCTGGTTCTGGTTCGGGACGGCGCTGCTGGGGGCGGTGATCGCGGCGGCGATGGTGATCAACCTCGTTGTGGCGGGACTGGCAGGAACGGTGGTGCCGGTGGTTCTGGAACGGTTCGGGATTGACCCGGCACTGGCGTCTGGGGCGTTTGTGACGACGGTGACGGATGTGGTGGGGTTCTTTGCGTTTCTGGGGCTCGCGGCACTGGTGCTGCTATGATCCGGGCGGGCATGGACGCGCGCAAGGAAACGGCGCGGCGGGGGGCGTTCGCGCGGCGCAAACTGGCGTTCGAGACGGGGCAGGCAACAGGGCAGAACACGGCG
>JBGSIZ010000223.1:0-3545 GCA_041742255.1 Marivivens sp. | reverse complement strand
TGGGGGCGGCGACGGTGGTGGCGGCGGTTCTGGCGCAAACGCGGCTGCCCAAAGGGCGGGCGCGGGGCTGGATCACGGTCGCGATCCTTGTGGCCGGATTTTTCCTGTTCCGGGCGGTGTTTGACGGCGGCGTGGCCGGGGTGGAGGCGATCAATCCCGCGACATCAGGCAATCTGGGCGGCCTCAACTTTGGCGGCGACAATTATCGCAGCTGGGGGTTCATGACCATCCTTGCGTGGCCCGTGGGCGGTTTGCTGGCAGCGGGGGCCGCGTGGATCATCGGCAAGACGGCGCTGGGCCTGCGGTCCGATTATCTGGCGATTGCGACGCTGGGGATTTCGGAAATCATCATCGCCGTCCTGAAAAACGAAGACTGGCTGGCGCGCGGGGTCAAGAACGTGATCGGCTTGCCCCGCCCCGTGCCGTATGAGGTGGACCTGCAAGCCAACCCCGCATTTGTAGAACGGGCGGCGGCCCTTGGGCTTGATCCTGCGACGGGGTCCACCATCGCGGTCAAACTGATGTGGGGCGGATTGTTCACCGTGGTTCTGTTGATCCTGATCTGGTTGATGCAGCGCGCGTTGCATTCGCCATGGGGCCGGATGATGCGGGCAATCCGCGACAACGAGGTCGCCGCCGAAGCCATGGGCAAGGACGTGACGCGCCGCCATTTGCAGGTGTTCATCCTCGGCTCGGCCATCGTGGGCATCGCGGGGGCAATGATGACGACGCTGGACGGACAGTTGACGCCGGGATCGTATCAACCGCTGCGGTTCACGTTCCTGATCTGGGTGATGGTGATTGTGGGCGGGTCCGGCAACAACATCGGGTCGGTTCTGGGAGCGTTCATCATCTGGTGGCTTTGGGTGCAAGTGGAACCCTTGGGCGTGTCGGCGGCGGGTGGCCTGTCGCAGGTCGCGGCATGGGTCCAGGGGATCGCGGGTCCGGCGGATGCCCAAGACAACGGGGTGTTTGCCTCGCTACTTCTGCATCTGGCGAACGGCTTGACCTCGTTCACCGCCAATATCCAAGACAACGTGCAGCACATGCGCCTGTTGATGATGGGGATCGTTCTGCTGCTCGTCCTGCGGTTCAGCCCGCGCGGGTTGCTGCCAGAAAAATAACCGGGCACCGCCCCAACGACCAAGGGCCGCCCCATCGCCGGGCGGCCCTTTTGCTTTCATGCCTTTGTGCTGAAAATATCCTCGGGGGGAACGCCTGCAAGGCGTCGGGGGGCAGACAGCCCCCCGCTTGCCTTAAGTAGTGGGGCAGACAGCACCCCGCCTTTGTTAACGGGGCCTCAGCTATCCATCGCCCGCAGACGTTTGAACAAGCTGGAGGTGTCCCACCGCCCGCCGCCCATCTTCTGCACGTCCTTGTAGAACTGATCGACAAGGGCGGTCACCGGCAGGCTGGCCCCGGTTTCGTTGGCGGTGGCCAGACAAATCCCCAGATCCTTGCGCATCCAGTCAACGGCGAATCCATGGGTGAAATGGTCATCCATCATGGTTTCATAGCGGTTGGCCATTTGCCAGCTGCCCGCTGCCCCGCCTTTGATCACCTCGATCACGGCCTTGCCGTCGAGGCCCGCCTTTTCCGCGAAATGCAGGCCCTCGGACAGGCCCTGCACCAGCCCCGCGATGCAGATCTGGTTGACCATCTTGGTCAATTGGCCCGCCCCGCTGTCGCCCAGCCGTTTGCACAGCTTGGCATAGGCCGCCATCACCGGTTCGGCGGCGTCATAGGCGGCTTGGTCGCCGCCGCACATGATGACCAGTTGACCGTTCACCGCCCCTGCCTGTCCGCCGGACACCGGCGCATCCACGAACGACACACCGGCATCCTTGGCCGCCGCGCACATTTCGCGCGTGACGGCGGCGGATACGGTGGTGTGGTCCACGAACACCGCCCCCGCCGTCATCCCTGCAAAGGCCCCGTCCGGGCCCAGACAGACGGACCGCAAGTCATCGTCATTGCCCACACAGGCCATCACGAAATCGGCCCCTTGTGCTGCCAATGCGGGTGTGGCCGCTGCCGTGCCGCCGTGGGCATCCGCCCAATCCTGCGCCTTGGACGCGGTGCGGTTGTAGACAGTGACAGTGTGCCCTTTGGCCACCAGATGCCCTGCCATCGGGCCCCCCATGACCCCGAGGCCCAGAAATGCGACATGTGCCATTGGCTTGCTCCTTTACCGGCTCTTGCGTTATGCCCCACAGGTAACGGTCTCTGCGGGGGCGTCAACAGGCGTAAGGGTGATCTGCATATGGCACGGGTGTTCCAATGGCTGTTTCGGATCGCATCCGCCTTGTTTTTGCTGACTCTCGCCGTGGTCGGGCTGGTGTATTATTTCGCGTCCCGGTCCCTGCCGGAGTATGACGCCGATTACACCTTGTCGGGTATCACCGCCCCGGTCGAGATCGTGCGCGACAATGCCAATGTCCCCCACATCTTTGGCCAGACGGATACGGATGTGTTCTTTGCCCTTGGGTTTGCCCATGCGCAGGACCGAATGTGGCAGATGACCATGCTGCGCCGCACCGCACAGGGGCGGTTGTCCGAAATGTTCGGCCCGCGCACCCTGGCTATTGATGATTTGATCCGCCGGTTTGACCTCTATGGCCTCGCCGTCGCCTCAGTCGAGGATCAGGATGCCGCCACGCAGGCCGCCCTTGACGCCTATGCCAACGGCGTCAACGCATGGCTGGAACAGGTGAACGCGGGTGCGCGGGGCCGGGGTGCCCCCGAAATGTGGGTGTTCAACCACCCCATTGCCCCATGGCAACCCGCCGACAGCATCGCCATTCTGAAACTCATGGCGCTTCAGATGTCGTCCCATCTGGAAAACGAGGTGATCCGCGCCCGCACGTCACTGTTGATTGAGGCCGCCCGCGTGGTCGACATCCTGCCCGATACACCCGGCACCGGCATCGCCGCATTGCCGGAATATGCGGGACTGGTGCCCGGCACCCCGCGTTATGCGATGGGCACCCACACCCCCCCCGGCCCGTTCAACCCGGTGCAGCCCCGCGCACTGGCGGGTGCGTCGAACGCCTGGGCCGCTGCCCCGTCCCGGTCTGCAAACGGGTCCACCCTGCTGGCCAACGATCCTCATCTGGGGCTGACCGCCCCCGGCATTTTCTATCTGGCCCGTCTGGAACTGGCGTCTGGTGGGGTAATTGGTGGCACCATTCCCGGCGTGCCCGCCATTCTGACCGGACGCAGCGCCGATCTGGGCTGGGGTCTGACCACTGCCTATGTCGATGATCAGGATGTGGTCATCGAAGAGGTGAACCCCCAGAACCCCGACGAATACCGGACCCCGGACGGCGGCTGGAAACCCTTTGTTGCGCGCGACAGCATAATTCTGGTCAAGGATGCCCCGGCTGTCACGATCCGCCTGCAATGGTCGGACAACGGCCCTGTGTTGCCCCCCGAACAATACGATCTGGGCACCATCCGCCCGCCCGGCCATGTGACCGCCGTGGCATGGACAGCCCTTTCGGATGCCGACACGTCGATGTCGGCGGCGATGGGGGTCATGGGCG
>JBGSIZ010000222.1:0-2177 GCA_041742255.1 Marivivens sp. | reverse complement strand
CCACGCTGCGGGACGGCGGGGCAACCGTTCACGAACTGGCGTTCGACGTGACCGACCACGCAGGCGTGCGGGCCGCCATCGACGGGTTCGAGACCACAACCGGCCCCATCGACATCCTTGTCAACAATGCGGGCATCCAACACCGCGCCCCGCTCGAGGATTTTCCTGCCGAGGCGTTCGAGCGGCTTTTGCAAACCAACGTGGCCTCGGTCTTTCATGTGGGTCAGGCGGTGGGGCGGCACATGATCGGGCGCGGGGCGGGCAAGATCATCAACATCGCCAGCGTTCAAACGGCGCTCGCGCGGCCCTCCATCGCGCCCTACACGGCGACCAAGGGGGCGGTGGCCAACCTGACCAAAGGCATGGCAACCGATTGGGCCAAACATGGGCTGCAATGCAACGCCATCGCGCCGGGCTACTTTGTGACGCCGCTCAATCAGGCGCTTCTGGACGATCCGGAGTTTAACACATGGCTGTGCAAACGAACGCCTGCAGGGCGCTGGGGGCAAGTGGATGAACTGGTCGGCACCTGCATCTTCCTCGCCTCGGCGGCCTCGTCGTTCATCAACGGCACGACCGTTTATGTGGACGGCGGCATCACGGTATCGCTGTGATGGGGCGCTTTGTGGTCATGGGGGTGTCGGGCTGCGGCAAATCGCTGATCGGGGGGATGGTGGCGCAGACCTTGGGGCTGACCTTTGTGGACGGGGACGACCTGCACCCAGCGGCCAACGTCGAGAAAATGCGCAACGGCACACCGCTGAATGATGCGGACCGGGAACCGTGGCTGGACGCGGTCGGGGCGGTTCTGGCACCGGGCAACACGGTCATCGCGTGTTCGGCGCTCAAACGGGCCTACCGGAACCGGATCCGGGCGCAGGCGGGCGGAACGGTCACGTTCCTGTATCTGCGGGGGAACAGGGACACGCTTTTGGCGCGGGTGTCGGCGCGGCCCGGTCACTTCATGCCGCCCTCCCTGCTGGACAGCCAGTTGGCAACGCTGGAACCACCGGGGCCAGACGAACACCACTTGACCGCAGACATCGACATGACCCCCGACGCCATCGTGGCCCACTTCGCAACGGGCGCTTAGATCGGCCCCGATCAAATAGGCAAGGCTGTCGTCTGGCGCACCGTGCGCAGGGCAAACGACGACTGCATCGTCTGCACGCCGGGCAACGTGGCCAAATGGCGGCGATGGATCTGGGCGAAATCCTCGGTGTCATGGGCCATGACCTTGAGCAGATAATCGGCAGACCCGGCCATCAGATGACATTCCAGAACATCCGGCACGCGGGCGACAGCGCGTTCAAACGCGTCCAGAATTTCATCGGCCTGCCCGGACAACGTGATTTCGACGAAAACGGTGGTGCGGCGGCCCACCTTGCGTGGGTCCAACAAGGCAACATAGTCGCGAATGATGCCCTCCTTCTCCAACCGCTGCACGCGGCGGTGACAGGCAGACGGGGACAACGCCACCTTTTCGGACAGATCGGCATTGGATATGCGACCGTCCCGCTGCAACACCGCCAGAATACGGCGGTCCATCTGGTCCATCTCGATCACGCGCACGATCCTCCTGTCGTTTCATCGGATATCGCAGAAACCTGCGACAAATGCCAGTATTAGGTGCAAAATGAACCAAGCAATTGCAGGGGCACAGGGGCACCCTGTTTCCACAGTCAGGGAGACAGGACATGCACATCGGGTGCCCAAAAGAAATCAAACCACAGGAATTCCGGGTCGGCATGACCCCCAATGCCGCGCGCGAGGCGGTCGGACACGGCCACACAGTCAGCATCGAAACCGGGGCGGGGCTTGGGTCCGGGTTCCCGGATGCGGACTATATCGCCGCCGGGGCGGGCATCATGGCAACGGCGTCCGAGGTATTCGCGGCGGCCGACATGATCGTCAAGGTCAAGGAACCGCAACCGGTGGAACGGGCCATGCTGCGGGCGGGGCAAGTGTTGTTCACCTATCTGCATCTGGCGCCCGACCCGGACCAGACACGGGATCTTCTGGCCTCCGGGGCGACCTGCATCGCCTACGAAACGGTGACGGACGGACGGGGCGGGCTGCCGCTCCTCGCGCCGATGTCCGAAGTGGCGGGGCGGCTGGCACCACAGGTGGGCGCATGGACCCTGCAAAAGGCGAACGGCGGACGGGGCGTGCTTTTG
>JBGSIZ010000221.1:0-8222 GCA_041742255.1 Marivivens sp. | reverse complement strand
GATCAGGCGCGGCGCCCCGGCGGCCCGCGCCTTTTTCATGTCAATTTGTGCAATTTTTCCCGAAACGGCGGATTTCTGCCGTCCTGGTCCACTGATCGGCCCCCAGCCTTGCCAACCCTCACGGATTGTTTCTAAACGGTTAGCAACGCGGGCAAAGCCCGGCAGGACGAAACCGGACAAACCGGAGGGACACTTGAACACTCTGACACCCGCGCGGCGCATCTGGATGCGTCTGCCTCTGACGATTGGTGTGCTTTTGGTTGCGGCCGCTTGTGCCCGCCAGCCCGCCCCGGTCATCGACGATCTGGCGACCCGGGCGGCCACCGTCCAAACCGGGCTGGACCCCGTGTTGATGTCCAAGGCGTTGACCGAGGCCCGCGCGCTGCGGTCGCAGGGCAAACGGGTCTGGTGCGTCCCCTTTGCGCGCAACGCCAGCGGGATCGACATTCGCGGCAACGCCAACACATGGTGGGCGCAAGCCAATGAAGACTACGCGCGCGGACGTGACCCCCGTGTGGGTGCGGTCATGGCGTTCAGCGGAACAAGCAAGCTGCCGCGCGGCCATGTGGCCGTCGTGTCGCGGGTTCTGTCCGATACCGAAGTGCTGATTGACCACGCCAATTGGGACCGCAACGAAATATCGCTGGGCATGAAAGTGGTTGATGTGTCAGCGAACAACGACTGGACATCTGTCCGGGTCGAAAGCACGCCCGGCACCCTCGGGCGGCCCTATGCGCTGGACGGGTTCATCTACCACCGCACCGCGCTGTGATCACCGCAAGACCAACGGCTGCGTCATCCAGGCCCGCAACAGGTCGGTCATGGCGGCGGGCTGTTCCAGCGTGGGCAGGCGGCCTGCATCCTCCAGCACTTCCAGCCGGGCATAGGGGATCAGTTCGGCCATGAATTCATGGCGGCGGACCGGCAAGATCTGGTCATGGGCCCCGCAGACGACCAGCGCGGGTTGCTTGATCTTGCGCAACGTCGCCTGCTGATCCTTGCGGCGCTGCAATGCGCGGGACTGGCGGACATAGGCCTCGGGACCGGTGGCACGGGCCATCGCGGCGATTTTGGCGATCACCTCGGCGCGGTGCGGACCGGGGGCCAGATCCTGCTGGCGGATTTCCTGTGCGATCACATCCTCGAACCGGCTGGACCGGGCGGCAACGATGCGGGGTTCGCGGGCGGCGGCCTCGGCCGGGGTTTCCGCAAGCGGCGACGTGGCGATCAAGGCCACGCGCGTGATCCGTTCGGGCGCGCGGCGCAGCATTTCCAGCGCGACCATGCCGCCAAAATCCACCCCCGCCAGCGCAAACCGGGCGGGCAAGGCGGACAAGGTGTCGGACGCGATTTCCTCGATCCGTTCGCCGTTCGCCATTGGGGCCACGCTGACCACCCGGTCCCGGCTCAATGCGGTGATCTGCGCCGTCCAGATGCGGGCGTCGCAAAACAGGCCCGGCAACAGCACCAAGGGTTCCGTCACTGGCCTGCCCCGCGTGTGGTCATTTCCTGCGCCTCGCCTCGATCATGGACCGGGGGTGGTCCCCCTGTTACCCCCACCATGGCGCAAAGCGACCCGCAGGAAAAGGGGTCAGGCGCGGGTTTGGGCCATGGCCCGCGACACAGCCCGCCCGGCAATCGGGCGATAGACCGCGATCAACCCCAACACGGCCACCCCAAGGATGACCGCAGGGACCACCGTTATAGACATCTGCAACGTGGCCAAGGCGGCATCGGTCTGCACGGCCACGCCCGTCGTGCTTTCTTGCCACCCCCGCGCGGCAAGGATCCACCCCAACAACGCCGGCGCCAGCGCGTTTGCCAGTTTCTGCCCAAACAACCAAACCGCTGAAAACGCGCCCTCGATTGCCTCGCCACTTTCGGCGCGGGTCACGTCCATCAGGTCGGGATAGATAGCCCAAGGGATTTGCTGATACGACCCGTTGCAAATCCCCGCCAGAACGAACAACCCGGCAATCGCTGTGACATTGACCGAAGGCAACGCGGTATAGAGCGCATAAAGCAACCCGATATAAAGGCACAATCCCACGACCAGCGCCGCAAGTTTGCCCAAACGGTGGGACAACATCACCCAGACCGCCTGGCTCAGGATCGACCCGACGACAAAGGCCGCGAACATCAGGCTCAAGGTGGTCAGCGCCTTGGCCGCACCCGACAATGCGGTCGCCCCGTCGTCCACGATCAGATAGGTCGCGGCAAACGGCAACCCTGCGGTGATCAGGGCGATGGCCAGCGTCATGACACCGTATAGCGCCACCAGAACCACAAACGGGCGGTTCGAAAACACCAGCCCCGCCATGCCCCGCAGGCTGACCGACGATGCCTCGGCGATGCGCGGCGCGCGCCGCGTCGCCCAAAGCGACAACCAGATCGCCCCGATAATCAGCGGTGACGCCACCGTGGCCGCCATGGCATATCCCATGCTTGCCGCCAAACCGGGGATCACGGCCCCACCGACCAGAATCCCGACACTGGCAAAGCCCATGCGCCAACCGGTCATCACCGACCGTTCGCGGGGGTCTTGGGTCATTTCGCCCGCCTGTGCGCCGTATGGAATGGCCACCATGGTGAACCCGATTGTGGCGATCCCGAAAAATCCCACGACCCACAACAGAATGACCGTCTGACCCGCCCCTTGGGGCACCGCGAACAACCCGATCATCCCTGCGGCCATGATGACGGCCCCCACAAACATCCACGGCGCGCGACGGCCCCACCGGGTGGTGGTCCGGTCCGAAAGATACCCCACCAGCGGGTCGGTGATCATGTCAAACACCAGCACGGCGGTTGTGACCATCCCCGCGATGCCAACAGGCACCCCCAGAAACGCGGTCAGAAAATTCAGAACCAGCAGTTGCTTGACCACGACAAAGACGACAACGCCCATATCGGCCACGCCCCAGCCCGCCTTTTGCCCCAGCGACAATGCCATTTTGACCCCTCCCAAGGTATTTTGGCGCAGCCTATGCACGGCGCGGGCCAAAGCCAAAAGGAAACCTTACGTCAGCCGGGCGGGCAGTCCTGACCCGCCTGAGCGTGCCCGCTCAAAACCTCGTCCACGGCCTGTTCGATCAGGGTCAGACAGTCGGGCGTGCAAAATCGGTGATCGGCCCCTTTGACCAGCGTCAGGCGGATATCGTCGCCTGTCACATGCGCCAACAGGCGGTGAGCCACGGATTGATTCACATCGACGTCCGCCGTTCCCTGCAAGAACCGCGTCGGACAAGGCAAGGGCAGCGGGTCGCGCAGGACAAGGGCGGTGCGGCCATCCTCGATCAGGCGGCGGGTGATGACATAGGGGTCGCCATAGTCGGACGGCAAGGCGACGCGGCCCTGTGTGATCAACGCCGCACGCTGTGCATCGGTGAACCCGGCCCACATGCTGTCCTCGGTGAAATCGGGGGCGGCAGCGACGGTGACAAGGCCCGCAACGCGGTCCGGCATTGCGCGCGTCACCAGCAAGGAAATCCAGCCACCCATCGACGATCCGACCAGCACGACCGGGCCGTCAATCCGGGCCAGAACGGCGCAGGCATCGGCAAACCAGTCGCTGATCGCGCCATCCTCGAACGCGCCGCCGCTTTGGCCATGACCGGAATAGTCGAACCGGACAAAGGCGCGTCCGGTGCGCTGCGCCCAATCCTGCAGGGCCACCGCCTTGGTGCCGCCCATGTCGGATTTGAACCCGCCAAGGAAAACCACGGTGGGCGTCGCGCCGGCCAACATATGCATCGCAATACGGCGGCCTTCGGGGGTGAGGATGAAATCGGGTCGGGTCATGCCGCTGTTGCACCACAGGGCACCGCGCGGGACAACATCAAACGCCCGATGCCAACGCTCAAACCCGGATCAGCCGCCGATATAGACAGACGACCGGGGGCGATAGAACACTTTTTGATTGTGAATGCGGCCCAGCAATTCCTCGCCCGTCCGCAGATCGGCCTCGATCACGCGGATGGTTTCCAAATGGGCGGGGTTTTCCTCGGTCAAGGCGATGCGCATGCTCGACAATTCGCGGCCACGGGCGCGCAGGGCCTCCTCGATCAGGTCAACATCGGCGACGGTCAGATCAAAACTGCGGTTGTAGCTGGGCATGGTGGGCTCCTTGGCGGTCAGTTTCCAATCGGAAACATGTCGTGTTTATCGCATCAAGCGTCGCGGTCAATGTCTATCTGGGTATACAATGGGGCGAACCGGGGCCGCCAACAACCACGGCCCCCGCCCTCTTGACGGCGCTGGCCGAACTCTCCACAACCGCGCTCGATATAACCCGCAACCGGGCGCTTCGTAGGCGCCAAACCGACGAGGAGTTGGCCCATGAGCCAGATTTCCCTGACATTCCCCGATGGCACCGTGCGCATGTTTGACGCCGGGATCACACCCGCGCAGGTCGCAGCGTCCATCGCGCCCAGCCTTGCCAAGGCGTCAATCTCGGCACAGGTGAACGGCGCGCATTTCGATCTGCAATGGCCGATCCACGCAGACGCCACCATCGCGCTCAACACGATCAAGGACGACGCAGCGGCGCTGGAACTCATCCGCCACGATTGCGCGCACATCATGGCCCGCGCGGTGCAAGAGATCTGGCCGGACGTAAAGGTCACGATCGGCCCGGTGCGGGACTATGGCTGGTTCTACGATTTTGACCGGGCGGACCCGTTCACGCCCGAAGATCTGGGTCAGATCGAGGCGAAGATGAAACAGATCATCAACGCCCGCGATCCGGTCAAGACCGAGGTCTGGGACCGCGACCGGGCGATTGCCTACTACACAGACCGGGGCGAGCCGTTCAAACTCGAACTGATCGACCGGATTCCGGCGGGCGAAGACCTGCGGATGTATTGGCACGGGGACTGGCAGGATATGTGCCGGGGGCCCCACCTGCAACACACCGGGCAAGTGCCCGCTGACGGGTTCAAACTGACCCATGTGGCCGGAGCCTATTGGCTGGGCGATGCGACGCGGCCGATGCTGCAACGGATCTACGGCGTGGCATTCCGCAACCGCGACGACCTCAAGGCGCACCTGCACATGCTCGAGGAGGCCGCCAAACGCGACCACCGCAAACTGGGCCGCGAAATGGACCTGTTCCACATGCAGGAAGAAGCCCCCGGTCAGATTTTCTGGCACCCCCACGGCTGGACCATCTACACCACGCTTCAGGACTACATGCGCCGCCAACAACGGCGGGATGGATATGTCGAGGTGAACACGCCCCAAGTGGTCAACCGCAAACTGTGGGAGGCTTCGGGTCACTGGGACAACTACCGCGACAACATGTTCATCGTCGAAGTGGACGAGGATCACGCGCGGGAAAAGACCATCAACGCGCTGAAACCGATGAATTGCCCCTGCCATGTGCAGATTTTCAACCACAGCCTGAAATCCTACCGCGAATTGCCGCTGCGCATGGCGGAATTCGGGTCCTGTAACCGCTATGAACCCTCGGGCGCGCTGCACGGGATCATGCGGGTGCGCGGGTTCACGCAGGATGACGCCCACATCTTCTGCACGATGGATCAGGTCGAGACGGAGTCGAAGAAATTCATCGACTTTCTGGCCCGGATTTATGACGACCTCGGCTTTGCGAAATGGCGGGTCAAACTGTCCACCCGCCCGGAAAAACGGGTCGGCAGCGAAGAAAGCTGGGACCGGATGGAAGCGGCCCTTGCCAACGCCTGCACCGCCGCCGGGCGCGCGTTCGAAATTTTCGAAGGCGAAGGCGCGTTCTATGCGCCCAAGCTGGAATTCGTGCTGACCGATGCCATCGGACGGGACTGGCAATGCGGCACGTTGCAATTGGACCCCAACCTGCCCGAACGGCTGGATGCCAGCTACATCGCTCCTGACGGGGCCAAACACAGGCCCATCATGCTGCACCGGGCGGTTCTGGGATCGTTCGAGCGGTTCATTGGCATCCTGATCGAAGAACACGCGGGCAAACTGCCGTTCTGGCTCGCCCCGCGTCAGGTCGTCGTGGCGGCCATCGTGTCGGACGCGGACGACTATTGCATCGAAGTGGCCGCAGCCCTGACGGCGGCGGGCGTTCGGGCCGAGGTCGATCTGCGCAACGAAAAAATCAACTACAAGGTGCGCGACCATTCGGTTGGCAAGGTTCCGGTCATCCTCGCCGTCGGCGCGCGCGAGGTCGAGGACCGCACTGTGTCCGTCCGGCGACTGGGGGAACAGCAAACCTCTGTAACATCGCTCACGGGAATCGTGGATCGGCTCCGGATCGAGGCGACGCCGCCCGATCTGTTGTAACAAATCGGGACATTCCGTGTAACAGACCCGTCCGGCGAAACCCGGACGGGTTTATTGTTTTCAATGACTTGCCCGACGGTCGCGGCTGCGACATCCCGCCACATCCTCACCGGCCTTCACGGCCCCGCGATGCACAGGGGCGTGACTGGATCAGGCGTTACAAACCTTCCTATTGTGTCCTTGTCACCCCGGTCTTGGGGGACCAAAGTTAACCGTCATCTCCTTGAAAGGGATTTTCCATGTCCAAGATGTCCACCACCCTGATGGCCGCTTCCGCTGTCGCCACCGCCCTCACCGCTCTGGCCAACACTGCCGCTGCTGCCGGCGAAGAAAAGTGCTTCGGCGTGGCACTCGCCGGCGAAAACGGCTGTGCAGCCGGCCCCGGCACCACCTGTGCAGGCACCTCGACCGTTGACTACCAGGGCAACGCCTGGACGCTCGTGCCCGCTGGCACCTGCGCCACGATGGAACTGCCCGCTGCCGCCGACGGCACCGCCCGCATGGGGTCGCTCGAAGCCCTCGAGCGTGATATGGCCTCCTAAGGTCACGACCGGGCAGGTGGGCACACGCCCCCTGCCCCATTTCGGCGGCCCGTCCCATCCGGGCCGCCGTTCTGCATTCCAATACTGCACCTAAAAGGCCCCAAATGCTTGACACTGCCCGCCCCGCAGCACTGCCGCCTCTGCCCGGTGTGGGCTACAAGGCCCAGCATTACAGCGCGATCATGGCAGACCCCGGCAGCGTCGGCTGGCTCGAAATTCACGCGGAAAACTACATGGGGGACGGCGGGCGACCGCTGGCGCAACTGCGGCACTTGGCCGAACGGTTCCCGATCTCGGTCCACGGCGTTGGCCTGTCCATCGGTGGCGAAGGGCGGTTGGACCCCGATCATCTGGCGCGGTTGAAACACCTTGTTGGCTGGCTGAACCCGGCCAGCTTTTCCGAACATCTGGCATGGTCCACCCATGACGCGGCGTTTCTGAACGACCTGCTGCCGCTGCCCTATACACAGGCGACGGTGACGCGGGTCGCGGACCACATTGACGCCGTGCAAACGACGCTCGGGCGGCGGATGCTGCTGGAAAACCCATCCTCGTATCTCGCGTTTGCGGCCTCGGACATGTCCGAAACCGATTTCCTGCGCGAGGTGGCGACCCGCACCGGCTGCGGTCTGTTGCTGGACGTGAACAACGTGTTTGTGTCGGCGACCAACCTGTCGCTGGACCCGCGCGCCTACATCGACAGCTTTCCTTTGGGGGCGGTCGGCGAAATGCACCTTGGGGGGCATGACGTGGACGATGACGGGGCGGGCAATCCGCTCTTGATCGACAGCCACGGGCGGGCGATGGCAGACCCGGTCTGGGCGCTGTTGGATTATACCTTGGCGCGGTCGGGCCCCCGGCCCCTGCTGGTGGAATGGGACAACGACGTGCCCGACTGGCCCGTGCTGGAGGCCGAAGCCGCCCGCGCGGCCCGCGCCCTGCAAACGGTGACAGCATGACCAATCAGACAACATTCCGCGCGGCCCTGATGGACCCGACGGCCCCGGTGCCGGACGGCTTGACCAATGGGCAGGGCGAAAGTGCGGGCAAACGGTTCGATGTCTACCGGAACAATGTGGTGGTCGGGTTGATCGACGCGCTGATGGCCGCGTTTCCGGTCCTGCACAAACTGGTGGGGGATCAGTTTTTCAAGGCGATGGGCGGCATCTATGTCCGCAACCATCCGCCGACCACTCCGCTCATGATGCACTACGGGGCGGAAATGCCGGGCTTTCTCAAGGGCTTCGCGCCCGTGGCCCATCTGCCCTATTTGCCGGATGTGGCGCGGCTCGAAATTGCGCTGCGGGCGTCCTACCATGCGTCCGACAGCACGGCGCTGCACGCCGCGCGGCTGGCTGGGCTGTCGCCCGATGCCTTGTTTGCGGCCCGGTTCAC
>JBGSIZ010000220.1:0-4023 GCA_041742255.1 Marivivens sp. | reverse complement strand
GGCGCGGGTCGCGGGGCTGCGGCCCAACCGCTCAAGGCGCTGGGGGACCATCCATCGGGCGGCGCGATTTCGGTCATGCCGGGGCGCTATGGGCCCTATGTGAAATGGGAAAAGGTCAACGCGACCTTGCCCAAGGACATCGACCCCGAAACGGTCACACTCGATCTGGCGGTAGAACTGGTGAACGCCAAGGCAGGCACCAAAGGCACCAAGAAAAAAGCAGCCCCCAAGGCGGCAGCCAAGAAACCCGCAGCCAAGAAAGCAGCCGCAAAGCCCGCGACCAAAACTGCCACCAAAAAGGCCGCCCCGAAAAAGGCCGCCAAACCCGCATCATCCGTGATCGACGACTAACCGCCAAACCCGCCGCGACGCAGCATTGACACCGGGCAGCCCCGGCGCAACAACTGCGTCAACACCACACACGGGGCGCGGAGGCGGGGAACCATGAACAAGGTCTATCAATCGGCGGCGGATGCGCTTGACGACATTCTGCGCGATGACATGTTGATTGCGGCGGGCGGCTTTGGCCTGTGCGGTATTCCGGAACTGTTGCTGTCGGCCATTCGGGACCACGGCGCGAAAAACCTCACCTTTGCGTCCAACAACGCGGGCGTGGATGATTTTGGCATCGGGATTTTGCTGCAAACCCGTCAGGTGCGCAAAATGATCTCGTCGTATGTGGGCGAAAACGCGGAATTCATGCGGCAATATCTGTCGGGCGAACTCGAACTTGAATTCAACCCGCAGGGCACCTTGGCCGAACGGATGCGGGCGGGGGGCTGTGGCATTCCGGGCTTTTACACCAAAACGGGCGTGGGCACGGTCATCGCCGAAGGCAAGGAACACAAGGATTTCCCGACTGGCCCAAACGGCCAGCCCGAAACCTATATCCTTGAAAACGGGATCGTGGCCGACCTGTCCATCGTCAAGGCGTGGAAGGCCGATGCCACCGGAAACCTCGTGTTCCGCAAGACGGCGCGCAATTTCAACCCGCCCGCCGCGATGTGCGGGCGCATCTGCATCGCCGAAGTCGAAGAGATTGTGCCCACAGGCGCGCTCGATCCCGACACGATCCACCTGCCCGGCATCTATGTGCACCGGATCATTCAGGGCGCGCATGAAAAACGGATCGAACAACGCACGACGCAACCCCGGACCGCCTGACCATGACCTCGCCTTACGAAGGTCTGGACCCGCGCGCCTATTGGCGGTCTGGTGTGGCGGACCGCGACCCGCTTGATCCGGGCGACCTATATCAACGGGGCTTTGCGATCACCCGCAAGATGCGGATCGCGACCGCAGGCAGCTGTTTCGCCCAGCATATCGGGCGCACGCTCAAACAGGCGGGGTTTTCCATTGTGGACGCGGAACCGGCCCCCGAATGGGTGACAGATGATGTGGCCCACAGCTTTGGATATCGTTTGTTTTCCGGGCGTTATGGAAATATCTACACGGCCCGCCAAATGCTGCAACTGGTGCAGGAAATCCGGGGCGACGTGACCCCGGCCCTGCCCGTCTGGCCCATGGGCGACCGGTTTGTCGATGCACAGCGGCCGGGCGTCGAACCCCACGGCCTGCCCGATGCCGACGCCGTGCTGGCGCACCGGGCCACGCATCTGGCCGCACTGGAACAGGCGTTCCGGAATATCGACCTCTTTGTGTTCACCTTTGGGCTGACCGAATCGTGGGTGCATCGGGACACCGGCACCGTCTACCCCACCGCCCCCGGCACCATCGCGGGCACGTTCGATCCGGAGATTTTCGCATTCAAGAATTTCACCATGAACGAGGTCCGGCAGGATTTCGTGGCGCTGCGCCGCCTCTTGATGGAATGGAACCCAAAGCTGAAATTCCTGATCACCGTGTCGCCTGTGCCGCTGACCGCCACCGCCAGCGGCAAACATGTCGAGGTCGCCACGACCTATTCCAAATCGGTGTTGCGGGCGGCCTGTGGCATGTTGGCGGACCAGTTTCAGAACGTGGACTATTTTCCGTCCTACGAACTGATCACCAGCCAGACGGCGCGGGGGGCCTATTATTCGGGCAATCTGCGGTCCGTGACGCACACCGGGGTTGCGGCGGCGATGGGGCTTTTTTTGCGGGCGCACGGGATTGCGCCCACAAACGCGGCACACCCCAAACGGGCCCGCGCGGAAACGGCAGACGACGCCGCCGATGATCTGGTCTGCGAAGACGCCTTGCTCGAGGCGTTCGCCAAATGAAAATCGCCGTCATCGGAACCTCGCATGTGGCGATGATCAAACTGGGCTGGGACCTGATCCTCACGGGCCTGCCGGAGATTGACATGGCGTTCTTTTCCTCGCCCGGCAAATCGGCGCGGACGCGCAAGCTGATCAATATGGTCTTTGGCTACCACGCGGTGGTCCCGCACCCCGACGAAATCGTCATCGGCCACGACGCCCGCACGATTGATCTGGGCGCACAGGACGCGGTGTTGCAGGTGGGCTATGTCACGGGCGAGGTTGAACTGGCGTCGCTTCTTGAACGTTTTGCCATCGACGGCCTGCCCGCCACGGTCGAAAAACCATTTCGCCTGTCGCGCCCCGCCTTTGATGCGTTTTGTGCCAATCTGGCGCAACGGTATCTGCCGCCGCCCGAATGGCGCGGCTGGACCGGTCCCCGGCTGACCCTGCAACCGCACCCCAACCCGAATGTGCGGTGCCTTAGCAGCCCGCGCGAGAAATTTCAACGCTGGCAAACGCTTGCGGCCCACGGCGCGACCTATCTGGCGGCCCGCGACATCTATCTGGACCATTTCGAAACCGCGCTTGGCCAGCACGGTATCGCCTTGCTGCGGCAACCTGCGGAAACCTTTGCCCCTAATGGCCTCACCCTCGCCAGCTACGGCAAGGGGGCGATGGACCTGCACAAGAACGTGCCCTTGGACGAAGACGACTATGTCCATATGAATGCAGAGTTCGGGCTCTTGTCCCTCGAACAATATTTCACCAAGGTGATCGGCGCACCGGTCCACCTGCCCACCCCGTCCCCCCTGAATTCAATGAAAGAGGTCTGATCATGCCTTGGGATCGCAACCAGATGGCCGCGCGCGCGGCGCTCGAACTTCAGGATGGCTGGTATGTCAACCTGGGCATCGGCATTCCGACATTGGTGTCCAACTACATCCCCGCAGGCGTGAACGTGACGCTGCAATCGGAAAACGGGATGCTGGGCATGGGTCCCTTCCCGGTCGAGGGGACCGAGGACGCCGATCTTATCAACGCGGGCAAGCAAACCATCACCGAACTGCCCCAGACCGCCTATTTCGACAGTGCCACATCGTTTGGGATGATCCGGGGCGGCAAAATCGCCATGGCGATCCTTGGCGCGATGGAGGTTGCGGAAAACGGCGATCTGGCCAACTGGATGATCCCCGGCAAACTGGTCAAGGGGATGGGCGGCGCCATGGACCTTGTGGCGGGCGTGGGACGGGTTGTGGTCGTGATGGACCACACCAGCAAACATGGCGAAAGCAAGGTTCTGAAATCCTGCACCCTGCCCCTGACGGGCAAGGGCGTGGTGGACCGGATCATCACCAATCTGGGCGTGCTGGATGTGGTGCCCGGCGGGCTGAAACTGGTGGAACTGGCCGACGGCGTGACGCTGGAGGAATTGCAGCAAGCGACCGAGGCCACGCTGGTCTGACAGCGGGGGGCGGTTGCCCCTCTTTGGCCCTTAAAACTCCTGCAAACTGTTTCCTTTTGCGCAACAACTTCACAATGTCGCCCTATTGTGTCGATAAACCGCGCAGAAATGACCATGACCAGCACCCATATCCCGGCCCCGTCCGCCGCGCCCTCGCCGGCCACCTCGTCCCGCCGCTGGCGGGATGTGGCGGTTCTGTTGGGGCTGTTTGCGTTGGTGATCGGTGGGTTGGCCGGGCTTGCGGCGGCCACGGGCTGGGCTGAAACGCGGGCCCAGATCGCGCGGCTGGGCGCAGGGCAAATCGGGCTGCTGCTCGGGCTCAGCCTTGTCAACTACCTGTTCCGGGCGGCACGCTGG
>JBGSIZ010000219.1:0-4069 GCA_041742255.1 Marivivens sp. | reverse complement strand
CCCCGTGGACGAACCCGTTATCCGCGAGGCCGTGCAGCCCGCGCCGCACCGCGACCAGACCGAAAGGCCGCAACGCACCGAACGCGCTGAACGGCCCGAACGCACAGAACGGCCAGAACGCAACGACCGTTATGACCGGCGCGACAACAATCGTCGCCGCGAACCAGACGTTCTGGGGCTTGGCGATGACACACCGGACTTTATCCGGCTCAGCTTTGCAGACCGGCCCAAGGGCTGACACCTGCGCAACTTTCCGCGCGGCGGTCGATACAGGCTTGACCTTCGCGCGGGCTCTGGCACTCCAGTGCCATGACATCCCTCCGCCTGCTTGCCCTCGCCTGTTTCATCACGCTGCTGCCGCACTTTGCGGCGGCGCAAACCTGCACGGTGCGGGTCAACGCGCTCGACGTGGAAATTGACGAAGGTTTCTTTGCCGACGATGACCTCGATGCGACCCGGCGCGAACGGTTGCTGGGCTGGCCCCGGCGCAGTCTCAGCCGGGCGTTGGGCAACCCGCCCCCCTGCCAGTCGGATACGGTTCTGGTATTCATGGCCGAACTGACCGAAATTTACCGCGCCGAAGGCTACTGCCTTCAATACGGCGATGCGGACTCGGGTTTTCTTCTGATCCCCGGTGAACGGAATTTCCGTGGGCGCTGCACCCGAACGACCTGTGACCGGGTCCAAGGGGCAGCAGCCGAAATGATCCGACTGTCCGAAGGGGTTTCCACGATTTTTGGAGAACCACCGGACCCGGACGAAATCGCGCGCAGCGACAGCGCGGGGGCGATGCTGGTGTCGGGTTCCGAACGGTTCATCCGGCGGCGGTTGAACAACGCGGCATCGGGGGCGTTCCTGACGGCGCTGTCCGCACCGCCCGTGGCGGCAGCCACTGCGGTAACAGTCGTGGCGGTTGGGGGCGGCGTTTTCTTGTGCCGGGAATAACCGGGGCCAGCCGACGCGCGGCCAGCCCCGATACCTGTTAGGCCAGACGGCTGATAATCACCGTGATTTCGGGCTTCTTGCCGATCTCGTTCTGCGACGTCTGCCGGGCGATCCGCTTGAATTCCTTTTCCAGCTTGATGTCGTCCAGCAATGTCTTGTCGTCGGCGCGGTTCATGAACTGCGCCAAGTCGGCCTCCAGCACTTCGGCAAGCGGGGCCTTGGATCGGCCCTGTTCGGGCAAGCCCATCAATTCGCACCACGGATCGCCCAGCGGTTCATCATGTTCGTCAATGATGATGCTGATGGCGATATGACCGTTCAGGGCCATCCGGATGCGGTCGCGCACGATCCCATCCATCGCACCGATCTTGGTGGTTCCGTCCAGATAGGTGCGGCCGGTTTCGATATATTCGGCCACCTTTGGGACATTGCCGGACAGGTCGATCATCATGCCGTTCACGACGACCATGCCCTTGATGCCCTTTTCGGCACCCAGTTTGACGTGTTCGCGCAAATGGCGGTGTTCACCGTGCATCGGGATAAGAAATTGCGGCTGCACAATCTCGTGCATCCGGGCCAGATCGGGACGGTTGGCGTGGCCAGACACATGGTATTTGCCGCCAGTATCGTCAATCACGTCCACGCCGCGTTCGGACAACTGGTTCATGATCCGGATCACACCGCGTTCGTTGCCGGGAATGATCTTGGACGAAAACAGGAACGTATCGCCATCCTTGAGCGTCAGACCCAAATACGACCCTTGGGCCAATTGGGCGCTGGCGGCGCGGCGTTCGCCTTGGCTGCCGGTGACCAGCAACAACAGATTGCCGCGTGGCACGCTGCCCGCATCCTCAGGCCCGATAACCGGCGGAAAATCCTTGAGGATCCCGGTCTCCAGACCGGCATCGACCATCCGGCGCATCGCGCGGCCCAGCAACACGATCGACCGGCCCGCAGCGCGGCCCGCATCGGCGATGGTTTTCAGGCGGGCGATGTTGGACGCGAACGTGGTCGCGACAACCATCCCCGGCTGCGCCTTGATCAAGGCGGTGATGTCGGCGGCCAACGTGGCCTCGGACCGGCCCGGCAATGGGGAAAACACGTTGGTCGAGTCGCAGATCAACGCCTTGACGCCGGGCTTGGACACCTCGGCCCACAGGTCTTCATCAAACGCGTCGCCCACGACGGGGGTGTGGTCGATCTTGAAATCGCCCGAATGGATCAACCGGCCCGCAGGGGTATCAATCACAAGGCCCGCACTTTCCGGGATCGAGTGGGACAGCGGGACAAACCCCACCTTGAACGGGCCGGCGGTGACCGTGTTGGGCCAGGGCTGCGTCGTGATCACGGCCTTGGCCGGGTGGCCTTTCTCCTCCATCTTGAGGCGGGCGATATGGGCTGTGAATGGGCGGGCATGGACCGGGGCACCCAATTGGTCCCAGTAGTGGCCAACAGCCCCCACATGGTCCTCGTGGGCGTGGGTGATGAAAATCGCCTCGATCCGGTCCTTGCGGGCCACCAGCCACGAAATATCGGGCAGGATCAGGTCAACGCCGGGGCTGCCGTCCATATCGGGGAACGTGACGCCCAGATCGACAACGATCAGGCGTTCTTGGTCGGGGGCGCCGTAGCCATAGACATAGGCGTTCATGCCGATCTCGCCCGCCCCGCCCAGCGGCAGGTAAATCAGGCGGTCGGGGCCCGCGGCTTTGGGGGCGGCCTTTGCCTTGGTGGGTCTGCTCATGCGGTATCCTTGTTATAGTTGTGGATCACGGTCAGGCCGTGCATCGTCAAATCATCTTCGATTGTGTCAAACAGGACATCTGTTGCCCCGAACAGGGACGCAAGGCCCCCGGTGCCGACGATCCGCATCTCGCGGTTCCGCTCGGACTTGATCCTCGCGCATACCTCTTTCACAAGGCCCACGTAACCCCAGAAAATGCACGATTGCATACAGGCCACGGTGTTGGTGCCAATGACGGCTTGGGGTTTGGTGATATCGACATGGGGCAACGCGGCCGCGGCCATGTGCAGCGCCTCAAGGCTCAGGTTGACGCCGGGGGCAATCACGCCGCCCACATAGGCGCCATCATCATCGACCACGTCAAACGTGGTGGCGGTGCCGAAATCCACAACGATCAGGTTGCCACCGTGCCGGTCAAACGCGCCAGCGGTATTCACCAACCGGTCAGGCCCCACTTGGGTTCCAACGTCCACGCGGGGCGGCACCGGCAAGGCACATTCGGGCTTGCCCACCACCAGCGGGCGACAGTTGAAATACCGATCCGACAGTACCCGCAGGTTGAACACCACGCGCGGCACAGTAGAGGAGATAATGACATCCGTGATGTCCACCTCGATTTTCTGAACGGTCATTAGGGTGGTCAGCCACACAAAATACTGATCCGCCGTACGCTGCCATTCGGTGGACGTGCGCCATGTTGCCAGAAACGTGCGGCCATCCCAAACGGAAAACACGGTATTCGTGTTGCCACAGTCGATGCACAAAAGCATGGGCGTCCCTTTCAGAAATACACGTCTGCAGCCGGGATCGCGACCGGGCCGGTGCCTGTGATCAACACCAGATTGCCTTCGGCGTCGATGGTGTCGAAAATTCCGGTGATCTCGGCGCGGGTGGTGCGGGCGGTGATGGTTTCGCCCAACCGGGCGGCGTGACGCAACCAATCCTGCCGGATCCGGGTGAACCCCAACGCAGCCAGCTTTTCCTCTTGGGTGGCAAAGTTCGAGGCAAGAACGGTCAGGAATTCATGCGGCTTGACCGCCTCGCCCCCTTCGCCCAACAAGCTGACCGGGGCAAACGGTGCACCCTCTTCGGCGGGCGGGGCGGCGACAAGGTTGACACCAACACCCACGGCCAACCAGTCGATGAACGGGCCACGGCCACTGGATTCCAGCAATATCCCCGCGACCTTGCCACCGTTCAGCAACACATCGTTGGGCCATTTCTGGGACAGTTTGGTGCGGTCAATGAACAAGGCCAGCGTTTCAAACAACGCATTGGCGGCCATAAACGACCGCTTGGCGGCCTCAATCGCGGTGACGTCCGGTTTATAGATCAACGTGGCGGCCAGGTTGCCGGACGGCTGCGCCCACGGGCGACCCC
>JBGSIZ010000218.1:0-5113 GCA_041742255.1 Marivivens sp. | reverse complement strand
GGCCACCGACGCCGCCGACCGCGACCGCCGCGCCCGCGACGATCTGGCCGATGACGACCTGACCGACCTGAGCCGTGGGGGCCATCCGCATGGGTAAATTCACCCCCGGTCTGCGCCAGACGCCAAAGGTCACGCCCAAGGTTGCCCCCTTTACCTGGCCCCTGTTGCCCCATGTGACCCGTGACCGTGCCCGCCGCGATGCCTGTGCCATGGCCCCGCGTCGTCCGATGAAGGTCACGCTGGCCACCCAGACGTTCGAGGTGGGTCTGGACGGTCCCCCCCCGATCCCCCGTGGCCCGGATGCCGTCTGGGTCTGGTGCGAATGTTTGGTTGGCCCGTTTGCCGTCGATCTGTGGCTGACCCCCGGTTTGTTGGAGCGCGCCATTGCCGCCCATGGGTTCACCCTGACCGAGGCCGATTTGTTTGACCCGGCTGACCTGACGGGGGCCCGCGCCGCCATGGTCGCCGAATATGGTCTGGCCCCGCTGTTTGACCCGCTGGCCACCGGAGTTGAAACGGGGGCCGAAGCCGGAGCCGCAAGCCCGTTCCGGGTTCTGGCCTGTTTGCCTACCACCGATGCCCCGCCGGACGCGGCGTTGCCCCTGACCCTGCGGGGGGATGGTGGGCTTGGGGCCGGGGTTCTGGTCGATGCCCCGGCCGCCCCGCTGCTGGCCATGTTTGACCGGCTGACAGCCCCTTATGCCATGCCCGCCCCCCGCATGGACCCCCGGTTGCCCCTGCGCCTGACCGGGTTCGAGATGGTTCTGCCCGCCACCGATTGGGCCGCCTGTGTGCCCGGTGACGCCCTGTTGCTGCCCTGCGACTGGCCACGGGGCGCCGGACTGGTGTGTTCCATCGACGGGTCCCCATTGCGGGCCGATGTCACCCATGCCGATGGCGTTCTGACCCTTGCCGCCGATTTTTCACCCTACGAAAGGACCGCCGCCATGCCGCCCCTGTCAACGCTGCGCCATACCTTGGCCGATATGCCCGTGACCATCAGCATTGAACTGGCCCGCGTCGTGGTCCCGTTGTCCGAACTGGAGGGCATGGTCACCGGATCCGTTTTGCCCATCACCGCCCAGATGCCCCGCGAGGTCCGTCTGATGATGGCCGACGTGTGCGTGGGCCATGGCGAGCTGGTGCAGGTCGAGGGCGCCATTGCCCTGCGCCTGACCCAACTGTCCTGACCCCAGGTGCCCGATTTTTCCACCCCGTTGGTGTTGGGATTTGTCAGCGGGTTTCTGTTGCTCGCCGTTCTGACCCTGACATCGTTCATCAAGCTGTCCGTCGTGTTCATGATCGTCCGCCAATCGTTGGGGTTGCAGCAGGTTCCGTCCAACATGATCCTGATGGCGCTGGCCCTGTTTCTGGCGGTGTTCATTTCCATGCCTGTTCTGTCCGCCTCGCTCGCCGCGATTGCCACCGCCCAAGGTGATCTGACCTCGGCGCAGGCGTTGTTTGATCTGTGGACCGTGGGCATTGCCCCATTCCAGACCTTTATCGCGGCCCGGATTGACCCCGCCCATATCGAATTTTTTGTCCAGACCGCCACCCGGCTGTGGGCCGGGTCGGGCATGGTCGCCACCCCGGATGATTTCATCATTCAGGTCCCCGCCTTCATGATTTCCGAACTGACCGAAGCGTTCCAGATCGGGTTTCTTCTGTATCTGCCGTTTGTCGCCATTGATCTGGCCGTCACCGGAATTCTGATGGCGCTGGGCATGCAGCAGGTGCAGCCCAACATCATCGCCGTCCCGTTCAAATTGCTGACCTTTGTGTTTGTCGATGGCTGGGCCCGGCTGGTGGAGGGTCTGTTGTTGACCTATGCCGGATAGCCCGATGCAGGACCTTCCCTTTACCACCTATCTGCTGGCGTTCATGATGGATGTCGTTTTGTTGGCGGGCGTCCCGTTGGCCGTGGCCACGGTCAGCGGGTTGTTGATTGCCCTGTTTCAGGCCGTCACCCAGATACAGGATCAATCCCTTGCCCAAACCGTCAAGATCACCGCCATTGTGGTCGTGTTGATCGGCTTTGGGTCCGGGTTGACCGCCCCCCTGATCGCCACCACCCGCACCGTGTTTGATGATTTCCATCTGATGGTCCGGTAGCCCGATGGTGCAGCCTCTGATCGACATTGTTCAGAGCCGGGGCATACAGGAGGTGTATCCCATTCTGATCCTGATGGCCGCCCGACCGTTTGGGTTGATGTTCGGATTTCTGCCGCTGACATGGGCCTTTGGCCGGATGCGTCTGGTGCGGATGAATGTGGCGCTGGGCCTTGCGGTCCCCGTGCTGGTCGCGTTTCCGGATCAGGTGCTGACCCTGCTAGAAACGGCAACCGTCGGGCATCTGGCCCTGATTTTGCCCAAGGAAGTGGCCATAGGTTATGCGCTTGGGTTTCTGGCGTCCTTGCCATTTGTTGCGCTGCAATATGCCGGGGCGATCACCGATCAGTTCCGCGGCGAAACCGACAGTGGCCTGACCACCCCCGGCGGCGAACCTCTGCACACGTTTGGTCTGTTGTATCTGATCATCGGATTTGCCGCCGCGTTTGGCGCAGGCGCCATGTGGGCCGTGGTTGCCGCCCTTTATGACAGCTATGCCGTGTGGCCGATTGCCGCCGCCTTGCCCCCGTTATCCTTGACCGCAGGGGCGCAGGCCGCCGAATTGGTCGGAGATACCATGTGGCTGGCTATCCGGGTCGCCACCCCGATGCTGGTTGCGCTGATCACCGTCGAGGCCGCCGCCGCCGGGGGTGCCCGCGTGGCCCAGCGATTTGGCTTTTACGATATGGCCTTTGTTCTCAAGAACCTTGTTGCGGTTTTGCTTTTGCCCGTGGCCGCGTGGTTTTTGTGGCAAGGGATCGACCCCGTTCTGGCGCAGGCCATTCCGGCCCTGCCTGCGTTCGGGGCGTTGTTCAAATGAGCGGGTCAGAGGCCAGAAAACACCCCGCATCCGCCCGCAAGTTGCGCCAGCAGCGCGAAAAGGGGTCCGTTCCCAGCAGCACCCTGAGTGCCGGATTTGTTGCCACGGCTGCGGGCGTTGCCTTGATCCTTGGGACGGGGCCGCTGATCTGGGCCAAGTTGCAGGCGTTGGTGGTGGCCATGCCTGTCCTGACCGGACAACCGTTTGACACCAGCGCCCCGGCCTTTGGCGTGCTGACCCTGCGGGTGCTGGGGTTGACCCTTGCCCCGCTGGTGGGTCTGGTTCTGGCGGTGTCCGTGCTGGTGTCCATTCTATACAACAAGGGGTTCAATTTCACATTGCACCCCATCGCCCCCAAGGCCGAGCGGATTTCCCCCAGCGCCGGGTTCAAACGGATTTACGGCACGCGCGGCTGGATCGAGACAGGTGCGGCCCTGCTGCGCCTGACCGTCTGGCTGGGGTGGGTCGCGTTTTGCGCCGTGATCTGGTTGCCCGGTCTGATCCGTGCCCCCGACTGCGTCGGCCTGTGCCATGCCGGACAGATAACCCCGCTGGTCTGGATGGTTGGGCTGGGCGCCATTGCCATTTTGGTCCTGTTTGCCGCCGCCGATGCCCGGATGCAGCGGACCCTGTTTCTGGGTGAACAGCGGATGACCAATACCGAGGTCAAGCGCGAGCAAAAGGATCAGGCCCCCCCGAACGCCTTGCGCCGCGAACGCCGCCGCCGCCAGCAAGAGGCCCAGAAGCCGCAGGCCCCCACTGGTCCCGATCTGGCCAACATGTTCTTTTTCAGCCCGGCCGGCGTCGTTGCCATCCGGTTTGTCCCCCGTCAGGACAAACTGCCCCGGATCATGGCCAAAGCCCGGACCGGTCCGCAGGACACCCAATTGCGCGCTACGTTGACCGCCCGTGCCCTGCCGTCCCATCCCAGCGCCGCAATCGTCAATTTCGGTCTGTCAAACGATCTGGGTGCCCATCTGCTTGCCGAACAGTTTGCCGAATTCGCCGCCGCCCTGCATGCCATGTTTCCCCCCGGCACCAATCGCGCCTGACGCGCAGGTCACGCTGCAACCGACCGCGGCCCCCGAACGCCTGCTGGTTGCAATCCGATCACCCCCAAGGGCACCGTCATCACATCGTCGGACAGTTCGTTGGGCGCCAGCACCACGGGATACATCCCGTTCGCCGCCAAAAAGTTCCGCAGCCGCCGCCGCAGGTCCACCGATGCAATCAGCACCACCTGTCGCGGCCCCTGCACCGCGGTATCCGTGATCCCCCGGATTTGCCGCAGGATGGTTTCTGTCACCTCTGTGCTGAACACCAGCCCATCGTTGGCCGCCTGCCCGGACGGTTTGCGCGTGTCGGCGATATTCTGGCGCGCCATCTGCTCAAGGTCCGGGTCCAGCAGGACAAGCCCGATGACCCCGTCCCGCGCCGCAATCTGGTGGCACATCTGCCGCCGCATGGACCCCCGCAGGCAATCGGCCAGCACGATCGCGCTGGGCTGGTCGGCCGTGTTGATCCAGAAATGCCATGCCGACACCAGCAGCGACAACGGCCGCAGCGGCACCCCATCTTCGATCAGATAGCGGAACATCTTGAACATCGCCGCTTCGGTCATGTCTTCGTCGATAAGCGCCATGGTTGCCGGTTCTGCCGCCTTGGCCTCGGCCAGCACCCCTTGGAACACGTCCCACGAAAACAGCGCCCCCAGATGGTGCTGGAAATAGCCGCAGGTCAGTGTGACCAACGCCTGTTCGGCGGAGAGGGTGACGCCGGTTTGCGGCGTCTCCTGTCCTGCCCCGTCCACCCAGTGGCCGGACAGGACCGGGCCAAGCAGAACCTGTTGGGACGCGTCGGAGCGGGGCGCGGATCGGGCGGCTGATTGCACGGCCGGGTCCGGCCACAATCGCAGTCCCGGACCGGGTAGCGCCGTCTGGAACACCGGGACATCGTCAAGGTCGATTACTGCGTCTTGTCCGTTTTCCAACCCGCAGACCCGCACATCCGGGATCGGGAACAGCACCCCGCCCGTGCGGTGCAGCGCCCCGAAATGATCCGCCAACCCGCGCCGGATCTCGTCAAGGTCCAGATGCCCTGCCGCCTGTGGTCCGATCAGCAGTGCGAACCGCGCATTGGGCGCCGGTGCCTGTGTCACCTGTGGTGCCGCCCGGATGCGCGCCG
>JBGSIZ010000217.1:0-3877 GCA_041742255.1 Marivivens sp. | reverse complement strand
GACCGCCGCCTCGCCCGGGATCAGGCCGTAGGGGCACAGATCGCTGAACAACCGCCCCCCCGCAATCAGGGCGTTCAACCGCGACCGGCAACGGTAGCTGTCCACCGCAATCACCAACAGCGATGTGCCCCCCATGACGGCCGCCCGGTGCCCGGACAACGCGATCCCGACCCCCGCCCCACCGTCAAAATGCAGCGTGGACCCTTCGACCGGCAGGCCGAGCCTGTCGCCCGCCCGTTTGGCCAATGCAGTGCCGAACCGGTGCAGGTGGTCGGCAGGCAGCCCCTGGCCCGCGTCCGGTTCCGGCAGGCAAATGGCGATCCGCAGGCCGGTCCGTTCGGTGCCCATGGCATCCCCGGCCAATTGGCCCACAAGATCGGTGAGCGCGGCATCGGCCAGCGCCCCCATTTGTTGCAACGCCGACTTGTCATCGGGTTCGTCCGTCAGCGCGGTCAGTTGGGGCCGATAATCATCCCCCATGAACCCGCGCAACCGCCGCAGCCCCACCGCCCCTTCGGCCAGCCCGGCCAAGGTTTCGGCCCGGCTGGCACCCAGCGCCGTGGACATTCCGATCGCGGCGATGGCACCAAGCATGGGTCAGTCTTCCCCTTGAACCCGGCGCACAGCACCCGGATCGCCGCCCGCGACAACCCGCAAGAGTTCGGCAAGAAATGCAGGGTCATCCGACCAGTCATCCACGATGATCTGTGCGCCGGGCCCCGCATTGCCTTGGGTGAAAATCTGCGGCTCTCCATCGCCATGGGGCAGGTCCGTGAACGGCACGAATACCCCCAGACCCAGCAGGGTCAGGAACCCGTGTTCCACCGCATCCGTCCACAGATCGGCGGAGGGGACGGCGAACACCTGCCGATCATCCTCGATATTGATTGTGGCCGTCAGCGGCGGCAGATCGGGGCGCATCGGCGGTTTGGTGATCGAAAACGGGAACCGGGGTTCGCCGGGTGCCGTCACAACCACGGCGGCGATATCGGCGGTGACGTCCAGCGGGCTGAACGCTTCTTTCGCCGCATCTTCGTCACCGTCCAGCAGATCGAGAAGGTATTCATAGGCCCCGGCGGGCGTCTGGCACTGCGCCTCGATCATGCGCAACAGGATATAAGGCAACAGGGCGGTGTGCCCGGCCCCCGATATGGTGATCCGGATGCCCGACGCATCCCCGCCGAGTTTCAGTTTGAACGTGGAGGACGGCCCGCCACCCGCAAAACCCGCCGCCAGCAACGGCCCGATGGCCCGCAGGGTTTCGCCCACATCGTCCTTGAGTTGGGCAGGCAGACCCCGTTCGATACCCACTTGCGAATGGCGCACCTCGATCACAAGGTCGGTGATCGTGACGGGCAGGCTACCCCCGGCAAGCTGGAGTTTGGCGGCAAAGGCTTCGGAACGGGGGATCATGCGGCATCCTCGGGCACAAGGCGGTCAACGTAGCCTTCGGACAGGTCGGTGGAGTCCGGGTCCCGGTTGGACCACGGCGCAAAGGAAACCAGCCATTTGCGTTCACCATAGGCGGGCCGCAGGAAATCGTGGGCCGCCTGATACCCGGCGATTGTGTCCCCTTTGTTGACGTCGCCCCAGATCGGCGCGTCTCCGGCGGTCACGACCGTCATACCGGCCAGTGGTTCTACCCTGACCCCGCGTGCCGCAAGTGTGTCGGCATTGCCAAGCCTATCCCGGAACGCAGCCCCCACATAGGTCCGCCAGCCCGTTTCGGTGATGCCGGGCGTATAGTCACCGTCACGCTGCGCGATATTGGCGGTGCGAAAGGACAGGTGCAGAATCGACGTCGGAAATTCGCCCATGACCGCACAACGGTAGCGCCGGAAGGCCGCGGGATGCATCGGCCCCGCGACCCCCACATCGGGGAGAAACCCAAAGGACTGGAACCCGGACCGCAGGGGGGCGGCCCGCAAGATGCCATCAATGGCCCCTGCAACGTCCATCAGATCGGGCAGGTTTGCAGGCAGCGACAGTTCAACGGCGGTCGCGGGGCCCGCGCTGCGCAGGATCGACAGGAACGGCAGGTTTGGCGCGCTCATCGGGGCGACCTTGGCCCCGAACAGGCGCAGACGCAGGAGTTTGGTCATTTCCCCATCAAGCGTGGCACGCAATTCGACCAATTTATCGGGCGTGCATTTCACCAGCTTGGCCGCCGCGGATGCCCCGGCCTTGTCCAGCGCCATGTAGCCAATGTTGCCCCCGAACCGGGAGACGAACAGGTCAAATAGCCCAAGCACCGCCGCCTTGGTGTCCGGGACGTTCAACAGCCCGTCCAGCACGGCGGCAGACCGGAACGCGGGGACCGCGACGGCCTCGGGTTGGGGGGTGTAGTTTTCGTTTATCTTGAGCGGTTCAGACATGGTGTTCCATGGATCAGGAGGTGGCCTTGGCCATGCGGGCCTTGCAGTTGCAGGTCTTGTCGTCAACGGCGATGGGGTCTTTGCCCGTCATATCCTTGTAGAGTTGTTTCTGTTCGGGCGAAAAGGTGTCCTGATACCCTTTGTCGTCGAATTTGAAGTCGTAGATGTCCTTGAGCGCGCCATCCTCGCCCACCACGCTAAAGTCGGGCTGAACCCGGACGGCGTTATCAAGGATCGTATCCGCGCCTTTGATCGCTTTGTAGATATCAACGGCCGCACCGCCCAATTCATACACGTCATAAATCGTGCTGAGCACGTTGAGACCCGGAATGGCCTTCATCCAGAATTTCTTGCCCATCCGCTTGGCCGCATCAATCCCGGCCTTTTTGATGACCTTTTGAACCTGCCGTTCCAGTGCGTTTTTCAGGCCCTGTTTGGTATAGAACTTGCGGCTGGACCCCAAAAGGTTGTCACCCGACGTGAAAAAGGACTTCTCGGCAGCCCCGAACGCCTTGGGGAACCGTTTTTTCATGGCCTTGGACAGCGGCGATTTGCCGTTCTTCATCGCCTTTTCGGCCTTTTCCTTGGCCAGGGTAGAGGGGCGTTTGCACGGACCGGGGCCTTTTTTGCACTTTTGCCATTCGTCCCGCGCCTCGCAGAAAATGTCGCACAGCGCATCCAGAACCACGTCACCGCCGGGGATGGGCATTTCCACCTGCCCGCCTTGTCCGGCGATGGTGTTCTTGTTGTTCATGAACAGTTTGTCGGTCAGGCGGCTGATGTTCTTGCCTTGCACATAGACGGTGGGCGAAAAGGTGATCCATTCGCTTTTCTGGCCGAACACACCGGACACCACGCCGCCGATCGTTCCCGGCTGGTCACCTGTGCATTTCATGAACACCGACGTTCGGTGCGCGATCATCTGGCCGCCGTCCGCCTGAACCGTCGTGGTCCCCTGCGCGATGTCGGTGTTCATGGCGAAGATCGGATAGGGGATCGGCACCGGGCCGCCGGGCGTTGGCGTCTTGCACACATCAGGGGCGGAACACATGTGCATTCCCCCCGACCCCTTGTGGGTGATCGTCAATCCATTTGCGGTGACAGTGACAGCCATCAGATGACCTCCGGTAGTTGAACGCGGCCTTCAAACAGGCCCGCCTGGGCCGGGGCGACCCGGAACCCGTCGGTGGAATTGAGCATGACGTGGGTGGTTTCCATGGTCACATCGTCCGCCGCACGGGGAATGGCCCAGTTGGCGTGATAGGTGACCGTGACCGTGGCCGTGGCCGTGTCCATGTCCACAGCGATGGTTTGCAGGTCTGGCGATTTGGGGTGCCATGTGCCCTTGATCCGGGTCGAGGTCGTCAGATCCAGCAGCGGCAGCGCGAACCGGGATGGTTGCGCGGCAGGGCCAGCGCCCAGCATCCCCCCGACCTCCAGCACGGCCCCCGTCGCGACGGGGCGCGGCAACCGTTGATCCACGGGTGCCGCTTGCCAGAACG
>JBGSIZ010000216.1:0-12952 GCA_041742255.1 Marivivens sp. | reverse complement strand
GATCGCCGCCAGCCCCGGTGCCGCCACGGGCCGGATCGTGTTTGACGCCAATGATGCCCAGGCCAGCGCCGCGCGGGGCGAGCCCTGCGTTCTGGTCCGCCGTGAAACGTCCCCCGAGGATATCCGGGGGATGCACGCCGCCCAAGCCGTTTTGACCGTGCGCGGCGGGATCACCAGCCATGCGGCGGTGATTGGTCGGGGTCTTGGCCTGCCGTGTGTGGTGGGCGCGTCCGATCTGGTCATCGACCGCAAGAAAAAGGTGATGATTGCGCCGGGTGGCCGCAGGTTTGCGGAAGGTGCCGTGATCACCGTGGATGGCACCACGGGCGAGGTTTTGGCGGGCGAGCCTGCCATGCTGGAGGCCGCGCTGGATGGCGCGTTTCAGACCCTGTTGGAATGGGCCGACGAATTTCGCGATATTGGCATCCGCGCCAATGCCGATACCCCCGCCGATGCCCGCACCGCCAGCAATTTCAAGGCCGAGGGCATTGGTCTGTGCCGCACCGAACATATGTTTTTCGACGGTGACCGGTTGGGCGTCATGCGCGAGATGATTTTCGCCGAAACCGCCGAGGGCCGCAAAGCCGTGTTGGAGCGACTGTTGCCCATGCAGCGCGGCGATTTCACCGCTTTGTTCGAGATCATGCAGGGCAAGCCTGTGTGTATCCGGCTGTTTGATCCGCCGTTGCATGAATTCCTGCCCAACGACAAACCGGGTATGCGCGATCTGGCCGATCATTTGTCCTTGCCGCTCGCCACCGTCGAGGCCCGTGTCGAGGCGATGAGCGAGTATAACCCCATGCTGGGCCTGCGCGGTGTCCGGTTGGGCATCACCATCCCCGAGATTTACGAAATGCAGGCCCGCGCCATTTTCGAGGCCACCATCGACGTCAGCCAAAAGGGCGAAGCCGTTGTCCCCGAGATCATGATCCCGCTGGTCAGTGCCATGCGCGAGGTGGAACTGGTCAAATCCCGGATCAATACTGTGGCCGACGCCGTGCGCGCTGAACGCAACGCATCGTTCACCTATCGGTTGGGCGTCATGGTCGAAACGCCGCGCGCCGCGTTGCGCGCCCAAGACATTGCCCAACATGCCCATTTCCTGTCGTTTGGCACCAATGACCTGACCCAGATGACCTATGGCCTGTCGCGCGACGATGCCGGGCGGTTCATGTCCGCCTATGTCAAGGCCCGCGTTTACGAGGAGGACCCGTTCCACACGTTGGACGAGGACGGGGTGGGCGAACTGCTGACCATCGGGGCCGAGAGGGGCCGCGCGGGCCGCAAGGATGTGGTTTTGTCGATCTGTGGCGAGCATGGCGGCAGCCGCGCCGCCATCGCATTTTGCCGCGCGAGGGGCTTTGACTATGTGTCCTGTTCCCCGTTCCGGGTTCCGGTTGCGCGACTTTCCGCCGCTCAGATCGCGTTGGAGGCCAAGGCCGTTTCGACGATCTAGTGGTCCAAAAGGTGGTTAACACCTTATATTGTTGATCTATTCCGACCCGGTCGGCGAATGCCCGCGGGGTCGGCCCCCCAAGGTAGACTCGTGCGTTGACATCGCTTATCACCACCCGGCCTGCGCGGGGCTTGCCGCGTGACGCCTTGGGTTTGGGGAATGACATATTTGTTGGGTCGTGGCGTGCGCCGCGTGATTGCGGGTGCGATGACATTGGCGGTGCTGACAGGCACGCCGATTGCCGCTGAGGATGTGCTGGCCACCCGGTTGGGTGAATTGCTGGGACAAGAGCGCCAAGCCTTGGCCGTTGTGCCGTCTACCCGGTTGTCTTCCTTGACCGCACCGCCTGCCGCCATTGCCCGCAATGTGCCCACCGCCCCCGCCCAGCTTGAGTATTCCGAAGCGTTTCTGGCCTCGGTCCCAGCCGCATCGGGCAATGACCAGTGGCAATGTCTGACCGAAGCCTTGTATTTCGAGGCGCGCGGCGAAACCGTCAAAGGGTTGTTTGCCGTAGGTGAGGTTATTCTGAACCGGGCCGACAGCGCGTCGTTTCCGCAGACCGTGTGCAGCGTTGTCCATCAGGGCACCGGCCAGCGCTATGCCTGCCAGTTCACCTATACCTGTGATGGCAGCCCGGAAACCGTGCATGAACCCGCCGCGTGGTCCCGTGTGGCCAAGGTTGCCCGGTTGTTGCTGGATGGTGCCCCCCGCGAGTTGACCGCCGGTGCCA
Source organism: Marivivens sp. (assembly GCA_041742255.1). Classification (GTDB taxonomy): domain Bacteria; phylum Pseudomonadota; class Alphaproteobacteria; order Rhodobacterales; family Rhodobacteraceae; genus JBGSIZ01. The sequence goes on along the minus strand of JBGSIZ010000216.1, from coordinate 10,766 downwards.
CCTATTACCACACCAAAGGTGTGAACCCGTCCTGGGCCCGCCGGTTTGACCGAACCGCCACCATTGGTGCCCATTATTTCTATCGCGCCCCAGTCCGCACCGCGTCGAACTGAGGTCGCGCCCGGCCCCCGCCGTGCCGTAACCGCGCGGGTTGCGCGGCGGGTCCCTGCCTAGTATTTCCGCAGGAGGGCCACAAAGTGCCCTGATATGTGCTGGAAGGGTTCCGATGAACGACGATATCCGCATGGCCTTTGCCCATCCCGCCGAACGGGCCGAGGCCAGCGCCGCCCAGCCGTGCGACCGTATTTCCCTGCGCGATTATGTTGTCGAGGTCGAGATCGGCGCGTTCGAGGCCGAGCGCGGGTTGATGCAGCGCGTCCGGTTCAATGTTGTTGTCGAGGTCGCCCCGCTGGTTGGTGATATTGACGACAATGTGGACCGCATCCTGTCCTATGACCGCGTGACCGAGGCCATTGGTGCCGAGTTGGGGGCCCAGCGGATCAACCTGCTAGAAACCCTTGCCGCCCGTGTTGCCGAGCGGATCTTGCGCGAACCCCAGGCCCTGCGGGTGTTTGTCCGGATTGAAAAGCTGGATCGGGGTCCGTTTTCCCTTGGCGTCGAGATTGTCCGTGCCAAGGGCGAGGTTGCCCGCAAGGGGCAGGACCATGTCGAGGTGCCCCATCCCCGCGTGGTCTATTTGTCCAATGAGGCTGTCGCCCATGCCGATTTGCCCCGCTGGATTGACCGATTGACCGCCGGGGATGCGCCGTTGATCCTGTGTGTTGGTCCTGCCAGTGCCCCCGCCCCCCAAACCCGGATTGCCATGGCCCAACGCCGGATTGATCTGTTGGCCATTGAACAGAACGCTTGGGTTCTGGCCGGTCGCGACAAGCGGTGTATCGTTGTGGGCAGCCGGACCGAGTTGGATTGGGCCATGAAGAACGGTCAGACCTGCGTCTGGGCCCCCAGCCGGATCGTGCTGGATGCCGTGGATGGGCCGAGCGCCGATCCCCGCGATGCCCTTGCCCTGGTTGCGTGGTTTGCTGGCCAGATGAAGGCCGCCGAATTGCTGGTCATTGGTGCCGATGCCCCGGTCGCGGTGGTTCCCGTCCGCGTGGTCGGGTTGGAGGATATGGAGTGAACGCCTATCTGCGCGGGTATCCCGAAACGTTTCAGGGCGCTTGGCGGTCCACGTTCTGTGGTTTGGGTGGCAGTGCCCATGTCCATTTCGAGATGATCGACCAGATGGTCCGGGGTGCCCGCCCGCAGGAATTGCTGGTGGAGGACCTGACCGACGACGCCCGCGCCCGGCTGTGCGCCCCCCGCGCCGATTTGTGCGGTCTGACACTGGACCGCCCCCGGATCATGGGGATCCTGAACGTCACCCCTGACAGTTTTTCCGATGGCGGGCAGGTGGCGTCCGTGGCCGAGGCCGTGGCCCGCGCCCGTGCGATGGCCGTGGATGCCGATATCCTTGATATTGGCGGCGAAAGCACTCGCCCCGGTGCCGTAGAGGTGAGCGTGGACGAGGAAATTGCCCGCACCATTCCGGTGATCCGCGCCATTCGGGATGCTGGCATCCGTATTCCCATTTCCATCGACACCCGCAAGGCCGCCGTGGCCGCCGCCGCGTTGGAGGCCGGGGCCGATATGGTCAATGACGTGACCGCCTTGCACTTTGATCCTGAGATGGCCGCAGTGGTGGCGCAGGCCGGTGTCCCCGTTTGTCTGATGCATTCGGTGGGCACCCCGGACACGATGCAGGCCCTTGCCCAGTATGACGACGTCCTGTTTGACGTTTACGACCATCTGGCCGAGCGGGTGGCCGTGGCCGTCGCCGCCGGGATTGCCCGCGACCGGATCGTGATCGACCCCGGCATCGGGTTTGGTAAGACGTTGCAACACAATGTGACGTTGATCCGCGATGTGGCGCTGTATCATGACCTTGGCCTACCGATCTTGTTGGGCGCGTCCCGCAAGCGGTTCATCGGGACCCTTTCCGGGGCCGAGGACCCCGCGCAGCGCGTGGCGGGGTCGGTCGCCGTGGCCTTGCACGGTGCGGCCCAAGGCGTGCAAATATTGCGCGTGCATGATACCAAGGACACAAGACAGGCGTTGAGCCTGCATATGGCAGTGAGTGGGAACAGCGTGACATGGTAAGAAAATTGTTTGGCACCGATGGCGTGCGCGGCACGGCGAATGTGTATCCGATGACCGCCGATATGGCGCTCAAGATCGGGGCCGCCGCAGGCCGGTATTTCCGCAATGACGGCAGCAATGGCCACCGCGTTGTCATTGGCAAGGACACCCGTCTGTCCGGCTATATGTTCGAAAGCGCGTTGACCGCCGGGTTGACCAGCACGGGCATGAATGTCCTGTTGCTGGGTCCGGTGCCCACCCCGGCTGTTGGCATGTTGACCACGTCGATGCGCGCCGATGTCGGCATCATGATTTCCGCCAGCCATAACCCCCACCATGACAACGGGATCAAGTTCTTTGGCCCCGATGGGTTCAAATTGTCCGATGCCGCCGAGGCCGAGATCGAGCGCATGGTCATGGCCGAGGTAGACCCCGCCCAAGCCGTCAATATTGGGCGCGCCAAACGGATTGACGATGGCCGGTTCCGGTATGCCGAGCGGGTGAAATCGACGTTTCCCGCAGGTCTGCGGCTGGACGGTCTCAAGGTCGTCATTGACTGCGCCAATGGCGCCGCCCACCGCGTTGCCCCCGAGGTGCTGTGGGAATTGGGTGCCACCGTGATCCCTGTTGGCGTGTCCCCGAACGGCTACAACATCAACGACAACTGCGGGTCCACCAGCACCCGCACCGCCGCCGAAACCATCGTGAGCCACGGTGCCCATATGGGCATCTGTCTGGATGGTGACGCGGACCGCGTGATGATTCTGGATGAAAACGGTGCCGTGGCCGATGGCGACCAGATCATGGCCTTGTTCGCTGCCCGCTGGGCCGCGCAGGGCAAGTTGGCCCATGGCACATTGGTTGCAACCGTGATGAGCAATCTTGGCCTTGAGCGGTTTCTGGAGGCCAAGGGTCTGCGGCTGGAACGCACCGCCGTCGGCGACCGCTATGTCGTGGAGGCCATGCGTGCGGGCGGTTGGAATTTGGGCGGCGAACAGTCCGGCCATATTGTGATGACCGATTACGCCACCACCGGTGACGGATTGCTGGCCGGGTTGCAGTTTCTGGCCGCGATGATCGAAACCGGCCAACCGGCCAGCGCGTTGACCCGGAGTTTCGACACGGTTCCCCAGATGTTGAAGAATGTCCGCTATGCCGCTGGCCAAGACCCGTTGGGCGCGCCAAGTGTCCGCGATGCCATTGCCGCCGCCGAGGGGTCATTGCAGGGCAAGGGCCGGTTGTTGATCCGCAAATCGGGCACCGAACCGTTGATCCGGGTGATGGCCGAATGCGAGGACCCCGGCCTGTTGGCCCAAGTGGTGGACGGGATCGTGGCCGAGGTGACCGCCGCCGCTGCGTAACCCGTCAGGCGCGGGGCGTGTGCAGGCGCGGCCCGCCCCGTTTCCATTGGCTGATGGCCAGACCCAGCAGGATCAACCCAAGCGCCGCAAAGAACCGCAGCGGCAATGCTTCGTTCAGGACCAACGCCCCGAACAGGACCGACCAGAGCGGCACCTGATAGTTGACCAGCGTCATGAACACTGGCCCCGCCGACCGGATCACCACCACCCGCAACAGGGCCGCGAGTGCCGTGGGCACGAACCCCAGAAACAGGATCGCGACGCCTGTCCGGGTGTCCGTCCAGCCGGGCACCCCTTCGACCAGCAGCATCGCCGGGATCAGAACCGCCGCTCCCACCACAAGTGTCGAGGTCGCCAGCGTGATCGGGTCAATCGGCGGACATCGCCGCGTGAGGATTGACGCCCCCGCATAGGACAGCGTGGCCGCTAGGCAGGCCAGTTGCCCCAATGGCTCCATCCCCGATCCCAGCCGCAGCACCCCAGGCCCGATCAGCACCAGCGCCCCGGTGAACCCCACGATCACCCCAATTGCCCGCCGCCCCGACAAGGGCTCGGAGGCAAAGAAGTGCGCCAGCGGCAGCACGAAGAGCGGCAGCGCCGCCATCGAAATCCCTGCAAAGGCCGAGGGCACGAATTGCTGCCCCCAACTGAGCAGCGAAAACGGCAGCGCCGTGTTCAGCACCCCGATCAGCAACAGGTGCCGGTGCGTGGCCCGAGGCGGCAACGGCCGCCGCAGCACCCCCATCAACCCCAAGAGTGCCACCGCCCCCAGCGTGGTGCGCGCGCAGGCCACCGTCAGCGGCCCGTAGCCTTGGAGCGCGATCGACACCACCATGAACGTCCCGCCCCAGATCACCCCAAGCGCCGCGATCGACAACCAGTTGGCCGGGGTTGGGGTAGGGGGCATGGATATGTCCGGGATATGTGCGGTTGCCCCGGTCTAGGACGTGGGATGCCGAATGAAAAGGGGCGTTGAGTCCCCGTATCAGTCAGCCGGAGCGGCGTGTGCCGCGTTGCCATCGCTGGCCGAAATATCCAGAAATTCGTCGATGAACTGCGCCACGAAGGCCGTCCGCGATGCCACGTTGGATTTGCGGAAAATCGCGGAGAGTTGCGATTTGATGGTCCCTTCGCGGGTGTCCCGCATCGCCGCGATTTCCGAGATTTTGAGCCCCCGGATGGTCAGCAGGGCGATGTCCGCCTCGGCCGGGGACAACCCCCAGATTTTGAACCGGCTTTGCAGGAAGTCGTCGAAGTGGTGTCGCAGGCTGTCCAGTTTGGACCGCTGCCGGTTGGTTTCCGCTATTGCCCGCCGCGTGTCCCGCCGCATCAGGATGAACGCCGTTCCCAGCCCGATGGCCGATGCCAATTCTCCCGTCAGGTGCAGCCATGTCCCTGTCGAGAAATTCGCCCCGTAGATCAAGGCCGCGTGGAGTTCGCCGCCAAGGTCGAAAAGCAGGATGAGCCCGCACGCGAAAACCAGTATCGATGCCGTTCTAAGCGCAGGGATCGGGGCCAGATGGAGACGCGTCATGGGGTGTGCAACCTCGCGCAGAGTGAGTTTGCCGGGGCACCCGTTATGCGGTTTGAACCAAAGTGAGAGTGCCGTAAGCAAAAGTCTCTTTGTTCTATTTACAGGGTTTATCCTTGCAGGTTTCCGCTTGGCCGACCAGCGGTTTATGGCACCTTTCTGCCTATGCGCCGGACCGCCACGCGGCGTGCAAAGCCAACGCTTTGGGGGGATGTGGCATCGGACAGGGAGGACGGAATGACCCATTTTTTCAAGGTTTTTGCTATTGCTGGCTCGGTTCTGAGTGCCACATGCGGTTGGGCGCAAGTATCGGTTGAACCACAGGAACACGGACCGGAGGCACAGTATTTCGTGCATGGTGCCCCACAGGTGCCGTCCGAGCCGTGGACCATCGCCGCCGGGGGCCGGATTTATGACAACTGGTGGGAGGCGCTGGACCGCGACGAGCCCGAGGCCACCAACCCCGCCTATCCAACGGCAGTGAACACCGATCAGACCGGGTCCGGCACATGGCGGTGCAAGGAATGTCACGGGTGGGATTATCAGGGTGCAAGCGGCATCTACCATCAGGGCAGCCATTTCACCGGAATTCCCGGCATACTGGGGGCCATGGGGAAACCTGTCGAAGCGATTGCCCTGACCCTGCGCGACGCCAATCATCCCTATACCCCCGAGATGATTTCCGACGAGGAGATGATGCGCGTGGCCCTGTTCGTGTCCAAGGGGTTGGTCGATATGCGCACCTTTATCGACTATGATACCCGCACGGTGAACGCGGGCGACGCGGAACGGGGCCGCGAGATATTCCAGACCACCTGCGCCGCCTGTCACGGGTTTGATGGCCGCGCTCTTGATTGGGGGTCCGATGGCGGGCACAATTTCGTCGGCACCGAGGCCGCCGAATTGCCCGACGAGGTCTACAACAAAATCTCAAACGCCCATCCGGGGGCCGCGATGATCAATTTGCGCGCCTTCAGCCATGAGGACCGTGTGGCTGTCATGGCGTATATCGCGCTGTTGCCGGTGGGTTTAGACAACTGACACCACCCAAGATTGCCCAAGACCAGACCGGGGGCCGTCCCCGGTCTGTTTGTTTGCAGTTTCGGTATCAATCGGCTTGGCGAATCACATCTGGCCGCCGCAGGGTTGTGACAGTATTTTTATCAGGAGATTTCAGATGCCGGCTCCCACCATTGGAATGGAGGGTCGCGCACCCTCAGGGGACGGGGACATCAACCGTTATGTGTCCGCCGAAGCGCAGGCCCAACGCTGGTTCAATCCCGAGCGCAAAGTGATCTTTGTCAACGGGATGGCCAACAGCCCGACCGACCATATGCAAAGCGCGCGCGCCTTGTCCTTGTTGCAGGCGTGCCCCGTCATTGGGGTTTACAACAAGACGGACGGGTTCTGGGCCGATCTGGGCCAGTGTTTGTTGGACAAGGGCGTGTTGGTCAATGTGCAGGCCGGCAATTTCACCGCCTGGTCGCTGGCGGTTGATGCTGCCTATGCCGCTGCCCGTCTGATTGACGGGTCGTTGAACAAGGTGGCGTTTGTTGAAACGCTGATCCTGTCCAACCGGGCCACGGTGCAGTTGTATCGCCTGTTGACCTCGATGGGGCAAGGCGAGCGGTCCCGCACCCCGATCTATTCCCACAGCCAGGGCAACCTGATCACGTCCAACGCGTTGACGGCTGTCGCACTCGCGCTGGGTCGGGGTGCCATTTCGCAGTTGGAGGTGAATTGTTTCGGGTCGCCCTGCACGTTCTGGCCGCCCGGCCTGTCGCGCACCAACCATGCATTCACGTTTGACCCGGTCAGCTGGCTGGATCTGAACATCGGGTTTGACAGCGTCAAGATCGGGTTTGTCGCCGGTCACGCCTTTACCTTGTATATGCAGCATGACGCCGAATTCGTGGTGAACCGGTTCCGGTGGGGCAGTTTTGGCATGACGGTCAACATGGATGAGGACGGATTGGCCAATTATCTGGTTCGGATTGGTAACAACCCGCCCCGGATCAAGGCCATTTTTCAGCGCCTTTTGTCCGCCCATTGGATGGACAGCGACGATGTGGCCCATCTGTATTGCACCAAGATGCGCACCCGCCATGAAAGCGTGATGCGGGCCATCAAGCGCGCCGACCCGACGGTGATCGACCTGATCTGGCGGTGTCTGGACGAAGGGATCACCACATCGGGCGAGTATCAGGAAATGGCGTGGCTGCGCGGGTTGTGATCCCGGCCCACGCGGCAGACAAAAAGGGCGCCCCGTGGGGCGCCCTTTGAGGAAACGGCGGCTCCTCCTTCCGCCGTCTCGGTCGTAACGCAGCCTGAGCTTAGTTCTTGGCTTTGTCGACCATCTTGCCCTTGGAAATCCACGGCATCATGTCCCGCAGTTTCTTGCCGACCAGTTCGATCTGGTGTTCGTCGTTGGACCGGCGCGATGCCTTGATCGTGGGGTGCCCCACGCTGTTTTCCAGCATGAAATCACGGACGAATTTGCCCGACTGGATGTCGGACAGAACCGCCTTCATCCGCGCCTTGGTCTCGACGTAGGGCAGGATGCGGGGGCCGGACACATATTGACCGTATTCGGCTGTGTTCGAGATGGAATAATCCATGTTGGCGATGCCGCCTTCGTAGATCAGGTCCACGATCAGTTTAACTTCGTGCAGGCACTCGAAATACGCCATTTCGGGTTCATATCCGGCCTCGACCAGCGTTTCAAAGCCCATGCGGATCAGTTCGACCAGACCGCCACACAGCACGGCCTGTTCACCGAAGAGGTCGGTTTCACATTCCTGCCGGAAGTTGGTTTCGATGATCCCGGACCGCCCGCCACCGATGGCCGAGCAATAGGACAGGCCGATTTCCATCGCCTTGCCCGTCGCGTCCTGATGGACCGCAACCAGACAGGGCACGCCGCCGCCTTTGGTGTATTCGCCGCGCACGGTGTGGCCCGGACCCTTGGGCGCCATCATGATGACGTCAACGCCGGGTTTGGGTTCGATCAGGCCGAAATGCACGTTCAGGCCATGGGCAAACGCAATTGCCGAGCCTTCGCGCAGGTTGTCGTGGACGTATTTGCGGTAGGTGTCGGCCTGAAGTTCGTCGGGCATGGTGAACATGATGACGTCACACCACGCGGCGGCGGCGGCGATGTCCATGACGGCAAGGCCCTCGGCCTCGCACTTTTTCGCGGAGGCCGAACCGGGCCGCAGCGCCACGACCACGTTTTTCGCGCCCGAGTCCCGCAGGTTGAGCGCATGGGCGTGGCCCTGCGATCCGTAGCCGAGAATGGCGACCTTTTTGTCCTTGATGAGGTTCACATCGCAATCACGGTCATAATACACGCGCATGGGGATTTTCCAGTATGATGGGTTACGTTGGCCGCACCATAAAGCGCCAGATGGGTGCATACGAGTGGATCAATGGTGACATTTTCCGTCATTTTGGAATTGTCATGCGTAAATATGTGAAATATTACCATATCCATGCTTGATGACATTGACCGCCGTTTGTTGCGACATTTGCAGGCTGATCCGTCGCTGGCGGTCCCTGACCTTGCTGCTTTGTGCGCCTTGAGTGTCGGCAAGGTCGGCCGCCGGTTGGATCACCTGCGCGATGCCGGTATTTTGCTGGGACAGGTTGCGGTCATCAACTGGCGCGCGTTGGGATTTGCTATTGCCGTGTCGTTGCGGATCACGTTGGACAAGACGCAAGCCCGCGCGTTTGACGATTTTCTGGAAGCCGCCCGCGCCGTGCCTGAGGTGATCGAGATTCAGACGTTTCTGGGCCGGGTCGATGTCCGGTTGCATATTGTCGCCCGCGATCTGGCACATTGGCAGACCATTTATCGCGACCGCGTTCTGACCCTGCCGCATATCGCTGATATTGAGGCCTTGATGACCGTGGCCACGGTGAAATCCGACGAGGTGCTGCCGATATGACCGACCTTGACGACATTGACCGCGCGGTGCTGCGTGCGTTGTCCGAGGACGCGGGCCTGCCTGCCAGCACATTGGGCCGCCGTTTTGGTTTGTCCCAACCCGCCACATGGCGCCGTATCCGACGGTTGCAGGACGCCGGTATTCTGGCCGGTCGTCGGTTGGTTCTTGACCCTGCCAAGCTGGGGTTTGGCGTGACCGTGTTTCTGGGTGTCAAGCTGGCCGCCAAGGGCCGCGTCAGTCTGGAGGATTTTGAACGCGCCGTCAGTGCCATCCGCGAGGTGCAGACGGTGGAACATGTTCTGGGTCTGTATGATTACCGCCTGCGCGTGGTCGCCCGCGACCTTGCCGATTTTGAGCGGGTGCTGCGCCGCCGGATCATGACCCTGCCTGGTGTCGGCACGGTGGAGGCCAATGTGTTGTTGAGCGAAGAACGGTTGCCCGGACCCATCTAGGCCCCGATTTGTCTGGGGCGCAAATGTCGCGCGACGCTGGCTTTTCATCCCGGCGTAAACCGGGATAGGCTGCCGCACAGGTATTGCACAGAATTGGAGACCCGAATGGACGGCACGCACAGCCCGGTGGACCCTGATGGCCTGATGGAGTTTTCCGTCGTGTTCACGGATCGGTCGCTCAATCACATGAGCAAGGCGTTTCAGGGCGTCATGCGCGACATTCAGGGGATGCTGCGCGAGGTGTATGCCGCCGACCATGTTGCCATTGTGCCGGGTGGTGGCACCTATGGGATGGAGGCCGTGGCCCGTCAGTTTGCCAATGGCGGCCATGCCTTTGTCGTGCGCAACGGATGGTTTTCCTATCGTTGGTCCCAGATTTTTGACGCCGGTCAATTCACCGCCAAGACCACCGTGTTCAAGGCCCGCCAGACCGGAAACGACAGCCGCGCCCCGTTTGCCCCACCCCCCATTGCCGAGGTGACCGCCGCCATCCGCGACGCCAAACCCGATGTGGTGTTCGCCCCTCATGTGGAAACGAGCGCGGGCATTATCCTGCCCGATGAGTATATTACTGCCCTTGCCGCCGCTGCCCATGACGTGGGCGCGTTGATGGTGCTGGATTGCATCGCGTCCGGGTGTGTCTGGGTCGATATGGCTGCCACCGGGGTCGATGTCCTGATTTCCGCCCCCCAGAAGGGGTGGTCGTCCACCCCGTCCAGCGGGCTTGTCATGATGTCCCAGCGTGCCCGCGACCGGATGGAGACCACCACCGCAAATTCGTTTGCCGTGGACCTGAAGAAATGGACGCAGATCATGGAGGCCTATTTGAACGGCGGCCATGCCTATCACGCCACGATGCCCACCGACGGCTTGCGCGCGTTCCGCGATACCATGCTGGAAACCCGCGACTATGGTTTTGCCCGGTTGAAGGAGAACCAGTGGGCGCTGGGCGATGCCGTGCGCGCCATGTTGGCCGCCAAGGGGGTCCGGTCCGTTGCCGCCGAAGGGTTCGGTGCCCCCGGTGTCGTCGTGAGCTATACCGACAGCGCCGATATTCAGACCGGCAAGGCGTTCATGGCTGAAGGTATGCAGATTGCCGCAGGCGTGCCGTTGCAATGCGATGAACCCGCCGATTTCCGCACCTTTCGGATCGGGTTGTTCGGGTTGGACAAGCTGTATGACGTGCACGCCACGCTGGCCCGGTTGACGGCGGTGGTGGACCGGGTTTTGTAAACCGGCTATCCCGTCGCGCCCAGCCCAAGCCGCATCAGCGATTTGCGCAGCGGCACGATGCCATGAAGCGCCGTGATCCCCCGCGCCCGCAGGTCGGTCACCA
>JBGSIZ010000215.1:0-15971 GCA_041742255.1 Marivivens sp. | reverse complement strand
GTGATCGGGGGCGGCGTCGTGGGCACGCACGCGGCACGGATCGCGGCGGGGATGGGGGCAGACGTGACGGTTCTGGACCGGTCGCTGGCGCGGCTGCGGTATCTGGATGACACCTTTGGGGGCAGCTTCAAAAACGCCTATGCCAGTGCCGGAAACACGATCGACCTCGCACGGGACGCGGACATGATCATCGGGGCGGTTCTGGTGCCGGGGGCGGCGGCGCCCAAACTGATCAGCCGGGCACAGCTTGTAGACCTCAAACCGGGGGCGGCACTGGTGGACGTGGCGATTGACCAAGGCGGGTGTTTTGAAACCAGCCACGCAACAACGCATCAGGACCCGGTGTATGACGTGGACGGGATCATGCACTACTGCGTGGCGAACATGCCGGGGGCGGTGGCACGAACCTCGACCATCGCGCTTGGAAACGCGACGATGCCCTTCCTTCTGGCGCTCGCAGACAAGGGCTGGAAACAAGCCTGCGCAGACGATCCGCACCTCTTGGCGGGGCTCAACGTCCACGCGGGGCACCTGACCTACGGGGCGGTCGGGGCGGCGCTCGGGCTTGATGTCATGGCAGCAACGGACGCCTTGAAACACTAGCGACGGAAAACGGGACGGGACACGTTCAACGGGGGTATCTTTACAGGAGTCCTGCATGTTGTCCCGTCTTTCCCCTTATCTCCTCTGGCTCATTCTGGCGCTGCCCTCGGTCGGCATCGCATACGAGGCAGCAACAGCCGACAGCGCGCGGGTCTATCACGCGCTCTTGCACCCCACGGGGGAATTCGCGGCGCGGTTCCTCATCATCGGCATGATGGCCACGCCGCTCATGCTGTTGTTCAAAGGCTGGCGGGGGCCGCGCTGGCTGGTGCGGAACCGGCGGTATTTCGGGGTGGCGGCGTTTTGCTACGCGGCACTCCACACCGGGTTCTACCTCTTGTCCGAACCGCTCTCGCGGGTGCTGAGCGAGGCCACAGAGTTCGACATCTGGACAGGCTGGGTGGCGTTCGCGATCTTTGTGCCGCTGGCAATGACCTCGACAGATGCAATGATGCGGGCGCTCGGTGTCTGGTGGAAACCACTGCAACGGTGGACCTACGGGGCGGCGGTCCTGACGCTCCTGCACTGGGCGAGCCTGCATGACTGGCGCAGCCCAGAGGCGGCGATGATCCACTTCGGGCCACTGGCCGCCCTGACCGCCTACCGGATCTGGTGGAACTGGCTGCGGCCCCGGCCGACCCGGACGGCAACGACGGCCTGACATTCCACAAACAAAAAGGCCCGCACTGGTCAACGGTGCGGGCCCTCTTTCCGACAATGCGATCAGGCTCGGATCACTTGGCCTTCAAAACGTCGCGGATCTCGGCCAACAGTTGCTCTGCGGTCGGGCCTTTGGGGGCCTCGGGGGCCGGTGCGGGCCTTGGCATCAGCTTGTTCATCATCTTCACAAGGATGAACACGACAAAGGCCACGATCAGAAAGTTGATGACGGCGGTGATGAACGAGCCATACATGAACTTTGCTTCGCCCACGGCCAACGCCATGCTGCTGAAATCGACACCGCCCATGAACAGGCCAATCAGCGGCTGAATAAGGTTATCAACCAGCGACGTCACGATGGCGGTGAACGCCGCGCCGATGATGATACCGACGGCAAGGTCCATGACATTGCCCTTAGAGATGAATTCTTTGAACTCTTTGATCATTCCAGTCCCCACATGTGCTACAAACACGCCCCGGCGTTGTGCCGATCGCGCTAACGCGCACACTCATAGCGCCGTTTCTCAACGGTTCCATGGCTTTTTTGCAGGGGCTTTCCCCGTATGATGCAAATACATCGGACAACTCACACAAAGGACGCCATGCGCCATGACCGATCTCTCCGCCTTTCCGATCACGACGCGCTGGCCTGCCGCCAACCCGGGTGTGATCCAGCTCTATTCCTACCCCACACCCAACGGGGTCAAAGTGTCGATCGCCCTCGAAGAACTGGGGCTGGTCTATGAACCCCACCTCGTCACGCTGTCGGATACAGACGTGCGCAGCGCGGAATTCCTGTCGCTCAATCCCAACAACAAAATCCCGGCAATCCTCGACCCCGTTGGGCCGGACGGAACACCGCTGGCGCTGTTCGAAAGCGGGGCAATCCTGATCTATCTGGCTGAAAAGACGGGCAAATTGCTGGGGGCCTCGGCGGCGGACAAATACCGCGTCATCCAATGGGTCATGTTCCAGATGGGGGGCGTGGGGCCAATGTTCGGGCAGTTGGGCTTTTTCCACAAATTCGCGGGCAAAGACATCGACGACCCCCGGCCCAAGGCACGTTATGTGACCGAGGCACAGCGGCTTCTGGCAGTGGTGGAAAAACAACTGGCCGGGCAAGACTGGATCGCGGGGGATTTCTCCATCGCCGACATCGCCTTGGCACCATGGCTCAACGCGCTCGATTTCTACGGCGCACAGGACATCACCGGCTGGGCAGACCTGAAAAACGTGCCCGCCTATGTGGACCGGTTCTACGCCCGCCCCGCTGTGCAAACCGGCAAATCCATCCCTGCCCCCAAAGGCTGACAGCCAAACCCGGCTGCCCCCTACCCTTGCAGCCTTTGTGCGTCAAATATCCTCGGGGGGCGGCCCGCAGGGCCGGGGGGCAGACAGCCCCCCTTTTCTTCACTTATAAGGGTGGGGGGCAGACAGCCCCCCTCTTTCTTCACCTAAACCGCACTCACCCGCGCAAAACGCCGCCCGTGGCCTTGGTGACCTTCTCGATGATCCGGGCACTGACAGCCTCGATATCGGCATCCTTCAGGGTGGCATCCACCGGCTGCAACCGCACGGTGATGGCGAGGGACTTCTTCCCCTCGCCCAACCCGCCACCAATGAATTCGTCAAACAGGCGGACATCGGCGATCAAGGCCTTGTCGGCACCTGCGGCGGCATTCAACAACGTCAGGGCCTCAACGCCTGCATCGACGACAAAGGCGAAATCGCGCTCGACGGCCTGCAACTCGGACACGATCAAGGCGGGGCGGGTGGCGGTGCGGGTCTTGGGCACGGGGATCTCCTGGGGCCATAGGACAAAGGCGACGGCGGGGCCCTTGATATCCATTTCGCGCAACACGCGGGGGTGCAATTCGCCAAACACGCCCATGACCTTCTTGGGGCCCAGACAAATGCGGCCATGACGGCCAGGATGCCACCAGGCATCGGCCTCGCGCAGGATCTGAACCTTGGCGGGGGCACCCATGGCGGCCAGAACGGCCTCGGCATCGGCCTTGGAATCAAACACGTCCACCGGGCGGGCGGTGCCATGCACATCCTTGGGGCCAGTGCGGCCAATCAGGATGCCAGCGACCTGCATATGCTGCTCTCCCGGCTCGCCCCCATGAAACGCATGACCCACTTCGAACAAGGCCAGATCCATGAACCCGCGCGCCTGATTGCGGGCGGCGGCGCGCAGCAACCCGGGCAACAATCCGGGGCGCATATGGCTCATATCGGCGGAAATCGGGTTCTCCAGCCGAGTGGCCTCCGCGCCTCCGCCAAACAGGGCGGCAGCGGCCTGATCAATGAACGTATAGGTGACACATTCATTATATCCCAACGCAGCAGCGGTGCGGCGGGCCATGGTGGACCGGACCTGTCCGGGGGTCAGAATGGGCTTGGGGACACCGGGCAAGGCGCGGGCCATCGGCTTGCCCACCAGCTTGGTCAGGGACGCGATCCGGGCGACCTCCTCCACCAGATCGGCCTCGCCTTGGACATCGGACCGCCAACTGGGGACATAGGCCATGTCGCCATCCATCTGGAACCCAAGGGCGGTCAGGGTCTGGCGCTGGGTGCTTTCGGAAATATCCATCCCCACCAGACTGCGGACGCGGGCAGGGTTCAACCGATAGGCGCGGCGCCACTCAGGAACGACACCAGCGGCGACGATGGCCGAGGCTTCGCCGCCCGCATGATCGACGATCATCCGCACGGCATGTTCCAACCCTTCAAGGGCAAATGCGGGGTCTACACCGCGTTCAAACCGATACCGGGCATCGGAATTGATCCGCAGCTTGCGCCCGGTCATGGCAATCTGAACAGGGTCCCACAACGCGCTCTCGACAAACACGTTGACGGTGTCCTCGGTGACGCCGGTGGCGGCACCGCCCATGATCCCGGCAATGCTCTGGACGGCGGCATCATCGGAAATGGCGATCATGCCGGGCTGCAAGGTATAGGTTTTATCGTCAAGGGCGGTGATGTCCTCGCCACCCTTGGCCAGATGAACACGCAGCGCGCCTTGCACCTTGTCGGCGTCAAACACATGCAGCGGGCGATTGCGGTCATAGGTGAAAAAGTTGGTGACATCGACCAGAAACGAAATCGGGCGCAGGCCGATGGCCTTCAACGCCTGTTGCAACCATTCGGGGGACGGGCCGTTTTTTACGCCGCGGATCAAACGGCCATAGAAAACCGGGGCCAACGGTTGGGCATCTTCGGCAATTTCCACATGCAACGGGCTGTCAAACGTGGCGGGCACCGGGTCCACATCACGGGGCTTCAACCGACCCAGACCACGGGCGGCCAGATCGCGGGCAATGCCACGCACGCCCAGCGCGTCACCACGGTTCGGGGTAATGGCAATCTCGATCACGGGATCGACCTTTTCGGGGGCATTGGCGGCCAACCAATCGACAAACCGGTCGCCCACGGCACCACTGGGCAATTCGATGATGCCGTTGTGTTCGTCGGACAGTTCCAACTCGCGCTCGGACGCCATCATGCCGTGGCTTTCGACACCACGGATCTTGCCCACGCCAAGGGTGACATCAATGCCCGGCACATAATCGCCGGGCTTGCACAGAACAACGGTGATCCCTTCGCGGGCGTTTGGGGCACCGCACACAATCTGCTTTTCGCCCTCGTCTGTCATCACCCGGCACACGCGCAACTTGTCGGCATCGGGGTGCTTTTCGGCGTGGATCACCTTGGCAAGGGTAAACGCCTTCAACCGGTCGGCCGGGTCCGCGATGCCTTCAACCTCAAGACCAAGATCGGTCAGCGCCTCGGCAATCTGGGCGACGGTGGCGGTCGTCTCAAGGTGATCTTTTAACCACGAAAGGGTGAATTTCATCGGCGGGTCTCGATCCATGAAGTGCGTTGGCGGGGTCTTAGCCGATTTGGCAAACAGGTTCTAGCGGTGGTTCTGCTGGCTCTCGCGGGCCTTGTCATGAGCCTTGATCGTGCGCAGCCACAGACCGACCCCAATCGCGGGCAACAAAATGACGGCCCAAACGCTGGCATTGATGATGGTCAACCGGCGCTTGGCCTCGGTGGGCACATCGGGGGACATCCACAGGGCAATATGGGCGGCGACAATGGCCACCAACAACACGATCAGCCCAATACGATTGACCCAGCGCAGCGGCCTGCCCCCCTATCGATCCACAAAATCCTCGACCAGATCAAAATACTCGAACACCAGCATCATCTGCGGGTCAAAGCCCCCATTCCGGGCGAAATAGGCCTTGTGGCCCGCCTGCCACCCAGCAAGGTCATCATCCTCGCCCTCGCGCCACGCCATATCCCATGTGACATCGCAAAACCGGACCTGCTGCACCTTGGTGGTGCGGATCACCAGCGCGGGGGTGCCGTCCCAATTGGCGGCAATGTCACAACGGCCCACCACAGGCATGGACTCCGGCTCACCCTCAAAATCGCGCAAGGCACCACAAGTGGCCCGCTTCTTGCCGGACCGGACAAGGGCGATCAACTCCTGACACAAGGCCTCGCTGTCGCCAAACATGAACGTGCCCGCGCCCGGATAGGTGTCCTGCAATTCCTCATAATCATCATCGGGGTGGGTCACCTGCTCAACCCCCCATGCAGCGTTGGCTGGTCCAGCGCGGCAAAGCCGTAATGGCGCAGCCACCGCAAATCTGAATCAAAGAAAGCGCGCAAATCGGGGATGCCGTATTTCAGCATGGCGATTCGGTCGATGCCCATGCCAAAGGCAAAGCCTTGCCATTGGATCGGGTCCACGCCGGCGTTCTGCAACACCTTGGGGTGGACCATGCCGGACCCCAAAATCTCCAGCCAATCATCGCCCTCGCCGACCTTCAGCGTGCCGCCTTCCCACGAACACCGGATATCGACCTCGGCGGACGGTTCGGTGAACGGGAAATGGGACGCGCGGAACCGCAGATCGACGTGATCAACCTCGAAATAGGCTTTGACGAATTCTTCCAGACACCACTTCAGGTTGGCCATGGAAATATCGCGGTCAATGGCCAGACCCTCGACCTGATGGAACATCGGGGTGTGGGTCTGGTCGTAATCGGCGCGATAGACGCGGCCGGGGGCGATGATGCGGATCGGGGCACCCTGGGCCTCCATCGTGCGGATCTGCACGGGGCTGGTGTGGGTGCGCAAAACGTGGGGGGGGCGGTTGTCGCCCGTCGCGCGGTGCATGTAAAACGTGTCCATCTCGGCGCGGGCGGGATGGTGGCCGGGGATGTTCAAGGCGTCAAAATTATACCAGTCGCTGTCGATCTGGGGGCCTTCGGCGACGGCAAATCCCATATCGGCGAAAATGGCGGTGACTTCCTCGGTGACTTGGGAAATCGGGTGGATCGTCCCCAGGCGACGCCCCCGGGCGGGCAATGTGACGTCGAGCCATTCACCGCGCAGGCGGGCATCAAGGGCGGCATCGGCCAACCCCATCTTGCGGGCGGCAAGGGCGCTGGTGATCTCGTCCTTGAGGGCGTTCAGGGCGGGTCCGGCGACCATCCGCTCCTCGGGGGACATCTTGCCCAGTTCGCACATCCGCAAGGCGACCTCGCCCTGCTTGCCCATGGCGGCAATGCGGACATCCTCCAACGCGGCCTCGTCGGCGGCATTTGCAATCTGGGCCAGATATTTCTGTCTCAACTCGTCCATGCGCGGACCCCCTTGTTCTGTCAGGGGCTTGCTATCACAGCGCCCCCAAGACGCAAGAAGCCGCGCAACCCTTTCAGGCGCGCGGCTTGCGTTTCAAATCCCGGTGGGATCAGACCAGCGCGGCCTTTGCCTTGGCGGCAATGGCGTTGAACGCTTCGGGTTCATGCACGGCCAGATCGGCCAGAACCTTGCGGTCAACTTCGATCCCGGCCAGCGCCAGACCATTGATGAACCGAGAATAGGTGAACGATTCGTCATAGGCGCGGACGGCGGCGTTGATCCGCTGGATCCACAACGCGCGGAAATTCCGCTTGCGGGCCTTGCGGTCACGGGTCGCGTATTGGTTGGCCTTGTCGACGGCCTGCTTGGCGACCTTGAAGGTGCGCGAGCGGCGATCAAAATAGCCTTTTGCGGCGTCCAGGACTTTCTTGTGACGACGATGGGTGACGGTACCGCCTTTGGTGCGTGACATGTCAGGGCCTCCTTAGCGGTCGTAGGGCATGTAGGACTTGACGATTTTCGCATCAGGTGCGGAAAGCGTCGTCGTGCCACGTGCATCGCGGATGAACTTGGTAGAGCGCTTGATCATGCCGTGGCGCTTGCCGGCTTGTCCTGCCTTGACCTTACCGGTCGCAGTCATCTTAAAGCGCTTCTTGGCGCTCGACTTGGTCTTCATCTTGGGCATTTCCATCTCCTCTTTCGAGTGGTGATCGCACGACTCGGCATGCCACTTTGGCCGGTCGCACGGGGCTAGAAGTGGGGCGTATAGGGGGGGTGCCCGGCCTTGGCAAGGGGTCAGTTGATATAGCGCCCCACGACTGACACAAAAATCTCTGGCGTGTCGGCAATGGTATAGCGGCCGGGACGATCATTGACGGCCAACGCAATCAACCCGCCGCCAATCAACACGGTGATGGCGGCGGCGCGAGGGGCGCGGCCCTCGGACAAGGCCCCCACGATGGGAGGCAGGGAAAACCCGGCAATAATCAGGCCAATCACGAAAAACAGGTCCGCGTCCATCCGGGCCTCCCCAAAATACCCATACTACGGGGCAGACTACTCCGTTTCGGCGCTGTAAATCAAACGTTCCTCACAGGGGGCCACGCGCAGGATATTGGTGGAACCGGGGGTGTTGAACGGGACGCCGGCGGTGACAACAACCAGATCCTCCTCGGTGGCGATACCCTTGGCCTTGGCGGCGCGCACGGCGGCGATAACGGCGGCCTTGAACCGGTCCACGGGGCCCACGATCACGCAATTGGTGCCCCACGACAGGCACAACCGGCGGGCAGTCTTTTCAACACTGGTCAAGGCGATGATGGGCACGCGGGGACGTTCGCGGGCAACCAGCAACGCGGTGGTGCCCGACTGCGAGAAGCAGCAGATCGCCTTGACGTTGGTGGTCTCGGCAATCTCGCGGGCGGCGGCGACGATCCCATCGGCAACAGTGGTGCGCTTGGCCTTGCGGCTGGCCTCGATGATCTCGGTATAGGTGGGATCGGCCTCGACCTCGATGGCGACGTTGTTCATCGTCAGGACGGCCTCGACGGGATATTGGCCAGCGGCGGATTCGGCGGACAACATGATCGCATCGGCACCTTCATAAATGGCGGTGGCGACGTCGGACACCTCGGCGCGGGTGGGCACCGGGCTTTCGATCATGGACTCCAGCATCTGGGTGGCGACGATCACGGGCTTGCCCGCGGCGCGACACTTGCGGACCAGTTGCTTCTGGATCGGGGGGACGTTCTGCACGGGCAATTCAACGCCCAGATCGCCGCGCGCCACCATGATGCCATCGGACACGGCCAAAATCTCGTCAAAGGCTTTGACGGCGGCGGGTTTCTCGATCTTGGACAGGATGGCGGCACGGCCCTTGGCCAACACGCGGGCTTCGTCCACATCGGCGGGGCGCTGCACGAACGACAACGCCAGCCAATCCACGCCCAGCGCGCACACAAACTCCAGATCCTTGCGGTCCTTGTCGGACAATGCGGCCACGGGCAACACGACATCGGGGACGTTCACGCCCTTGCGGTTGGAAATGATGCCGCCAACGATGACCTCGCAATTGGCGAAATCGCGGCCGCAATCGACAACCTTCAACCGGATCTTGCCGTCATTGACCAACAGGCTGGACCCCGGCTCCAGCGCGTCGAAAATTTCCTTGTGGGGCAGACGGACGCGGGTCACATCGCCCTCGGCCTCGTCCAGATCCAGACGGAAGGGCTGGCCGGGGATCAACTCCTCCTCGCCGTTCTTGAACACGCCCACGCGCAGCTTGGGACCCTGAAGGTCGGCCAGAATGGCGATGGGGGTGCCCAGATCGGCCTCGACCTTGCGGATGATGGCATGGCGCACGGCAATTTCGGAATGGTCGCCGTGGCTCATGTTCAACCGGAACACATCCGCGCCAGCCTCGAACAGCTTGCGGATCATCTCATAATCGTTGGAGGCGGGGCCAAGGGTGGCCACAATCTTGACGTTGCGATGACGACGCATGACGTTCTTCCTTATATTCTGTTTGGGCCGTTACCGCTAACGCCCGATTTGGTGCCCTTATTGCGCACTTCCCGTCCCGTCTCAACTAAACTAAGCGGATCACAACACAAAGACGCATCAAATTTGGCCGACATGACCCATCCTGCCTATGAAATCATCGGTGCAGACAGGCGCTCGCGCTGGCTGGTGACCTGTGACCACGCCTGCAACCATGTGCCGCCTTGGGTGAACGGGGGCACTTTGGGGCTGCCGGACGCCGATATGGACCGGCACATCGCCTATGATGTGGGGGCCTACGGGGTGGCGCGGCGGCTGGGGGAACAACTGGGCGCGCCGGTCATCGCCTCGCGTTTCTCGCGGCTGGTGATCGACCCCAACCGGGGCGAGGATGACCCGACGCTGTTGATGAAACTCTACGACGGGACGGTGATCCCCGGCAACCGGCACGCCGGGGCGGCGGATCTTGGGCTGCGGATGGACCGGCTCTATCGGCCCTACCACGCAGCGCTGGAAACGCTGGCTGCGCGGCAGGCGGATACGATCATTCTGGCGGTCCACAGCTTTACACCGCAATTGCGGGGGCGGCCCCGGCGGCCATGGCAACTCGGGGTGCTATACTCCTACGATCAACGGCTCTCGGACCCTCTGATTGCCGGGTTGCAGTCTGATCCGGCACTGTTGACGCTGGCGGAAACCACCGCGAACGAACGGCTGGCGATCGGGGCCAATGAACCCTACCTTGGGCATCTGGACGGGGACAGCATCGACCGGCACGCGCTGCGGCACGGGCGGCTCAACGCGCTGATCGAATGGCGCAATGATCTGATCGGCACGCCCGACCAGCAAATCACATGGGCACACGCGGTTCTGCCTGCCTTGCAGGCGGCGCTTCATGCCGCCGACAGCCACAAAGGATAAGTCATGGATGACCAGACACGCCTCGAACTCGAAGCAGCGGCCTTTCGCGCCTTGCGCCACCACCTGCTGGAAAAACGGCCCGACGTGCAAAACATCGACTTGATGAACCTCGGCGGCTTTTGCCGCAACTGCCTGTCGCGCTGGTATCAAGAGGCGGCAAACGACCGCGGGCTGGACATGACCAAGGATCAGGCGCGCGAGGTTTTCTACGGCATGCCCTTTGCCGACTGGCAGGCGCTCCACCAAACCGACGCGGATGCGGCCAAACAGGCGGCCTTTGCCAAATCCTTCGCGGAAAATGTCGGACCAAAGGACAAATAGGGCACCAATCGGGGGCAACGCCGCGCACTGTTGGCAAACCATATGTCAATTATGGCGAAAATTTGACTCAAAGCCACAGTGCGGTCACATTTGGCCCAAGGGGTGCGCTGCTCGCCGCCCCGCGTCACAGACCGGAGATGCCATGCTGCCCCTTGATACCGCATTCGCCATTGGCGAAGGGACCTATACAAACCTGCCCTTCGCGCCCCTTATCGAAGGGTTTAATCCCGCGACCGAGGTTCTCTCGCTGACGCTGGGGGAAAACGACATCGGTGCGGCGCTGGTGCTGCGGGACCTGCCCGATATGTCGGGCGTGCGGATCGAGATCGGCGGGCGGCTCGTGGCACTCCTGACCGGCGTGACAGCGAACGACCTCGACGAAGACTGCCTTCACTTCGACTACGAAGACTGAACCGCCCCTTTGCCACCATCAATCGGCCCCAATCGCATGGTTAACCGGGCGCAACCATAGCCGCCACAGGACCGCCCGATGTTGTTCAGCCTCATTCCCATCCTCTTGTTCGCAGGTTTTGCGGGGCTGGCGCTCCTTCCCGACGACGACGACACCGACGACCTGTCCGACGGCTTCACGCCGGGCGACGACACGGTCACCGGAACCGACAGCGCCGACACCTTTGTTGCGGGCGACGGCAACGATACGGTCACAGGCGGCGGCGGGGATGACACCGCATCCTTGGGCGCAGGCGACGACCGGACGGGAACGGCCCCGGCAACATTGGGCACCGCGCCAGCCACCGCACCGGGGGATCTTGGCAACGACAGCATCGATGGCGGGGCGGGCAACGACACGCTGGTAGACGGGACCGGGTCCAACACGCTTGTCGGCGGGGACGGGAACGACGTGCTGTATGGGATCGACGCGGCGGACGACACCGGCACCACCGACATTTTATCAGGCGGGGCGGGGGATGACCAACTCTACGGGGATACCGGCGACACGCTCACCGGAGGCGAAGGTCTGGACCGGTTCACGCTCTTTGCACAGGATTTCAGCGGCAGCCCGGTGATCGTCACCGATTTTGGCACCGGGGATACGCTTGTTCTGGCGGTGGCAACGGACCCCGGCATCACGCCCACCCTGCAAACCAACGGCGACGGGCTATCAACCTCGGTGTTTCTCGGGGACGTCCTGATCGCGGTGCTGCAAGGGGTGACATCCACAGACGGGCTGTCGGTCAGCCTTCTGGTGACCGACGCGCCCGCCTAAACGGCGACCTTGCGGCTCTCTTCCAGATAAATCTCGCGCAGACGGGCGGCGACAGGACCGGGAACACCGGCACCCACGGGCACACCGTCTATCTCGACAACAGGCATCACAAACGTGCTGGCAGAGGTGATGAACGCCTCATCGGCGGCCTTGGCCTCGTCAATGGAAAACGACCGCTCCTCGACCTCCATCTGGGCCTCCCCTGCAAACCGCAGAACAGCAGCGCGGGTGATACCATGCAGGATCTCGGCGCCCAGATGGCGGGTGATGATCCGGTTGCCCTTGACGATATAGGCGTTGTTGCTGGTGCCTTCGGTGACAAATCCATCCTCGACCATCCAGGCATCATCGCATCCGGCCTTCTTGGCCATCATCTTGCCCATGGAGGGATACAACAGCTGGACGGTCTTGATGTCGCGGCGGCCCCACCGGATATCCTCGATGGAAATGACACGCATGCCGGTCTTGGCCATCGGGCTGTTGGCAAGACCGGGCTTGGCCATCGTGAACAGAACAATGGTAGACGGGGTGGTGGCGGGGTCGGGAAAGGCGAAATCGCGGTCGCCGGGGGCGCCACGGGTGATCTGCAAATAGATCATGCCGTCGTCGATGCCATTCACCCGGACCAATTCGCGGTGAACCTCCAACAGATCGTCGGTGGTGATCGGGCTGGCCATGTCGAGTTCGGACAGCGACCGCTCCAACCGGGCGGCATGGCCGGCGAAATCAATCAACTTGCCATCCAGAACGGATGTGACCTCATACACGCCGTCGGCCATCAGAAACCCGCGGTCAAAAATGGACACGGTGGCATCATGTTCGGACAGATAGGTGCCATTCACATAAACGGTGCGGGTCATCGGCGGTTCATCCCCAAAGTGCGGGCCGGGGCGGGTGAACACCCTCGGCGTCATAGGTCAACGGTTCCGGGCGGTCTTGTGCCAACAACAGCGGCCCGTCAAGGTCTGTCCACCCGGCACCCTGTGCAACTAGGGTGGCAGGGGCCATGGCAAGGGACGATCCCACCATGCAACCCACCATCACACCATATCCGGCGGCGCGGGCGGCATCGCGCAACTGCAAGGCCTCGGTCAGACCGCCGGTCTTGTCCAGCTTGATGTTCACCACGTCATATTTGCCGCGCAATCCGGGCAAGGACGCGCGGTCATGACAGGCCTCGTCGGCACACACGGGCAACGGGCGGTGCATTTCGGCCAGCATATCGTCGGCCCCGGCAGGCAAGGGTTGCTCGACCAATTCAACACCCAACCCCACCAGATGCGGGGCCAGATCGGCATAAACCTCGGCGGTCCACCCCTCATTGGCGTCAATGATGATGCGGGCGCGCGGGGCACCGCGGCGGACGGCCTCCAACCGGGGCATGTCGTCGGGGGTGCCCAGCTTGATCTTCAACACCGGGCGATGGGCATTCTTGGCGGCCTGCACCTCCATCTGGGCAGGCTCGGCCAGCGACAGGGTATATGCGGTGATCTGCGGGCGGGGCGCAGGCAGGCCCAACAGCTCCCAAACGCGGACACCGGCGGCCTTTGCGGCGCTATCCCATAACGCGCAATCGACAGCATTGCGGGCGGCACCGGGGGGCAGCAAATCCTGCAAGGCGGCACGGTCAAACTGCGGCGGCAACCCGGCAATCTGGGCGGCCACACTGTCCATCGTTTCGCCATACCGGGCATAGGGCACACATTCGCCCCACCCGGCATGGCCGTCACGGGTCAGGCGGACGGTCAAAACCTCGGCCTGCGTCCGGCTGCCGCGCGAAATGGTAAACACCTGCGCCAACGGGAACACATCGCGCGTCACGTCAATCTGCATCGCGTCCTCCATTCATCTCGTCCCAAATACCTCCGCCAGAGGCGTCGGCCCCGCAGGGGTCGATCCAATCACAACGCGGCCAGCGCATCCACCAGATTTGCAGCCCCAAACCGGAACGGGTCGGTGGCGGGCAGGCCCAACCGGGCCTCGACCTCGGCGATATAGGCGCGGGCCTCATCCTCGGGCATGTTCTGGGTGTTGATGGCATAACCGATCACCTGACATTCGGGATTGGCAACACGGGCAAGGGCCAGCGCCATGTCGCGGACGGCCGCCATACTGGGCAAGGCATAACCGGGCAATCCGCGCATATGGGCGCGGGTCGGTTCATGACACACCACCAACGCATCAGGCTGACCACCATGGATCAGGGCAAGGGTGACCCCGGAATAGGACACATGAAACAGGCTCCCCTGCCCCTCGATGATGTCCCAATGGGCGGGGTCATTGTCGGGGGTCAACCATTCCACAGCGCCCGCCATGAAATCGGCGACAACAGCGTCCAGCGGGACACCGTCGCCCGTGATCAGAATACCCGTCTGTCCGGTGGCGCGAAACGTGGACGGCATCCCACGGGCGCGCATCTCGCGGTCCATGCACAATGCGGTATACATCTTGCCCACCGAACAATCGGTGCCCACGGCCAACACACGCTTGCCCGTCCGCTTGACGCCATTGGCAATCGGGTAGGCGACCGGGGGCACGCGGACATCGTGCAGTTGACGCCCCGTGGCCTGCGCCACAGCCGCTAGATCGGGTTCGTCGCGCAACAGGTTGTGCAACCCGCTGGCAAGGTCAAATCCTTCTTCAAGTGCGGCAATCAACACCTTTTTCCAACCGGGGGAAATGACGCCGCCCCGGTTCGCCACACCAATCACCAACGTGCGGGCACCGGCGGCGCGGGCCTCTCGCAGGGTCATATCCGGCAGGCCCAGATCGGCCTTGCACCCCTCCATCCGGAATTGGGCGATGGCATTGTGCGGACGCCAATCCTTGATCCCGATGGCAACCTTGGCGGCAAGCATATCCGGGGCATCACCCAGAAACAGCAGATAGGGGGTCTCGATCATGGCGCAGGCTCCTGTGGCGTTGACGGCATCTTGTCACGGAAAACGGGGCGATGTCCTCACGATCATTGTCTGAAATATGATCAGACACACAAGGATTCTGCGGAAATGGCAGGATAGGCGCACAATCCTCCCACATTCTCCCCAGCAATTGCTGCACCTGCAAAACCCGGCTTGCACGGGTTTGCGCAATAACCTATCTCTTTGGCAACCAATCACGCAATTTCCTTACTCAGGGGGTCGCCCATGTCCTTTCTCCTGCAACCCACACCCGTCGCCCGCCCCAACCGGTGCCAGTTGTTCGGGCCGGGATCGCGAACAGCCCTGTTCGAGAAAATGGCGGCCTCTGCGGCGGACGTGATCAACCTCGATCTGGAGGACAGCGTGGCCCCCGGCGACAAGGATCAAGCGCGGGCAAACATCATTCAGGCCACGCACGACATCAACTGGGGTTCCAAAACGCTGTCGGTGCGGATCAACGGGCTGGACACGCCGTGGTGGTATCGGGACGTGGTGGACTTGCTGGAACAAGGGTCGGACAGGCTCGACCAGATCATGATCCCAAAGGTCGGGTGCGCGGCAGACCTTTATGCGGTGGATGCGCTGGTGACGGCGGTGGAACGGGCGCGGGGTCGGACCAAACCGATCAGCTTTGAGGTGATCATCGAATCGGCGGCAGGTCTGGCGCATGTGACGGACATCGCCGGGGGCAGCCCGCGGTTGCAGGCCATGTCGCTGGGGGCGGCGGATTTCGCGGCGTCCATGGGGATGCAAACGACGGGGATCGGGGGCACGCAAGGCAACTACTACATGCTCCACGACGGGACGCGGCACTATTCGGACCCGTGGCACTGGGCGCAAACGGCGATCATCGCGGCGTGCCGGACGCACGGGGTTCTGCCGGTGGATGGACCCTTCGGGGACTTTTCGGATGACGACGGCTTCCGGGCACAGGCGCGGCGGTCGGCCACGCTGGGCATGGTGGGCAAATGGGCGATCCACCCCAAACAGGTGGCCCTGTGCAACGAGGTGTTCACCCCCTCCGCCGCCGCCGTGGCCGAAGCGCGCGAAATCCTCGCGGCGATGGACGCGGCCAAGGCGCGGGGCGAAGGGGCCACGGTCTACAAAGGTCGGCTGGTGGACATCGCCAGCATCAAACAGGCCGAGGTGAT